>JAGFJD010000451.1 GCA_024102975.1 Phaeodactylibacter sp. | reverse complement strand
GCCGGAGGAAGACTTCGTCGCCCGAAGGCTGAAGCTACTCAGCGGCCTCCGTCGGCCAGAGCCTTTGGCGGCGGCCGAGGCGCTAGGGGATTTGAGGGGCGGGGAGGGCTAATGCACAAAACCTATTTGCACGAAGTATAATTTTGGGGGCAGCATTTCCAAAGATAAGCAAAATACGTAACTATTCAGGTTTTATGGTATTTCGGTGTTGTGGTTTTACGGTTGGCTCAATGCAGGCCCTGAGTTCACAACGATGGCCTGCTGAGGTGGCTTGGCCGGAATATTTACCCGGCAGAGATAGGACGGGCCACAACACCATAAAACCACAACACCACAACACCTGTACAGTCGCCAAAATGCCAAATAATAGGCAGCCGGCGGCGATTTTCCGGTGCCTCCTGCCGAATAATAAGTGTTGAGAAAGCGCAAACGAAAGATGGGATAATTTGCAGGAAAACCTAATTGACCTAAAATCTGACAAAATGAAAAAGATTATCCTCTTTCTCTTACTGGCGCTCCCCCTTTATTTATCCGCTCAGCAGGAAACCAATTGTAGCGACGGCCTGGACAATGACGGCGACGGCCTTATCGACTGCTTTGACGGCGATTGCAGCGGCATCGACTCCTGCGCCAACAGCTTCCCCTGCCTCCCGGATAGCGAATTGTACCAGGTGCGCAACGACTCCCTGATCCGCTTCGACCCTGCCAATTCCACCTCATTTGTCACCATCATTCCCGGTACTTCCTTTCCCAATGGAAACCGCAACCGGATGAACGCCATTGGTTACAATGTGGAAGATGGCTATATCTACGGGATCAGCGTGGAAGCCGGCTACAGAAACCACCTTTTCCGGATGGATGCGGATGGTGGCGTTGAAGACCTGGGGCCCGTGAATGGCCTGCCTGCCAACGGATTGCCCGAAGGGCCCTTCCACACGGGAGATTTCGACCTGTCGGGCAACCTTTACGTCACCCGAAGCGACCTCGACGTCATCTATAGTATAGATGTCGATCAATTGGCCAACACTACGGTGATTGCTTACCAGATGAACGGCCTGGCCGGCTGCGCCGATTTCAGCTACAACCCTGTGGACGGCTATTTCTATGGCCTCACGCCCGGAGGTACGCTGAACCGGTTTGATATTTTCGGCGGGGCCATTACCCCTTTGTCTCCAACGGGGTATGCCGTCAGCAGCTGTGTCGGCTATGGCGCCTCCTTTGCCGACATCAATGGCAACCTCTATTTTTTCTGCAACGACAACGGCAACAATCAAACCGAATTGATCAAGATCGGAGACGCAGATTTGGGCGCTCCCCATGCTTCCAGCCTTAGCGTGATCAACGGAACATTAAACAACAACGATGGGGCCGCCTGTGCCCTATCCGATAGCGTTACGATAATAGAGCCTATCCCTTGCCTGGATACCAGCGTTTTTTACCAGGTGTTGTACGGCAATGAATTTGTAGAATACGATCCTCTTTTGTTGACATACCACACCGTTTACGTCAATCCCTATGAGATTAACGCCATAGGCTATAATACCCTGGATAACTACATATATGGCATTAAAGCCAATACCAACCACTTGGTCAGGGTGGGCGCCGATGGGATATTCCACGACCTGGGCGCCGTAAACAACCTGCCGGTGCTGGGCAATGGCACGCTGAGCTACTTTGCCGGCGACTTCAACGCCAATGGTGAACTGGTCGTGACCCGGTCGAGCATCAGCACCGTTTACAAAATTGATGTATCCGCTCCCTTCCCAACTGCGGTATCCATCCCCATAACCAGCAGCCCGGCCTCTTTTCCGGTAAGCGATTTCAGCTATTCCGGAGGCCTGTTTTACGGGATGGATGAAGGTGGAGATCTGTATTCTTTCGATGAGAACAACGGATCTGTCTCTAACCTGGGGGCATTGGCGCCAGCTATCCCCTGCACCGACGCCGTCGGAACACCTAAGGGATACGGCGCTTCCTTCGCCGACGGAAACGGGGACCTGTACTTTTTCTGCAACGGCAGCGGGGAGCTGTTTAAGGTGGACCCCGTGCTGATGAGTTCCAACCTGCTGCAATCCACCGGGGTGGTGCTGGAAACCAATGACGGAGCCGCCTGCGCCTTGTCGGGCGGCCTGATCTTCCCGGAAAGGATTCCCTGCCTCGACAACAGCGTATTTTATCAGGTATTATACGGCAATGAATTTGTGGAATACATTCCCGGTACATCGAGTTACAACACCATCCATGTCAACCCTTATGAGATCAATGCCATAGGGTACAATATCCTGGATAACTACATATATGGCATTAAAGCCAACACCAACCATTTGGTCAGGGTGGGCGCCGATGGGGTATTCCACGACCTGGGCGCCGTAAACAACCTGCCGGTGTTGGGCAATGGAACGCTAAGCTACTTTGCCGGCGCCTTCAACGCCAACGGCGAGCTGCTGGTCACCCGGTCGAGCATCAACGCCGTTTACAAAATTGATGTATCCGCTCCATCCCCAACTGCGGTATCCATCCCCATAACCAGCAGTCCGGCCTCTTTCCCGGTAAGCGATTTCAGCTATTCCGGAGGGCTTTTCTACGGGCTGGATGAAAGCGGAGATCTGTATTCTTTCGATGAGAACAACGGATCTGTCTCTAACCTGGGGGCATTGGCGCCAGCTATCCCCTGCACCGATGCCAACGGAACACCCAAGGGATACGGCGCTTCCTTCGCCGATGGAAACGGAGACCTGTACTTTTTCTGCAACGGCAGCGGGGAGCTGTTTAAGGTGGACCCCTTTCTGATGAGTTCCAACCTGCTGCAATCCACCGGGGTGGTGCTGGAAACCAATGACGGAGCCGCCTGTATCCTGTCCGACAGCCTGGTGATCAGCAGCGCGCCGGAGTTAATGGAATTCGGTGGGGTCCATGTATATCCTAATCCTACAACCGGCCAGCTCACCATCGAGCGTTCCGGCCCGGTTTCCGGGGAAGCCCGATTTCGGGTGATCGGCCTTTGGGGAAGGACGATGGCCGAAGGCGTAATGGAGACCGGTTCTCAGCGCCATCATCTGGAATTATCGCATTTGCCGGAAGGGATATACATTTTGGAGATTGGCAACAGCCGGCAGGGGTTTGCCAGGGTAAGGATTATTAAACAGGGCTTTTGATTGATGGCCCCGGGTTAGACTTGACAAGTTTCCAAAACTTGTCAAGTCTTGACTGTACTATTCTTCAACGTCCCCGCAATATCTTATTCAGCAATTGTACCCCTGCAGGAACATCCTCACGCTCGTGCCCTGTATTTCCCCATCATCTCCAATTATCTCCTTCACCTCAAATGCATTCAGCTTATCCGCGATCTCCAGCCGCCGCCGGGAAATGCTCACCCCCACGCTCTTGTGCCTGGCGCCTGACTGGCGCTTTTGATCCTGGGATTGGAAGATTCCGATGCCATTATCCCGGATTTCTATTTCCAGCCCGCCATCCTTTTGCCGGAAATCTATTTCAACCAGGCCGCCCTTTTCCTTTTGGGCAAAGCCGTGCAGGATGGCATTCTCTACAAAGGGCTGGGCAAGCAAAGGAGGCAGCGCGACTTCGAACAAATCCAGTTGCTCATCCACGTGGAGGCGGTAGTCAAATTTTTCTTTGAAGCGGAGTTTTTCCAGGTTCAGGTAGTTTTCCAGGATTTGCACTTCTTCGGTTAAGGAAATTTTTTCTTTCATCGAAACGTGGAGCACTCCCCTTACGAGCTGAGCAAATTTCGCCAGGTACCGGATCGCGTTGCGCTGGTCGTTCTGGGTAATGAAGTTCTGGATGGAATTCAGGCAGTTGAAGATAAAATGGGGATTCATCTGGGCACGAAGCGCCGATAGTTTCAGCTGGTTCATTTCCCTCTCCACTTCAGATGCCCGGCGAATGCGGCGGAGCCTGCTGCGGTAGAACAATCCAACCAACCCCAGCAAAACCCCTACCCACAAGGCCGTAAACCAGCGGGTTTGCCAAAAGGCAGGTTGAATTTCAAAAAATACAGTGCCCGAATTACTCCAAACCTGGTTTTCGTTTTGGGCCTGCACTTCGAATTGATAACTCCCCGGAGCAAGGTTGGCAAAATTGACCGACCGGTTGTAGGTTTGGTTCCACTCCTCCCCGTTTAGCCGAAAGCGATAGGGGATTTTGCCATTCATATTGTAATTGATGCTCAGGTAGCGGAATTCAAGATGGTTTTCCTTATGGCTTAGGCGGATAATCCCCTGTATTGGCCTTCTGCTGTTGTTGGCCAGCACCTTTTCGATGATCGGCTCAGGAGTAAACTGGGGGCCGGTTTTTTCATGCCATTGCATAAGCCCCCTGCTTGTGGCTATCCAGGTTTGGCTGCCAAAAGACCTTACCTGCGAAATTTCATTGGAAGGCAGGCCATGGAAAGTAGTGAAGGCCTCTACCCGGTAGCTGCTGCCCTGACGGGTGATCCTGTTTAGCCCCTGCAGGGTGCCGGCCCAAATCCGGCCCTGCCCATCCACATGGATATTTTCTATCATATCGGAGGACAGGCCCTCGCTGGTTGTCAACTGATGAAAAAGGCCTTGCTTCCACAATAAAACCCCTTCTCCTTTGGTAGCCAGGGCCAGTGTGCCATCCGGCAATTCTGAAATGTCTTCAATCCTGGTTTCCAGTTTTTTTTGGAAAGGCGCCGGGCGGATCAACTGATCGTTTTTGAACTCAAATAATCCGTTCACCTTGCCTACCCAAACGCGGCCCTGCCGGCCTTCCCATACGCTGAATACCCTGTCCGAAAGCCCCAGGTCTGAAGAAATAACTGATGAAACTTTTCGCTCCAGGCCAATGCATCCAAAACCGCTGTGATGGGCGCCCCAGATGCTGTCGCGGCCCCGGCTCCAGTTCATTTTCTTTGAAAAAACGTATTCCTGGGCCCCTCCCGGCTGTTGCCGTTTGACAACGGCCCACCGGCCATGCCGGAAAAAACGAGGCCGCCCGTTGGTCAGCCAAAGTTCCTGCCTGTGCCGGTCAAACAATACATCATATACAATGGGGCTGCCTGGTACTGCCGGCAGAGTTTTGATCCTGTTATTTTCTGTATTCACCAGGAGGGCCTGCCCGTTCCGCAACCCCACATATAATTCTTTTTCGTTTTTGAAATCAAAGGCTGCCACATAGTCCGCCGGCAAACCAGCGGACTGGTCGTATATCCTCAGATCAAAATCCGGGCAGTAAAAAAGCCCGTTTTCAATAGAGCCGATCCAGTAGGCACCCCTGCTGTCTCTGAAGATGTGCGTGACAGAAATGCCTTTCAGATACTGCTCATAATTCCTTTCCCGCAGTTTTTCTATGCTTTGGTACCGCCTGATGCCCCCGCCTTCCTGCAAACCTATCAGCAACTGTCCGTCCGCTTCTTCGCAAACTGTTTTATGCTGTACGGAGTAAGGGAAAGGATGCCGCCATGCTATTTTCTTTTCTTCCAGCCCGTAAAGGTGGGCCTGGTTAAAAGCTAGGGTCTGGTGGTTGTTCAGCGTTTTTATCCAGAAGGTGCTCGATTTGGCCGCATTGCGGAAATAAAAACCGCCAACCTGATAATTGGAGTCCGCGATAACCTCCAGTTTTGTGTATCCTGAATCCTGAGGCGCTGTTTTTGCCTCTCCCTTTTTTGGAACCCGTATTTCTGGGTTTGACATGATCCACCTTCCAGGTATTTTCAGGGCCAGGCGCGCGCACTTCGGGCTTTCGGGAGTATGCAGGGTGAAAGCCCCTTCCGGAGAAAACTGCAGGATGCCTATCCCCTGCAGGCTCAGGTATTTCACCCCCTGGCCATCAATAAAAAAATCAAGGGCCCAACGGGAGCCTGGGTTGAGCCGTTCGATCACTAAATTTTGCGCGAAAGCCCGGATGCTGTCATTGTCGGCATAATACAAATGACCGTGCATGGTGGCGGCCCATATACGCCCTTCAGGATCTTTCTGCAGGTAGAATATGACATTGTGCCTGAGCCCTTCGCGCGGGCCGTAATTCCTGAATTCATATCCGTCAAACCGGCTGAGGCCGTTGTCGGTAGCCAGCCACATATACCCTTCGTCATCTTCCAGGCAATAGTGCACTTCGGGGCTGGGCAATCCATGCTCTGTGGTGTAATTGCGGAAATAGGGGTGGGGGTTCTGGGATTTGCCGCTGTGAATGTCCAGAAGAGCCAGCAAAACACAAAGAAAACAGCGCGTCCATCCGCCGGATAACTGAATGGTGGCCAGCCCCGGAAGGCGATATCGGAAGTTGATTACATACATCAGTGCAAAATAACACTTTAGTTTTTGGTGGAACGGAGGCTGTGAGAAAAAGCGGAGAGTTTTTAAAGTTTTGTGCACACCCCTGGACAAAATGGTTTTGGACACAGGGGCACGAAGGGTGACACAGAGTACACGAAGGGTATCCGTCTAAGGCTGTACACAACCCCGGCACCTGCTGTCCAGCCTTAGACGGATAGCCTACACGGAGTTTTTCCCATTGATAATCAAGACTCTGTGTGACTCTGTGTCTTCTCTGTGTACTCTGTGTCTTCCCTGCCTGCAAGGCTCCGACTCGCGGCAGGTAGGTCGGCGTACGCTGTGTCCAAAAAAATGTCCGGAAGTATGCCGGCAGCCATTACCTGCATGCACCATGCTCTCCTCCCAACTCCTGAAATATTTTTCCACAAACATGGGTACCTCCTCCTCCCCGCCGGGAACTAACGGGTGAACATCATTAAAACCATACCACAATGAAGAACCCAATTTATGTTTTCGGCTTACTGGCACTGGCTGTATTGTTTTTCGGATGCGAAAAAGAGGAGGCCGCGCCTATGGTCGATGAAAACGGCCTGACCCCCGACATCAACGCCCTCATATCGGAAGACAACCTGAATGCCCTGCTTGGCCTGGGGCTTGCCGTCAATGGCGGCGCCACCCCTCCGGACCTGAATAACGAGTATGTCATTTCGACTTGCGTGATTACTGCCAGCAGCGCCGGCGATATTCCCGGTACGCGGACTCAGGATTTTTTTATCAGGCTGTACGACCAGGCCGACCTGGAAATAACGGTAGACTACCGGCATGGAACCCAGGTGGGAGAGGCCATCGGCAGTTATATCGTAGGAGAGGATTGTGCCTTTTCCGTATTCATCGAAGTCAATGAAATCCACACGCCGACCAGTTCGGAGGCGCGGCTGGTGCTGGTCGTTTCCGGGAAACTGGCCAACAACGGCATCGAAGACATCCAGGTGGCCAATCTGATGCTCGACAACTTCGGCAATGCGAACAACCTGTGGATACCCAATGGCACGGGCAGGCTCTTTGAAGACCAGGACAACTTTTCGGAAGTAGTCGGCGGCGGATCAGAATGGTATGCCAAACTGCCGGACTGCCCCTGCGAATATTCGGAAAGCCTGGATGGAAAAGCGGAGATGTGCGGGGAATGGGAGGACTTCTCCAACGGGTGCAACGGCTTTTTCAATTACCTGGACAAATACCACTACGGCGCCACCTACGAAATCCGTTGGGCTAAGGATGAAGACAGCCCCGGGCAGCAGTGTACCTACGACCGCAACCGCCGGCTGATTACCGAAGGGCTGGCCGCCGGCACGCCCGACAAGTACGGCGTGGTCGACCCCTGCAACCCGAATAGCGACCATGCCAGCGCCGACGTCGCTCCGTGGGAAGGGAGTATGCCCTGCTACCAGTACCTGGAGGAATGGCGGTCAAGCGAAGGCAAGAACTGCCAGAAGAATGCCGTGAACGGAATCAGCCACCTCCGGGTGATGCTCGGCAACATGAACTGCGAGCGCGCCACCGCCATCTTCCGGATGGTCGACGATTCCCAGTCCGCCGCGCAGGAACTGCGGGACTACCTGAAGGGAAGGCTGAATTATACCCCCGCCAATTTGAAAAGCTACCTGCAGCAAGTGTACAACGAGTACGACTGCGATGACAACCTGGACGAGACGAACTGCAGCGCCCTGAAAGAGGCGATCCAGAATTTGTAGGCAATTGCTCCCGCATCCGGCCGGAGGGCACGCGGCGCCTTCCGGCCATTGTTGGAAAACAGCCGGCAAACAAGCTCCGAGGAAAGGTGAAAACGTTAAATCCGGCACAGCCGGAAATAAAAAATGCTTCTCCCGCATTACAACCATTATGGTTATTGTTCGCAACTATTTCCTACATAGGCTACATCAGACAGTTCACATAGGCCACAATAGCCGCCACCTATGTGTTCTACTGTGAAACCCGCTATGTGGCCTATGTGATTAATCAAAAGGCCTTAACAGGTACCATTGCTGCATCTAACCGGATAACTTTTCACCAACCAAAATCACATCATGAAAACAACATCAAAACCCTCCGTCTGGCTGATCGCCGTACTCTTGTCTTTTCTTGCGTTTAACCTTCCGGGGCAAGGCCTGCCGCCTGCCGCTGCGGGCCCCACTACGATAATGGAGTTTGAGGCTATGGAATACGATTTCGGCACCATCGAGGAAGGGACAGTCGTCTCCCAGGTTTACACCTTCACCAACACCGGCGACGAGCCGCTGATCCTTTCCAACGCCAGGGGCAGCTGCGGCTGCACCGTCCCGCAGTGGCCGCACGAGCCCATCCTGCCGGGGGAGACGGCCTCCCTCACCGTGGAGTTCAACTCCAGGAACAAGCAGGGCAAGCGCGTCCAGAAGGTCACCCTCACGGCTAATACCGACCCGCCCCAAACATTCCTCTACCTGAAGGGCGAGGTGATGCCCGGGGAGGACGCTGCCTCCGACATTGCAATAGAGAAACCGGCGGCGGAGATCAGCCCCGACTGCTTTGCCATCTACCCGAACCCCACCGCCGAAATCCTCAAACTAAAGATGGAGGAGAGCAGCCTTGGGCAGCCGGCTACCATCGCCATCCACTCCAAAGCCGGCCAGCTGATGGCCCGGCGGGAGATCAAAGCAGTCGACGGCCCCATAGAGTTCAGCGTGGCGCACTACCCTGCGGGTACTTACATTGCCAATGTACAGGTTGGAGAGCGGAAGCCGGAGGCGCGGTGTTTTGTGGTGGTGGAATGAGTGAGTTCTCAGACTTGACAAGTTTCCCGGAAGGTACCTGGCTGAAAACTTGTCAAGTCTTTTCCGCTTCCGTTGCCCCCGGCTACTGAGATTTGCCACCATGTTCTCAATGGATTTATCAGGCTACCGCCCCAATTTGGGTATTTGAATTTCGGACAAGCTCAAAGCCCAACCGTACCTCCCTATGTGGCCCTATGCGAAAACCCCTATATGCCCTATGTGATAAAAAACCCTCTGCTCCCCACCCCACCCCGCCCCCTATATGTTAAAAACCTCACTCCAGGTTCCCCTGAATAATATCCTCCTCCTCATGCTTATGAATCTTGCTGATCAGGTCGTCGGTAATCTCCTCCACCAGTTTGCCGAGCAGCTCTGAGTATTCCAGGTACTCCTTCCACAGCACCTTGTTCAGGAAATCCTCGTTGATCCGCACCATGACAGTGGTATACTTCTGCCGGTAATAGCGATAGGGCTTGACCCCGTACTTGCGGCAGATCGCCAGCAACAGCTTTTTGTGCCAGTTGTCCTGGGTGTACAAGGCGTACTCCTTCGGATTTTTGTGTATTTCCAGCTCGGGGTATTTTTTCAGGATTCTTTCCTTCGCAGAAATGGCCGCCTGTTTTTCCCCTTCCGTTTTGGCCCCGAGGATCAGGGATTCGATCTTTTTGATGCGTTCCAGTAGGTCCTCCATGGTTTGATTTTAGCTTTCAAAGGTACAATTTTGCGACAATTATACTGGCGCACAGCTGGCGGAGACGTACTCGCCGGAGTCGTGCCAGGATTTTGTCTGCCACAGAACTGGCCGGTTACTCAATCCACCAAATCCCCATACAACCCCTCCCGCCGGAATGCCTGCTTGGCCGCCTCGGTCACATCGCTTTCGAAGAGCTTTTCGTACTGGGTATCCAGCACATAAGCTTTTACCCGGATGACGGTGGCGAGCCGTTCGCGGAAGTGGTCCGTGACCAGTACCTGCAGGTTTTTATCCAGGTTGAGGTAAGGAGAGCTGATCGCTGCTTCGTAGGCGATCTGGCGGGCGCGTTGCACGTCAACGGCGATGGGCAACCACAGTTTGATCACCACCATACAGTTGTTTTCCCCGGAGTTGGCGTTGGCCACCGCATTGCCCAGGACAAAGGAATTGGGAATGGCCACCATCGAATCGTCGAGCGTATTGATGGTGGTGGCGCGCAGGCCGATATCTTTCACATCCCCGTAATAACCGGCGGCGGTGATGCGGTCGCCGACGCTGAAGGGCCGTTCGAGGGTCAGCCACAGGCCGCTGAACAGGTCGCTGAGGCCATCTTTGGCAGAGAAGCCCACCACGATGGCCAGGCCCAGGAGGAATATCCCCCAGTGTTCCCGCAGCAGCACCTGGAGCAGGAAGCCGATGGCCACCACCCAGGCGATAAGCCGGATTATAGGGTAGGCGCGCAGCCACTGTACGCGGTGGCGGTTGCTTTGGCTGGCGGCCTTGTAGATCAGCCATTTCAACAGCCGGGTAAGGAGATAAGTGCCCCCAAGAACGACCGGCAGGGCGACGAGGACTTCTATCAACACCCCCGGGTTGTCTTTCAGGCTTTCCAGGAAGGGATCTTCCAGGGAACCCGGGATGAGGTTTTTCAGCCCTTCGATGAAATCCCCCCAGCTGTTGGAGGGGCCTTCCTGTGCCCATAGTGGGAATGGAAGAAAGAGCGCGGCCGCCAGGGCCGTTGCTATACGGGAAAGGTGCCGGGTATTCATGGAATGTGCCGGTTGAGTTTATTTTTCAATAACGCTTTCAGTTCGTGCAGATACCAGAAGTTGACCTGGTATTCCTGCACCCCGGAGCGGAGCTCGCGCGGGTAGAGCCAGCCGCGGCTCAGCAGCTTATCCAGGAGGAGGCGGCCGTTATAGGAAGAATGGTGGAATATCCCTTCCACCTCATCAAAAGAAAGCGAAGTGTGCTGAAAGACAGCTTCCAGCACCAGCAGCTCTTCCAGGCTTACTTCCTGCGGCTCTCCGGCGCGGGGCGGCCTGAGGTAGACCCTGCCCTCCTTAACGCCCTGAGCGGCGGTGAGCCAGAACAACAGGGCCCGGGAAATATTGCCCCCGGCAAACTGCAGCAACTGCTCGAAAAAATGTTCCCGGAGGTTCTCCTGGCGGGCGGAGGCATCCATTTTTAAGAGCCGCCGTTTGTGGCGCGGCGAGACCCCTTCCGGTCTCAGGAAACGCATTTCATAGCCATCGTTGCGGCTGAGGATGATCTCTTTGATGACATCATTGGGCAGGTGGGCAGCCTTTCTTGCCGGGAAACTATCGGCGAGGTTCATCGCCCGGTTCAGAAAGTACAGGCTGTAATCGTTGATGGTGACAATCCAGAATACCCTCGATTTCGTGGCGTTGACAAAATGGAGGAAATCGCGCAACAGGCCATAGCCGCCAATACGCCGAAGCAACAGGCGCTCCACATTCTCGAAGACTACCACCCTGGGTTCCTCAAAGCCAGCCCCCGCCAGCTGCTCCAGGCTGTCCGCCCCTTCCACCCCAAGGGCCGTGGCGAGCACCCGCAACAGTTCCTCCCGGCTGCTGATGCGCTCTTTGTCCTCCAGGAAAGAACGAGGCGGCGGAAGCAACGGCAGGGCGGCGTTCAGCAGAGACGTTACGCCTGCCCCCTGTTCGGCGCTCAGCAAAAGAGGAGTGCCGCGTTGCTTCCAGTTCGCCAGTGCTTTTTCAACCTCTTTCAGCTCACCGTCCTCCCCCCCTCTGCCCAGCACCTGCGCCGGTTCCTGAACGGGGCTAAGCACGAAGCGCTGTATGTACTGCCCGGGAAGTTTATCCAGGTTGGGAGCAGGGGGGAACAGCTCTTCCTCTTTGGGTTCAGGGAAAAACCATTCTCGGATCCATTCCTGCGGTTTTTTCATCTGTAGTCGTATTGTTCGCTCGTTTTAAAGGTAGGAAAAATTCGTGTTACAGGCTTATCGTCCGGCAAATCGCTCTTCAGCAGCGGGGCCAGCACCAGGCCATCGTGGCGCTCCCGGGAAAGAGGGATGAGGGAAGGGTGCCGTTTCAGAGATTTTCTGTTCCAGTAGTAAAAGTAAACGCAAAAGTGGAAGAGGGCTCTTAGCCATTCAACTATCCAACAATTCCTTATATTCACCCCACCTGAAGGCCTGGGGATTATCGTCGACGAGACGGCACCCGGGCGCGATGCTAAATTGTACCCCCTTCGGTGTTAGGAGGATTTAGGTATTAGGTTTTAGGCACCTGTTAAGTGCCCGATTAGGCCTGAGTTGACCCTAAAACCTAAAGCCTAAGACCTAAAACCGAGCGAGGGGTACAAAAAGGAATTGCGCCCCGACACCCGGGAGTACATCGACCGCTGGCCGCCCGCTTATATAAAACTGTATAACCATCGGCCCAATCCGATCAATACCAGTATTACCCCTTCCCACCGGGCGATGCGCCATCCGGTGCGCATGAATATCATGACCAGAACGATCATAAAAATGAGCGCCAGAAGGTTGGAACGCGCCTGGATGTCGACCGACAGGTCTTTCATCATTGCGGTCACGGCCAGTACGCCGTACATGTTGAAGATGTCGCTGCCCAGGAGGTTGCCCACCGATATGCCGTGATTGCCCCGCAAGGCGGCAACGATGGAGGTCGCCAGTTCCGGGGCGGAGGTGCCCGCCGCTACGATGGTCGCTCCGATCACCCACTGGGAAATTCCCGCCAGTTCCGCCAGGTCGGATGCAGAGATCACCAGAAAGTGAGAACTGCCGACCACCAGTACCAGGCCCAGGATCAAAATAAAGGGGTCGTACCAGTTGTAGCTTTGATCGTCTCCCGTTTCGACTTCGACAGGCTCCTTTTTCCAGAACAAATACCCCAGATAGGCCAGCAACATGGCCAGCAGCACGCTTCCCTCGAGGAAGCCGAGGGACAGGTCCCACAGGAAGCCCGTCAGCAACAGCGTCCCCAGTAACAGGAACCCTCCGTCCCGGACCACCACTTTGTTGTTTGTTGCCAGGGTTCTGATGATGGCGGTGCCGCCCAGAATGAAGCCCAGGTTAAAAATATTCGACCCCACGATATTGCCTACGGAAATATCTCCCATGTCCCGGACGGCCGCCAGGAAAGTGACGGCAAATTCCGGCGCCGAGGTGCCCGCCGCTACGATAGTCAGGCCGATGACCAGTTCTGAAACACCCAATTTCCTGGCGATCCTGACCGAAGCGTCCACCAGCCAGGTTGCCCCCTGGCCTATGACTAAAATGCTTATTAAGATTGTTGCTACGTCTGCTAAAATGCTCATTTATTGGTACATATTCGTGAAATCAATTGAGGGCGTGACATATTCGCGGGTTTTATCAGTCGTCTGACGACTTTCGTGCGACTTTGCGACTTTGAGTCGTCTGACGACTTTCCGTAACCCCGTTTTTTTTAACACACTCAAATCAATTGAGGGCATCAGTGCGCCCGCTGCCGCATCGCCTCATACAACATCATGCCTGCCGCTACCGACACGTTGAAACTATCCGTCGTGCCCTTCTGCGGGATGACGAACAGCTCGTCCGCCGCGCGGGCCACGGCGGGGCTGATGCCTTCCCCCTCGGCGCCCAGGATGAAGGCCACAGGCTGGCGGAGATCCAGCCCGTAAAGGGGCTTTTCCGCCTGCAGGCTGCTGGCCATCACCTTGATGCCGGACAGCTGCAGGTACTCGATGGCGGTGATGAGGCTGCTCTCCCGGCAGACGGGAATGGTGGCCAGGGCGCCGGCGGAGGCCTTCATCGCCTCGGCGTTGATCTGGGCGCTGTTCTTCTGCGGGACGACCAGGGCGTGGGCGCCGGCCGCCTCGGCGGTGCGGGCGATGGCGCCGAAGTTGCGCACGTCGGTCACCCCGTCGAGCAAGACGATCAGGGGCGTTTCCGAGCGCTCGTAAATGCCCGGCAGCACGTCCTCCAGCCGGTAGTAGCGCACGAGGGCCTGCAGGGCGACGACGCCCTGGTGATTGCCCCGCACGATCTTGCTGAGCCGCTCTTTCGGCGCTACCTGCAGGGGTACGCCCGCTTCCCGGCACAGGTGGCGGAGTTCTTTCTCCATCTCCCCCCGGATGCCTTGCTGCAGCATGACCTTCTCGATCGGCGTGCCGGAACGCAGGGCGTCCACCACCGGGTGGCGGCCGTAAATGATGGAGATGTCTTTGTCTTTTGGCATAGGGCGTAAAGGTCGGAAAATTTGCGGGAAAAGCTGGAAGGAGCAGATTTTTGATGCACGATTTTATGGTTTTCGGTGTGCCCGTTTGGTGCCGGCAATGCCGGGCGGCGGCACCACGCCAGGCTTCTTTGTCCATTGCCTTGTGGACTTTGGACAACTATAAAAAGAGCCTCCGGGATCATCCGTTAAGTCGGAAGTGCGAAGTCGGAAGCAGCCAACAAATGGGTGTCCGGCGTTTATTTTTCCGCCCCGTCCTCATGCCTCGGCCGGGTAAACTTTCGCCCCGTCTTCGCTATCGCTCTTCCGGGCAAGCTTCCGCCTTCCGCCCGGGTCATGAACTTTCCCTCTCCCTCGTTGGTTTTCCAAATCCCCGGCTTATCTTGGCAGAAATTGCAGCGGCTTGCCACATGGGGGCATCCGGAAGGTCATGCCACTATGTGTTCTATTGTGAAAATTCTATGTGGCCTATGTGATTAAACCAAAAGGTTGGGCAGATACCAAAATTCATTCAATGGGCAAAAAAACTTTACTGGAAATCTTGTTCTGGATATTCACAGCGGTGGTAGTGGCGGCAGTGCTGCTGCCGATCGTCATCGCTGTGGAAGGATACCCCTTTCTCTTCACAAATGTGGTGTACATAGTTACAGCTATAACCATCACCCGCTATCTGTTCCTCCTGCCCCACACCTTTCTCGCCCGGCGGCAGGCCCTCAAAACCGTTACCGTGTTCCTGTGCATCCCCCTGCTGTTTTACCTGATCCAGGAACTGAACCATTTTCAGGTGTTTATCGACGAAGAGGGGCTGGACGCCCTGGTCGGCAGCCTGCCCTACCAACGCCGCAACAATATGGTGGACTACATCCGCAGCGAAATGTTGCTGTTCGGCACCGCCAGCATCATCAGCGCCGTGGCCTTCCCCTTCCGGCTGCTCGCCTCCGTCTGGCGCACGCGGAATCGGGGGACGGTTTGAGAATTTGGGGAGATACAGGGAAATACAGGGAAATACATGGAAATAGATGGAAATACAGGGAGATACATGGAAATACAGGGAAATGTGTGGAGATGTGTGGAAATATATGGAGATGTGTGGAGATGCGTGGAGATGAGTGGAAACCCGAGGAGCTAAATGGAGATGGGCAGTATGGCAAACAAACTTGATGTTTTCGCTTTTTCTTTCGTAAACCTTTTGCGTGTTTTTATTTTCAACGAACAACAAACACCCCTGTTTCATGAAAAAGCCAAAAGCGTAGACGAATTTATTCCACCGCTGGGAGCAACAGGCCGTTAAGGGTTAATTAGTTATTTCCAAACCGGAAACCTAAGCGGTTGATTGCCAGCAATAACTAGTAATAACCAGTAACTGCGCCCAACTTGGGGTGGCGTTAATAACTGCTCCGGGACTTCGTTCCAACAGAACTAGCGTGAGTTTACTACGGGGTAGGTCAAAAATAGTCGCAACTAACTGGTTGTCAGTTAGTTATTTTGATTTTAGCTGTATACACTAACTTTTATTTTGATTATTGTTTGGAGAGCAAATTTTTGGTAAGATACGAATATCGCCTTTGT
>JAGFJD010000392.1 GCA_024102975.1 Phaeodactylibacter sp. | reverse complement strand
TAAGCCTTTTGGAGGACAAAAGCTACCGCCGGAACGGCGGTTTAGTTCAACTTGTGCGTACACGCAACTCCGACTAAGCGAAACCCGCATTGCGCCTTTTGCTTAGTCGCTATTGCGTGTATATCCTTAATGCCTCCAGCCCCTCAAGCCTAAACAATGTATGCCAAAAACAAAAGTGCTTTTTTTCGGATCAGGGGTACGTTTTGGAGAAATCCACACAAAATTGATGTTTTTTGCCACAATAGTGGGAGTCCCGACTTTCCAGTGTACCCTCAAAAGCGCAGAGCACGTTTGGAGGTGGTGCTTTTGAAGCGAAAATGTCAGAATTTGGGTTCTTACGAAGGCATTTTTGAACCTCATAGTGGGTTATGAGGTTCAAAAATGGCGAAGTGAGAGCCTGTCCCGCACCCGTAGGGTCGGGATTCCAAAAGCTGGCATTTGCAGCCAAAATAGCCTGCCCCGTACACATAGTGCCGGGGACTACCTCCAAACATGCTCCAAAGGCGTAAAAGCCCAGGCATCCCAGCCATTTACCCCTTTACACAACTCTCCCTCCTCACTCCTTCAAAAACCCCATCGTCATGCCCCCCGCCGCTGTCTCCAGCTTCAGCCAATACTGCCCGGCCGCCAAATCCCGCACGTCAACCCGCTCTTGCTCGTGGCGGAGGACGATCTGCTGCACCAGCTGCCCGCTGCCATCAAAGACCTGCCCCCGGGCCGGCAGCAAGCCATCCGGCAATTGAGCCGTCAGCTCGCCCCTTACCGGGTTGGGGAAGAGCTGCACCTGCTCGAACAGCGGGCTGCGCAGGCCGGTGAGCGGGTTGTTGGTCACGAAGTTGCCCCGGGATATCAGCCAGTATTCGGGGTCGATCTGCACTAGAGCCACTTCGAAGGGCAGCTCGAACTGGAAGTACTGGTCGTTTTCGGTATGGTCGAAAACGATGGTCTGCTCCGAGCCGTCGGTTCCGCGGAAGCGGATGGGCACCGGCATCTCGAAGAAGTCTACCGAATAGTGAGAGGTGATCTGGTCGAGGGTGGCGTCGACGGTATTGCCGTCCTGCCACCAGTTGAAGCGGTAGGACGGATAGCCCTCGCCGTAGAACCAGTCGTTGAAGAACTCCGTCAGGTCCTGCCCGCTCTGCTGTTCGAGGTGGCGCTGCAGGTCGGCGGTGCGGGCGTAGCCGAAGGCCAGGGCGGGGTCGTTGTGGTAGTTGCGCACGGCCTGGAAAAAATCGTCGTCGCCCAGCTTCCAGCGCAGCATGTGCAGCAGCATGGCGCCCTTGGAGTAGGAAAGGCGGCCGCTGAAGATGCGGTTGACGGAAGTGGTATCGTCGACGTAGACTGAGCCGCCCGGCTGGCCGGTGATCTGGTTGACCTTGCCCTGCAGCCATGCCGGCCAGGTGTTGGTGTTAAGGCCCAGGCCATGTTCATAGGTCAGGCCTTCCAGGTAGGTGGCGAAGCCTTCGTTGAGCCAGATGTCGGCCCAGCTGCCGCAGGTCACCTTGTCGCCAAACCACTGGTGGGCCAGCTCGTGGGCCTGCAGCAGGTGGGAGTAGCCGCCCATGAAGCTCATCGTCTGGTGTTCCATGCCGCCGCCCCAGCCGAACTGGGCGTGGCCGTATTTCTCGTCGGCGAAAGGATACAGGCCGAACAGTTCGTTGAACAGCTGCATCACCTCTACTGTTGTGCCCGTGGCGCTCTGCCAGGAAGCGAGGTTCTCCGGGAAGACGTAGTTAAGCACTTCGATCGGCTCGCCGCCCTCTACCGGCACGAAATCGGAATAGTAGGCGTAGTTGGTCACGGCAATGGCCACCAGGTAGGCCGGGATGGGATAGTTGTGCTGCCAGTGGTAGACCTTATCCGCCCCGTCTTCGTACTCTTCCACCAGCACCCCGTTGCTGGCTGCCCGGTAGGCGGCCGGGGTGCGCACGTAAATGTCCACGCTGCCGATCTTGTCGTTGAGGTCCTGCTTGCAGGGCCACCAGTCCATCGCGCCGTAGGGTTCGGACAGCGTCCAGATGATGGGCTGCCCGCCGTGGGTGGACTGCACGAAGGAGCCGAAGCCGGTCTGAGGCGGCGCGCCTTCATATACTACTGAAATGGAATCCAGCTGTCCGGACGGGATGGCCTGTGGCAGGGATATAGCCAGCCGGTTGTTAGCCTGATTATACCCGTCCAGCGTCGAGCCATGGTATTGCACGGCATTCACCTGGAGGGCGTCCGACAGGTCGAAGTTCAGCTCTTCAAAACCCTCTTCGGTGGGGATGAAGTAGGTGGTAATCGTCCCCTTGATGTAGTACATGCCGGGGTCCAACTCCCACTCCATCCGCTGGTAGGTGATGTCGTAATTGTCGGTGAAGGGAGAAGAACGGAAATTCAGCAGCGCTTCGTGGGCGTGCTGTTCCTGTGCGACGAGGCCGGAAAAATCTTTGCAAACGAAGTCCTCCGTCTGGGAGAAACTGATAAAGGACAACCCCACAAACAGTAAGGGCAACAGTATTATTCTTTTCATGATCTGTATTTTTTGAAAATTATTGAGCCACAGCAATATAGGACGGGAGGATGACTGTAATGGTGAGGATTGTCACTTAGCAAAGGGTATTTTTGTCATGCGGGCAACACGGAGAAGTCCTGGGTGGGAATAAACAGGGATTGGGAATGTGTGGGGGCGCTGTTGGCTGTTCGCTTTTCGCGGTTCGCTTTTCGCGGTTGGCTGTTCGCGGTTCGCAGAATCGGGGGTTCGCTAAGAGCTTGTTTGGAGGTGGTGCTTTGGAGGCGAACCTACCTGCTCGCCAGCGCTCGCTGGCAGGCAGGAATGGCCGATTGGGGGTTCTCACAAAGTCTTTGATCCCGACACCTTAGTCGTCGGGGGCATTTTTGAGCCTCATAGCGGTGCTATGGGGCGAAAAAACGGCGAAATGAGGTTCCTTTGTGGTTCTCTGCGCCCCCTGCGGTTCAAAACAAAAAAACACAGCAGCCTGAACGGTCCCGCTACGGCCAGGCTTGGCAACAGCCTGCCCCGCACACTGCCTGACCCGTACCCAGCGAAGTGTCGGGGCCGCCTCTATCCATTTCCAGGTATCTCCAGGTATCTCCACCTACTCCCAAGCCTCCCTCTCCAAAACCCCGTATTTTTCGTACCTTCGCTCCCGCTCCGGTTGCCGAAAGGCATAATAGGGAACTCCTGTGTAAGTATTATACTGATCCAGGGACTGTACCCGCAGCTGTGAGCTTCCGGGATGCTAAGGAACCGGGTTATTGGTTATTTCCGTTTTTGAGCGGGTGCCGGTTACTGGTTGTGATGGGCGTTCCAACCGGATTGTCAGGAGCCACTGTTTTTTAACGGGAAGGCGGCAATCCGGCGAAGTGAGTCAGAAGACCTGCCGGAGCGGATGTTTCATTGTTGCCTTCGGGTTAGAGGCAAGGTGGACATTGAGAAGGAACTGCTGTGAACCGTTCACTGGTTATGGCCAGATTTGTACCCACTATCCGGGTATTGGTTATTCCGATCCAGGCGTATGCCGGCAATAACCAGTAATTACATCAGGCTACTCCTGACCGCCAATAACCAATAACATCCACACGGTTCGCCGGGGTATTATACTGGCGAACGCGTGGTTTTGTCAGGAGCAAAACCAGCGATGCCAGTATATACTGACCCGGCGGGTTTTGTAGTTGACAAAACCTGCCGTGCGTCAGTATAATAACCAATAACCAGTCCTCCCGGCCAGCTCCCGCCACCGCCTCCCCTCCCGTGCAGCTCAATACCAATGCATGGCTTTCTTCAGACCCATCTACATACATTTCTGCTTTCTGCTCCTGGTGCTTCCGGCACTGCCCGGCCATGCTGTGGCCCAATCCGACACCATCGACATCCCCGAGGTGACCGTCACCGCTTCGCGCCTGCGGGGCTGGCAGCCGGGGCAGGAACAGGTGATCCCGGACAGCCAGCAGCTCGCCTTCCTGAAGACGCAGAACCTGTCGGAAGCCCTGCGCCGCCAGGGCGGCATTTACGTTCGCGACTACGGGGCAGGCAATATTGCCACGGCGGCCGTCCGCGGCACCTCGGCCGGGCACACGGTCGTATTGTGGAACGGCCTTCCGCTGCAGGACCCCATGCTGGGGCTGACCGACCTGAGCATCCTCCCGCTTTTCTTTTTTGAAGAAACCCGCCTGGCCCTGGGGGGCAGCAGTTCCCTGTGGGGCAGCGGCGCTATGGGCGGCGCTATCCACCTCGACAGCCGACTGCCGCCGGCTGCCGGCCCGCGCCTGAGCTGCCAGGGCGAGGGCGGCAGCTTCGGCTACCGGAGCCAGGGGTTGCGGCTGGCCTATGGCGGCGAGCGCTTCCGGTCCGCCACCAAGCTCTTCCTGCAATCCGCCGACAACGACTATCCCTATACCGATATATATGGCGAACAAAAACGCCTGCCCCATGCCGGCGCCCGCCAGATGGGCGCCCTCCAGGAGAATACCTTCCGGCTGGCCGGCGGCCACCAGGTAAGCGCCCGCCTCTGGGCGCATCGCGCCGAACGGGACATACCGCCCAGCCGGGTGCAGCCACAAAGCGCCGCCCGCCAGGAAGACGACGCCCTGCGGGCGGCCCTCGACTGGCAGTGGGCAGGCGAACGAAGCAGCTGGATCACCCGCCTGGCGGCCTTTCAGAACCGCCTCCGGTACGCCGATTCCCTGGCCAATACTTTCTCGGACAGCCGCACGCGCTACCTGCTGGCAGAAGGGGAAGGAACGCATCAGCTCTCCCCCGGCCTGGATGTCAAGGGCGGCCTGCAGTTCAACTACCTGGAAGCCCGCTCCGACGTGTATGCAGGCTTTCCGCGGCAGGACCGCTGGGCTTTGTTTGCCGCGCTGCGGTGGCAGCAACCAGGCCGGCGGTGGCTGGCCGTGCTGAGCGGCCGGCAGGAATGGGTAAACGGACGGGCCATCCCCTTCACGCCCGCCCTGAGCCTGCGCTGGCAGGACGGAGGCCCCCTGGAGGCCGGCCTGTCCGCCTCCCGCAACTACCGCCTGCCTACCTTCAACGACCTCTACTGGCCGGGGGCCGGCAACCCCAACCTGCGCCCGGAGAGGGGTTGGAATCAATCGCTTTACTTCCAGGCCCGGAAGGAATGGGGCCCCTGGTCCGCCCGGGCCCGGCTCTCAGGTTTTAACTATAATGTGCAGGACTGGATCATCTGGCTGCCGGAGGGCGGCCTGTTCCGCCCGGAGAACATCCGCCGGGTATGGAGCCGCGGCGGCAGCGCCCGCCTCCGGCTGGAGCGAAAGCTGGCGGACGGAAGCCTGCAACTGGACGCCAATTACGGCTATACGCGTTCCACCAACGAAGGCGCCCGGCAGCTGATCTACGTGCCCCTGCACCAGGGCGGCGCCAGACTGGCCTGGCAGGCCGGAGGCTGGCATGAGAGCTACCTCCAGGAATGGGCCGGCCGCACCTACATCCTGTCCGACAATTCT
>JAGFJD010000355.1 GCA_024102975.1 Phaeodactylibacter sp. | reverse complement strand
CAGAGAGGCACGGAGGTCAACACAGAGTACACGGAGTTTTTTCCATTGATAATCAGGTCTCTGTGTGGCTCTGTGCCTTCTCGGCGTACTCTGTGTCCAGAAAAATGTCTAGTAGTGTGCCCGGCTCCCGTTCAATGTTGCGCCGGGGTTGTCGGCGTGATGATCAGGTGAAAATTATCCCTGAACAATTTGATGGCGATGGCCAGCAGGATAATGCCGAACACCTTGCGCAGCACGTTGGCGCCGCCCGCTCCCAGCTTGTTGCTGATCCAGTTGGAGGAACGCAAAACGAGGAAAACGAAGATGATGTTCAACACAATGCCCAGTTGGATATTGATGGCTTGAAAATCTGCCTTGAGGGCAATGATCGTGGTCATGGTGCCCGCCCCGGCAATAAGCGGGAAGGCCACAGGTACGATGGTTCCTGAATTGGTATCGGGCTGTTCGTGGAAAATATGCACGCCCAGCACCATTTCCATCCCCATCAGGAACAGGATGATAGCGCCCGCTACTGCAAATGACTCGACATCGATGCCGAATAAGTGCAGGAGGGCTTCGCCCCCGTAGAGGAAGGCTGTCATGATAAACAGGGAGATGACGGAGGCTTTGGCTGCTTCTATCTTGATGCCCTTCTTCTGCAGGCCGATCAGTATGGGGATGGATCCGATAATATCGATGACGGAAAAGAGGACCAGGGTGACAGAGATGAATTCTTTGAAGTTGATCATAGGAACAGTCGATGCAAATTGAAGAGTTTTCCGATCGCGAGGATGACCACTGCGACCAGCAGCCGGTGTGCCCAGACGTTGGCCTGTTCATAGCGCGAAGCATAGTGGGCGGTAAAGTAGCCGCCGGCGGTCTGGCCAACCGCCATGATGAGGCCGATCTTCCAGTCGATCAGCCCCTGGCTCTGAAAGATGAGGATCACCAGGAAGGTATAAGCGCCGACGACGAATATTTTCACGGCATTGGCGTCCACCAGGCTGTAGTGGGCGTACAGCACCATTACCGCCAGGAAGAAGACGCCCATGCCCATCTGGATGAAGCCGCCGTAGAACCCCAGGGCGAGGTAGAGGGGCACGGCGAGCCAGGGGTTGGTCTTCCGGCTGGTGTCGGTGCTGCGCAGCCAGCGGCCGGGTTTGACCAGGATGACGAACAGCATCACCACCATGAGGAAGCGGAAGACGTTTTTGAATTCCTCGTTGCTCACGTTAACGGCGACGATCACGCCAACGATCGCACCTGCAATATTAAGGGAAATGGGCATCCAGCTCCGGCCGAGGCTGAGCTTGCCGTTCCTCCAGAAGGCTACCGTGCCGGCCGCGCTTTGGGTGAAGATGCCGATGCGGTTGGTGCCGTTGGCCAGGTTGCCCGGCAGGCCGATCAGCTCCGTAAGGATGGTCAGCGTTATTGCCGAGCCGTTGCCCGCCAGGGTGTTGATGCTGCCCGCCAGGGCGCTGCCCAGGACGGCAATGAGGTAATGATGCCATTCCAGTTGCATGAAAGCCCTATTTAACCTGGCAGCGCACCAGCCGCATTTCGATGTCCAGCGGTTGGTTGGGGAAGAAACTGGTGTACTTTATCAGGCCTATCCCCCGGGCGAAAAAATCGGATTGGCGGCGAAGGTTGCCCTCTTCCTTTCCCTCCTGGGACGAAGAGAGCGTAAACGTCCGGCGGTACTCCAGCGCATCGAAAACGCCGTAAGGAACTTCCACTCCCCCGACGCGGTACAGGCAGGCTTCTCCGGATTCAGCTCCTTCGGCAAGCCGGGCTGCCGGCAGGACAGCCGTATCCCCAATCGCCGCCGTGCTGAATAACAGGCGCCCATCAGCATCCATCACCTCCGGGCCGGAACAGCGCAGGACGGAGCGGTACGACTGCCCCAGCCGGGAACCTTCCAGGATAAAGTATTCCGAACGGCCGATGACCGTATCTTTCAGCACATAAATGCTGTCTCGTTTGAGCAGGGGCGCTTCCTCGCCCGTTTCCAGGTTGACGCTGAAACTCTCGTAGACCCAGTAATTGCCCGCCTGGAGTTGCAGAAAGCTCTCGGCGGGTTCAAAATGCACTATCTCCACAGCCTCTTCTTCGACTTGCAGTTCCTGGCTTCCACGGCTGCAGGAGAACAATGAGCCGGCCAACAGTAGCGGCCAAAATAACCTGATGGTGATTCGCATAAATGAAAACATATTGCCTCTTCAGCGCCTAAGTTAATGCTTTATTTAATAATGCGCTGCAATAGGCTTTGCGCATTTGGGGCTATTTAATGCATTTACAGCAGTTTGCTGACAAATGCCCCGCAATAATAGGGAAAACAGTGAGCATTTACCCTTTCGCCTCTGTTCTAAAAAGTGCATTATCACTTGGAAATCAAAACTATATAAAATGATACGCGACAACAACCGCATCGCTACCGTCGACCATGAAGATATCCAAAGCTGGGCGGAAGCGCGCCGCGCGCGGCCGGTCAGGCTCAAGCGATTTGAAAACGAACGGGTCGGGGACCGGATTAAATTCCGCTTCCCGGGAGACGAATATCCGGACGCAGAAGACCTCTCCTGGGATGAGTTTTTCGATATTTTTGACCGTGAGCGCCTGGAATTCCTTTTTGAAGACATCGCAGACGAGGCGGTGGAGAGCGGAAACCTGTACCAGTTTCAGCCGAGAAAATACGGATAGCCCATCAGCTGCGTTGCAGCCATTTCCCGATCAGTTGGATCGACTCCAGCATATCGCCGCAAATCTGTTCCACGAACCGGCCATTCAGCTGTTGCTGCGCATACTCCTCTCTGGCCAGCCGCAGAGCTTCCTCCCCGTCAAAGTCCACGTAGGACATGCGGGCAGTCAGCTCGTCGGACGGCCTGCCGAAGTCGTAACTGGGCAGGAGGGCCACGCCGGTATCTTCCAGCAGTTGCTCGCACAGCTGATGGCTGTTGAGGATGCCCCGGCGGGCGAGGGCGTCTTTGTAGTAAGAGAAGTTGGTAAAAAGGTAGAACCCTCCCTGCGGCCTGGGAGCGAACACATGGAATTCGCTTAGCCGGGCATGCAGGGTTCGGCCAACCACGCGGAGGATGCGCCGGGCGTCCTGCAGGTAACGGTCGATCTCGGGGTTGGTTTTAAAAGCCTCGACTGCGGCGTACTGGATCGGAGCGCTGGTGGCGGTAAACGTCTCGCTGGCCACGATGGCCATAGCATCCAGCAGCCAGCGCAGGGATTCCGGAAAGACGAACATGCCCAGGCGCCATCCGCCGGCGCCGCACCATTTGGATATCCCGCTGCTGATGATGGTCCCTTCCGGATAAAAGCGGGCGATGCTGACATGTTGGCCGGAGTGGTGCAACTCACCGTAAATCTCGTCGGACAGGAGGATGACTTTATATTTTCTGGCGATCTCTGCCAGTTTTTTCAGCTGGGCAGTGGTGTAGGTGGCGCCGGTGGGGTTGGCGGGGTAGTTGAGCACGACAATACGGGGCCGGTCCGGGTCTACCGCGCAGATAGACTCCAGTTCCTCGGGCGTTAGCCGCCAGTCATTTTCCTGGTGCGTCTTCACCCAGTTGACCCGGCGGCCGATGATGACGGCCTGCGGCGAGTAGGACACCCAGCTCGGCGTGGGTATGACCAGGTCGCCGTAGTAAACCAGTTGAAGGAGAAAGAGCAGTTCCTTGGACCCCGGGCCGATCAGAACATCCTCGGCGGTGCGCTTGATGCTTTGCCGTTCGCGGTAGTAACCGGCGATAGCCTCTCTCAGCTCGAAAAGCCCCTTCACGGCCAGGTAGTCTTTTTCGTGCGCGTGCCGGCGCAGGCTTTCCACCACCGGCTCCGGCACCGGAAAGGGAGACTGGCCGAACCCCAGGCGGTGCACTTTTTTGCCCTGTAGCTGGAGTTCCCGGGATTTTTCGTTGATCGCGAGGGTAGCTGACTTTTTCAGCCCCCGGATGTTGAGGTTGAGGTCTACGCGGATATTCTGCTGTTTGGCCACGGGGAAGTGGATTTTTTGTTGTCTGAAAAAAGGCTCCATTGCGCTGGAACGGAGCGGAAAAACCCACTATTCTTCCACGCCCATCCGCACTTTCTCCTTGTAAGCGGCTTTGAGAACCTCGTTGCGGCGCCGGACGGAGGGCTTGGTGTATTCCTTCCGTTTGCGCAGTTCCTTGATCAGGCCGGTATTCTGAAACTTGCGCTTATAGCGCTTGAGAGCCCGATCGATGCCTTCGCCATCTTTGATTTCGATAATAAGCATAAAAAGAGCCTGATTTTGTCGTTTAATAAGGATAAGCAATTTAATCAAAACCAGGCAATTTTGGAAGCCCTCCGCCGATTTCCTGAGCCGGCTTTTATATTGCGGGTTCGGCAACGGGTTGCCGCCTGCGGGCAAGCGGATATTCGCGTTCGAAAAAAAACTCCTTTCTTCCGAAGGCGGGGCGCAGGCCATCCAGCCAGATCGCCCGGGGGTCGTATTGCGCAAAGAATGGCCTCGATACCCAGTCCGGGTTGCGCCCCTGCAAAAACTGGAGCACGAAGACCTTCTCTCCTGCTACTTCACTGACCCCCAGCACCTGCACCTTTCCGGGCCCGGCAGACATAGAGGGGCCCCGCACCGTGCGGGCAATACCGCTGACGCGCTGGTAAGCCTGCCGGAAAATGCGCCAGGCGCGTTCCAGCTCCACTGCAAAATAGTGCTGTGCGCCGGTATCGCGGGCGATGAACATGTAATAGGGGACGCACCCCAGCTCCACCTGTTTCTGCCACATCTCCGCCCACACGCCGGCGCTGTCGTTGATATTGCGCATGACCGGAGATTGGGTCCGGATGATTGCTCCGGTATTGCGTATTCTTCGGATGGCCTCTGCCGCCATCTCGGTGCGCAACTCCTGAGGGTGGTTGAAATGCGCCATAAAAGCCAGGTGGATGCCTGCTTTTTTAACCCGCTCAAAGGTTGCCAGCAGCGCATCGGCATCTTCGTCGGTAACGAACCGCTGCGGCCAGTAGCTCAGGGCCTTGGTGCCCAGGCGTATGGTTTTCAGGTTGGGTATCCCGGCTTCGATAAGCGCGTCCAGGTAACTGCTCAGTATTTTCGCTTTCATGATCAGAGGGTCCCCTCCGGTGAAGAGCACGTCGGTCACCTTCGGGTTAGCCCGCAGGTATTTTATGATCAGTTCGGTATCCCGCATGGCAAACTTCAGTTCGTTCATTCCCACAAACTGGGGCCAGCGGAAGCAAAAAGTACAGTACGCATGGCAGGTTTGCCCCTGGCTGGGAAAAAAAAGCATGGTTTCCCGGTACTTGTGTTGTACGCCGGTAAGACGGACGTCGCCGGCCGAAGGTACGTTGTGGGCGAGCTGCCCGGCAGGGTGAGGGTTGAGCTCCAGCCTGATCTTTCGGGCGATAAGCCGGAGTTCCGGCTTCCGGGCGCCGCTCCTGATGGCCTGCGCCATTTCTTCGTAGTGCCGGGGCTGGAGCATCCCTTTCTGCGGAAAAGTCAGTATGAAGATGGGGTCTTCCCGGTAGTTGTCCCAGTCGATCAGCTGATCGGCCACGTAGTTGTTCACTTTGAACGGCAGAATGTTGCCCACTACTTCCATATCAAAAAGTTCTTCTTCACTGAGGCGTTGGCTGACCTGGGGTATTTCGCGAAAATTCCGGAGGGTATATGCCTGATATCCTTTCATATTGCATTATTGAGTTTTACAGGTTACGAAAATATTGGGTGCAATGATCTTAATTCCCGTCTATGGTTCAGGTTGGCCCCGGACGGTATTTTCTGCCGCTGGCCCATCCATCCCAGAACCGGCCCGGGGAGGCGCATACACTACTTTCACCAGAAAACAACGGCGCGGCGGCGTCCTGTAAATAGAACACGTGTCTTTATTGCTAAGTTGCGCCCCGATAGAGGCAGAAGCTACCTGGCAGAAAGGCAAAATACGGCTTATCGCCTTTCAATTCAGCCTCTTCCCATTGGACAGGCATAACCTGGCCTTATCCAAAGCCAGGAACTTTGCCCTTGAAAAGAGAACAATCTGTTTCAGGAATGTGGCGGAGAAGATAAGAAATATTTTCTACACAAACTATAGGGGCATTTATTTTTCCATGCCCACCTCGTTGCCTTCTTCGAGGCTGTCGATCTTCAGGATATCATTGATGGACTGGAACGCATCATTGAGCTGCGTCAATTTCTCCGGCGACAGCGCGTTGAGTCTTTCGGAAATCTGGTGGTGGAGCGGATAGGGGACGTCGTCCAGCAGTTCGGCGCCTTTGGCCGTAAGGGTAATCAGGCTCACCCGTTTGTCGTTCAGGGGAGGCAGCTTGGCGACCATGCTCTTTTTTTCCAGGCGGCTGATGATGCCGGTGACTGTGCTGGCGTTGAGTTTGAGGAAATCCTTGATGGCCTTGTGAGAGGCCTGGAAGTGTTCCTGTTCCCGCAGGAAACTAAGGGTGAGGAGCTGAGGGATGCTTATCCCGTATTCTTTTTCAAGACGCTTGCTTTCCAGGTTCACCGCTCTGGAAATTTTGCGGATATTGATCAGGATTTCTGCGTAGTTCATTCCCTTACTTAACTGGAGGCCAATAATTTTAGTAAAGATAGGCATAAAGCAAAAACGCCGGAATAGCAGAGGGCTTATTCCGGCGTTTTTTTTTTTTGGGGGGAGGCCACCTACAGGTCGAGGTCGTCGTCGTCTTCCTCTTCCATCGGGGGGTCGATATCGATGTCCATATCATCGTCGGTAGAATCCTCGGCGAATTCATCCAGGTTGGCAATGGACTTATCGATCTCGTCATCGGCGTCGTCGTAGAAATCTCCGAGGTTGAAATCGTCGTCCTCGTCGTCGAAATCGGCCGGCCGGGGCGGCGGCGTCGGTTTGACGGGAGATTTGCGGATGATCTTGGTGATGACTTTTTTCTCCCCGGCAGGTTTCGGCGCGGGCCGTTCCGAAGAGCTGACCCTTCTTTCCGCCGGCGGGTTTTGTTCCTGGGTTTTGGCCACCAGGCTTTTGGTGGTGGTGGGCACGGCGAGCAGGCGCTTTTTGTCGATCAGTTCACCGGTGACCGTGCAAATCCCGTAGGTTTTATTCCGGATGCGGACCAGAGCATTCTCCAGGTCTTTGATATACCTGCGCTGGCGGATGGCCATATTGTTAAGCATTTCCACATCGTTATTGATGCTGCTATCATCCATCCAGTCCCCTCCATGTTCGTCACTGGTATTCTCGGTGATCTCCAGGATCTGCTCCTGAAGGGAATCCAGCTGCTCCTGTGCGTTGGCGAGTTTTTTGTCGATCAACGCCTTGAATTCAGCCAATTCTCCGTCAGAATACCTCACAACAGTATTGGACATTGCTAACTGTTTGTTGGGTTTAAAAAATGATGCGGCAATTTAAAAAATCAAATCTGAAAAAAAACTGAAGATTTGAAAAAAATGCAGTTCAAGATATAAAACGGCAGGATAATATTCAAGCAAGAGGGAGTATCATTTGGCAGAATTCCTGCTTTCACAGGCTGCCGGGGTTCGTTTTCCGGAACCCGGCGAGTAGGCTCGCCCAGCTGCCAAACCACATTTTGGCCTTCCGGGGCGCCCGGCGCCGCCCTTCAGCCGGCAGATTTTCGGCCGCCTCGTTTTTCTCCGGGTCCGGGCCTATAGCCACAAAGGGCAGCATTTCGGCGCCCTCAAAACCTTCCAGCGCTTCCATGAAGCGCCATTTGCCTAGTCTTTTAAAGATATTCATAGGATTACATTGCAAACAAAGTTCGTTATCGGGGCCAAGCTACGCCCGTAAACCTGAATTTTTCCTGAAGAAATTTGCTCCCGGAAAAGCTGTTGGCCGAAAAGGACGGCACAGGCATTGAAAAACAGTTGCAATGCGAATATTTTTGCGGGGCCATTCCAAGAAACGGCAACCGGAGGTGACGAATGCACGCCTCCGGAGTCTTATCTGTCAATTAATCCAATCAAAAAAAATATCATGACCGTAGCTGGCAACCTGGTAAAAAAAGGCATTTCGTTCGTACAACAACTCGACCAAAGGAAGCCCACGCCTGCTCAGCTGCAGGCGCGCGCGCTGCAGGGCCTGCTCCGGCGGGCGGAAAAAACCGCTTTCGGCCGCCACTATGGCTTCGAGAAGCTCTCCGCCGCCGCCGACCCGGTGGCCGCCTTTCAGGAACGGGTGCCCATGCACGACTACAACCGCATGTTCGGCGAGTGGTGGAACCGCACCCTGGCCGGCGAAGCGGACGTCAGCTGGCGCGGGCAGGTGAAATACTTCGCCCTGAGCTCCGGCACCTCGGAAGCATCCAGTAAATATATCCCCATCACCGGCGACATGCAGAAGAGCATGCGGCAGGCAGCCCTGCGGATGTTCTCCTGCCTGCCCAAGTACAACCTGCCGCCCAGTTTCTATACGAAGGAATGGCTGATGATCGGCGGCAGCGCTTCCCTGCAGGACTTTGGCCACTACCAGGCCGGCGACCTCAGCGGCATCAACGCCAGCCAGCCGCCGGTGTGGATTCGCCGCTACTACCGCCCCGGCACCCGGATCGCCAAAATATCAGACTGGGACGAGCGCACCGAGGCCATCGCCAAAATGGCCCCCCACTGGGACGTGGGCGTCCTGACCGGCCTGCCCAGCTGGGTGCAGCTCACCCTCGAACGGGTCATCGAATACCACGGCCTGAACCACATCCACGAAATCTGGCCCAACCTCCGGATTTTCGTGTCGGGCGGCATCGCGTTCGGGCCCTACCGCAAGAGCTTTGAAGCATTGCTCGGCCACCCCCTCACCTATCAGGACTCCTACCTGGCCAGCGAAGGTTTTGTCGCCTTCCAGGCCCGGCCCGGCACCAGCGCCATGCGCCTGCAGCTGAACAACGGCATCTTCTTCGAATTCGTCCCTTTCAACGAGGACAACTTCGACGAAGAAGGGCAGCTCCGCCCTGCCGCCACCGCCCTCACCCTCGATGAAGTGGAGGAAGGCCAGGATTACGCCCTGCTGATGAGCACCTGCGCCGGCGCCTGGCGGTACCTGATCGGCGACACCATCCGCTTTGCCGACAAGGCCCGCTCCGAAATCCTGATCACCGGGCGCACCAGGCACTTCCTCAGCATCTGCGGAGAGCATTTGTCGGTCGACAACATGAACGAGGCTATCCGCCGCACGGAGGATATTCTGAACGTGAACATCAACGAATTCACCGTCTCAGGCGTTAAAGCAGATGCGCACTTTGCTCACCGCTGGTATATAGGTTGCACACCCCTCATCGATACGGACACCCTCACGAAAGTGCTGGACGAGCAGCTTATGGCCGTCAACGACGACTATGCTGCCGAACGCTCGGCCATGCTGCGCCCTCCGCAGGTGAACGCCGTTGACCCCCGGCTCTTCCACGAGTGGCAGCGGCATACCGGAAAGATGAACGGGCAGAGCAAGTTTCCCCGGGTCATGAAAGGAGAGCAACTGGCCGAATGGGAAGCTTTTGTCAGGACAAAACAGTAGCTATGCATTTATTTTGGCAGGGAGCCTTGCTGGGCCTCTCTCTAAGCATACTGGCCGGGCCTATGTTGTTCATCCTCATACAGCTCGGCATCGAAAAAGGCTTCCGGGCCGGCGCCGCCGCCGGCTCCGGAGTCTGGGTAAGCGATACGCTCTACGTATTATGCGCGTATCTCGGCATTTCCTATCTCCTGCAACTCACCCAATGGCAGGGCTTCAAGCTGTGGGCCAGCCTCGCCGGCGGGGCCATCCTCATCATTATCGGCATGGCCACCCTGCTCGCCCGCCCCGCCATGAAAACCAGGCAAAACGGCCAGGCCGTCAGCCACAACTGGGGCGAGTACTGGATCAAAGGGTTTCTCGTCAATACCTTCAACCCCTTCACCGCCTTTTTCTGGATCGGCGTGATGACAACAGCCTCCGCCGACGGCCCGCTTCCCGCTCCGGACGCCACCCTCTTCTTCGGCAGCATCATCGGCGTGATCATCCTGACCGACCTGTTGAAGGTATTGCTCGCCAAACACATCCAGAACTGGATGAAGTACAGCTACCTGCTGGCTATGCGGCGGATATCGGGCACGGCATTGGTGGCCTTCGGGGTGTTTCTGATGTTCCGGGGGATGATGTAGGGGAGCTGTTCATGGTTTCATGGTTATTTTGTCATATTGTTATACCCTCCTCCTCATGGACGAAGGATACATCAAATTCGAATCACATTGGAAAGAAACGGCCCCTTTACCGGGAGCGGAAATCGAAGAGCTCAATACCTGGCGGCAGCGACTGTATGAGATGAGCCTGATCGGCGCTTACGACAACGGCGTCGGTTACGGCAATATCAGCCGGCGCTATGGAAAAACAAGGCAATTCATCATCTCCGGTTCGGCAACCGGCAACCTGGCGGAGCTTACGGCAAGCCACTATGCGCTGGTCACCCGGGTGGAGGCGGAAGAGAACCGCCTGTGGTGCGAAGGCCCGGTGGTGGCTTCTTCCGAATCGATGAGCCACGCCGCCATTTATCAGGAATGCTCCGGGGCGAACGGCGTGATCCACGTCCATCACGCCGGCCTTTGGAAGGCGCTTCTGCACAATGTACCCACCACCGGCAAAGAGGCACCCTACGGTTCCCCGGAAATGGCGGCGTCCATTGTCCGCCTGATACGGGAGACAAGGCTCAAAGAGCAAAAGATATTCGTCATGGAAGGACATGAGGAAGGCATCTTCACTTTCGGCCATTCACTGGCAGAAGCGTTCGACGTGCTGATGCTGTATTACCATACCTTCCCGCACAGCGGCCCTCAACCTCCGCCTTAACCTCCACCTCTACCTTAACCTCAACCTCAACCTCAGCCAGCCCCCACTTGTTACATAACACATCCGGTTCTAACCTCACCTCATCTCATAAACCACATCCCTTATGAAAACCATTCTCATCACCGGCGCTACCGGCACGACCGGCGCCGCCACCCTGCAGCACCTCAAAGGAAAAGGCTTTAACCTGCGGGCGATGACCCGGTCGGCAGAAAAAGCTGCCGCTTTGGAAAAAGAAGGGGTTTCGGCCGTCGTTGCCGATTACGGCGACGCCGCGTCCCTGTCCAGGGCCCTGGAGGGCGCCGACCGGGCGTTCCTCGTCCACACCCCCGCTCTGGAAATACCGAAACACGAAAAGGCGTTCATCGGGGCCGCCAAAAAGGCAGGCGTGGAAAAGATCGTCAAAGTATCGGTCATCGGGGCAGGCCCGGACGCTCCGCTCCGCCTGGCGCGCATGCACGCCGAGGTGGAGGATTACCTCATGCAGTCCGGTATCGCTTACACCATCCTGCGGCCCCACAGCTTCATGCAGAACCTGCTGGGCAATATTCCTACCATTCAGGGGCAGGGGGCGATGTATTCCAATAACGGCGATGCGAAAATCCCGCTGATCGACGCCCGCGACATCGGGGCGGTGGCAGCCGCCGCCCTAACGGAAGAAGGGCACGACGGCAAAACGTACACCCTCACCGGCCCGGCAGCGGTTTCTTTTCAGGACGTTGCCGACGCCATCGGCAAAGCCGTCGGCAAAGCCGTGCAGTTCGTCAACGTCCCGGATGACGCCGCCAAACAGGGCCTGATGGGCGCCGGCTTCCCGGAATGGCTGGCCGACGACCTCGTCACCCTCAACCAGTGGGGCCGGCAGGTGGGCGAACAGCAACCTTCAGAGGATGTAGCCAGCGTACTGGGCCGCCCGGGGCATAGCCTGGAGGATTTTGCCCGGGATTATGCGGGGGCGTTTGGGGGGGGTAGCAGAGAAATGGGCGCAGGCATACCGCAGATGAAATGAAGAAATGTATGGAAATGCGCAGTGACGTGCTGGCTGACAGCAGGTACGCCTACGGGGCATTACGCACAACGGCCTGCCGGCACGCCAGGATGCAAATGTACGGGAAACGCCTCTGGGTTCAGGATACATTTCTTCATTTCTATGCGTTTCTGTACGTTTCAGCCGAGTTGTATCCCTTCTTCCCGCAGATGAGCTCCGATATTGAAAGTACAGCCCTGATGTAGCTCGATGTCCTTATTCCAATCGATGATCTGCCAGTTCTCGCCGGGAGTGGCTACCAGGACTTTTTGCGTTTTGGTGGTGGCCCAGAACACTTTTTCCACGCCGAAATCCAGCATTTTCTGGACTTTTTTGTGGATGTATTCATTTTCGGTAAAGGCTTCTTCCTTTCCCAATTCACCGTCGAGGTCGACTTCGAAGACAATCTTGGCGGGTATATTTATGTATTTCTTTGTTATCTTTTCGGCTGTCAGGGTACTTTTTTCGAAAATGGCAATATCATTGGATAGGTTATTGTTTTTGCTGATGTGGCTGCCAGCCTCATTCGTTAATACCCTGTAAACAGAGGGTTCAAAAACAGGGTAGCAAACCCTGAGCAGGTATTCAATGATGACCAATTGTAACCCACTACTACCCATAATGTCCTCAAGGGTTTTGTTTTTAGCCAGTACTTCTTTGTAGCCTTTGTAGTAAACAGGCTTTCCTTCCAGTACCTCGTAAATGAGGTAATCCGGAATGTCCTGGTTTCTCCCTTGCGCTCCTTTTTTCTTTCCGGCGGCCTGCATAAGCAAACTTTTTTCCAAGTTATCGTTTTTCTCTTAACAAGCAAAGGGCTTATATTGATTTCCAGAGGCTTTTGCCACATAGGGCACATAGGCGTTTTCGCATAGGCCACAATAGCCTTGCCGGCATAATCTGCGGCCAAAAGCCTGAACAACAGGTAAAATAATTGAATGGCATACGTTTCGCACAACCTCACCGACACCATCGTTGCCCTGGCCACGCCCTCCGGGCTGGGCGCCATTGGCGTGATCCGCCTGTCGGGGAAGGAGGCAATAAAGATCGTCAATGAGGTATTTCACGGGAAAGACCTGACGAAACAGCCCACCCATACCCTCCACTTCGGCACCCTGCGCGACGATAGCGGCCGCATTCTGGACGAAGTGGTGGTATCGCTTTTTATAGAACCCAAATCCTATACCGGAGAGAACGTGGTGGAAGTCTCCTGCCACGGCTCCGGTTACATCCTGCAGGAAGCCATACAGCTCTTCATCGACAAAGGGGCGCGCCTGGCGCAGCCCGGCGAGTTCACCCTGCGCGCCTTCCTCAACGGCCGCATGGACCTCAGCCAGGCGGAGGCCGTAGCCGACCTGATCGCTTCCTCTTCCCGCTCCTCCCATGCCATTGCCATGCAGCAGATGCGCGGCGGCTTCAGCGACGAGATCAAAAAGCTGCGCCAGGAGCTGGTCGACTTCGCCAGCCTCATCGAGCTGGAGCTCGACTTCGCGGAGGAGGACGTCGAATTCGCCGACCGCAGCAAGCTGCGCCAGCTGGTTTCCAAAATTCAATCCATCATTCATTCACTCATTCAGTCCTTTAAGTTAGGCAACGTCCTGAAACACGGCGTCAACACCGTCATAGCCGGGCGGCCCAACGCCGGCAAGTCGACCCTGCTCAACGCCCTGCTCAACGAGGAGCGCGCCATCGTCAGCGAGATCGCCGGCACCACCCGCGACACCATCGAGGAGGTGCTCAACATCAACGGCGTACAGTTCCGCATCATCGATACCGCCGGCATCCGCGACGCGGAAGACACCATCGAGGCGATGGGCGTGGAGAAGACGATGCAGAAAGTACAGCAGAGCGCCCTGCTCGTCTACGTCTTCGACGTCGTCAAAACCCAGCCCGAAGAGGTGCATGCCGACCTGGCCAAGCTGATACATGATAACGTGCAGGTGATCGTGGTGGCGAATAAGATGGATTTGAATCCTTACACGAAGTTTGAGGACTATTTCCCGGACAGGATAAATGAAGGAGGAGACAGGATTGACAGGATGAACAGGAATGAGGGGGAGAGAGGGAGAGGGGGAGATGGGGAGAGAGGGGGAGGGGGAGGGGGGGAGAGAGGGGGAGGGGGAGATGGGGAGAGAGGGGGAGGGGGAGATCCCGGAGCCTTTCACCCCCTTACCCCCTCACCCTCTCTCCCTCTCACCAAAGACCACTGGGTTCCCATCTCCGCCATCAACAACATGAACATCGGGTACCTCAAGGAGAAGCTCTACGAGGCGGTCATCTCCAATAAAATGAACCTGGAAGGCACCATCGTGGCGAACGCGCGGCACTACGAGGCGCTGCGGAAGGCGCACGAGAGTTTAGACAGGGTGACGGGGGGGCTGGAAGAGGGGGTGACGTCAGACTTTGTGGCGATGGACATCCGGGCGGCGCTGCACCATTTGGGGGAGATCACGGGGGAGATCTCGACGGATGATTTGCTGGGGAATATATTTTCGCGGTTTTGTATCGGAAAGTAAACTCAATATTTCGTAAATTGAGAAAAACCTGAATTGATGGTTGACTTAGCAGAAGCAAGAAAGATCTTGAAAGAAAACAGAAGCCGTCTTTTTGCTACTTATCCAATAAAGGAGTTGGCGATCTTCGGGTCTTTTGCCCGTGGCGAAGCCGGAGAAGAAAGTGATATCGACATTCTGGTCGAGTTTTCTGAGCCTGTGGGTTTTGAGATCGTTGACCTTGTAGAAGAATTGGAGGAGCTGCTTCATCACAAAGTGGACATTGTATCTAAAAAAGCCATCCGGCCTAATGTGATGCCGTTTGTGGAAAAGGATCTGGTATATGTCTGAGCGTTCTGATAAAGTGTTGGTGGAAGATATGATTGAAGCAGCAAGACGCATTTTGTTATTTACAGAAGGTATGGACTTCGATTCTTTTTCCAGAGACCTGAAAACTTCGGATGCTGTATTAAGAAATTTGCAGGTTTTGGGAGAAGCAGCCAAGATGGTCTCCTCGGAGACCCGGGATGCCTACCCAGAGGTTGAGTGGTCTAAGATCATTCGTTCAAGGCATATTGTGGTGCACGAATATTTTGGTGTGGATTTTGAGATTGTTTGGAGAATTGTAGAGGTTCATATCCCGGTGTTGAAGCGCCAGTTGAGCCTTGTACTGAAAAAAATGAATTGAAACTTTACCTGTCCGTCGCCATAGGCAGCGGCTCCTTGTCGTCCAAAAAGAAACGAACGGCCAGTTCGAAGGCAATACGAGGGCCATAAAGCTCCGCAGCCACTTGATTCAGTATGTGTTCGAACTGAACTACCCGGTGCTTATCCTCGATCGGTTTTATATGCTCTCGCCAGTAATTGAAGTAGGTTTCAATGATTTGAACTTCCTTCCTGGCCAGTCCGCCAGTTTCCATCTTTGGGATAGATTGAATGATTGTCAAAAAAGGATTTTATCCACATTTACCAGATAAAATACTGGTTTTAATTGACTATTTGTGATTTTTCCTTAAATTTATTGCAAAATGAGAACAATTAAACCAAACTTGACAGTTTCAGGATACATGTAAGTGCTTTCGGGCTGAATGATTTTGACCTTTAATCCTAAAAACCGCGCTCATGTCTATTTCCACCTACCAAAAAAGTACCGGAACAAGCTACAAAAAACAAGCAGTGAAAAGTACTGGTGGGCACAACCCTTTTCCTTTCCTGCCAATACTGATCCTTCTTTTTATACTTGCCTTTGCCGGTTCTAAGTTCTGGGAACGATTTCGTAATGATCCAAGCCTGGACCAATCAGAGGTAGAAGCAGCCCAAAAGGAAGCAGAAGCCATAACTAAGCGGCACGAGGTGTGGGTTCAATATGTATTGATCGCGGACTACACCATGCAACGACCCTGCCTGCGTTGTCCGAATGGCGTCACTATGGTAACAGTAAAAGCGGGGGAAATTTATAAATATGGCATCACCACACAAGGAGAAGCCAGATATGCTAAAAAGCTCTATGCCCATTTGGGAGTGACTTTCTTTGAAGAGCACGAAGGAACTTACCTGGAGTGTAAAGAGTTGGAGGTCAATAAAATATCAGCTTATCAATTTTTACCGGAATCCAACAAGCCAGAAGTAAAACTGATCAGGCCTCCGGGAAATGCCAACCGAGGTTGATAAAAAAAGGTTATATTGTAAAAAAGGATCGAACCAATGGAGCAATTTTCAAACTTTACATTTATAAAGCAGATCGCCCCTGAAACGATAGGCAGCAAGTTCAACATGAGCTACCGGCTAAAATGCTTACTGGCAAAAGAAATTGACCTAGCGAAGTACGGGAAGGCCGTGCAATTCATTTCCTTTTCGCCCATTATTGGCGAAGTATTCCCGCCCATCAGTGAATATATTCCGTCTGAAAAGACGCTGGAGGTCCAATACCTTATAGCCCCCCAACAAGCCATCGAAGCAGATGAAGCTCAGTTTTTTCGCCTGATGCTGGAGCAATTTATTGCGGCAATGGAAGAGATGGAACTGCCGGAAGATTTTGATTTCTCCCTTTTCAGGGAGGACTTGAAAGCGCTGCGGTTTGAGCAGTTGCAGCCGGCAGTTTAGCATCAATCCGGGCCTTTGTACAGCTCATCCACCGGATACCGCTTATAAAACCCCTCCTCCCCCAGCACCCGCCGCCACTCGCCGATGTACCCCTCAAACTGCCGCCTCAAAATGGGCATAGGCGAAGATGTTGGCAAGTCAATTCAGGTATGCAATTCTTCAAGCCTCTTTTCCAGCAAAATCCTGTATTTTTCCGGAACAAGCTGGCTCTTGTATGCACAATACAATACTTCGATCATCGACTCTTTGGTGAGCCTGTCTAAAAGAGATAGTTGGCCTGAATTGGAATAAGATTCAAGAAAGTTCAAAAACCTGAGCATAATAAATAAAGGTGTCTTTAGAGAAGGAAAATCCATTCACCCCAATGGTTTCCCTTTTACGAAAGAAGTAGATGGAAATATCCTGATCCTTATAATGAATGCAACCGGGCTTCTTTTTGTCCGAGGAAATATAGATCTGCGAGGAGGGAAGGGACAGCAGCAATTTTGAATTATACACCGCTCGGTCACCAGAGGTGAAAATGTCAAGCGGCTTCAAGGAGCTGAAATTTAAGGTTCATCAATTCGTCGATCTCATTTTCGTGCAGGCCTTCATTGACTTCGTCAATAAAGTTGTCA
>JAGFJD010000336.1 GCA_024102975.1 Phaeodactylibacter sp. | reverse complement strand
ACGACATCACCACCAAAAGCCGGGGCATCAACGTAGAGGAAACCGGCATTGCTTTTGCCGATGCCCGGCTCCGCTCCAACACCGTCACCCTGGCGGGCAGGGGCTTTGGCCTCCGCCTGACAGGGGTCAATGGGCTGGAAGCCAGCAACAACGACATTTTCATGCAGCAGGCCGTGTTGTCTCCTTCCGGCATCCGTATCAACGGCGCCATAGATTGCACCGTCCGCGAAAACTACGTGGCCGGCCCCGGGCCGGGAAGCCTGTTTTTCGTAGGCCTGGGCGTACAGGACGGCGGCAGCAGCGTTTTCGACTGCAATACCTTCACCGAGCTGGGCACGGGGGCGGCCTTTGAGGGCAGCTGCATGGGCAGTGTGGTGAGCACTAATGTCTTTGATCCTGGCGAGTTGGGCATGGGAAGGGGGCTGGTTTATCAGAATAGCCTGGTGATTGGTCAGCAGAGCCATGAGGGCAATTTCTGGGAGGTGAATATGGGGCTGCCTAATGAGGGGTACGGGGCCGCAGCGGCGGTGAGTTTTGGGAGTGGGTTTCCTGAATTGGCGGAAAACAGCTTTCTTGCCAATGACGACGCTTCACCCATTTATCCTGCATCCTTTGATTTTCCTAATCTCCCACCTGCTTCCCAGCAACAAGCTGAAGAAACCTGGTTTCCCGTTGATGAAGGAGGGAATGCTGATACTTGCGTCCAAAACGGCGGGATGGAGCCGATAGAAGTTAAAGACATCCACCTGAAAGCAGCCCGCAGTGAACAGTTAGACGAAGATTATCCCGGCGCCATGCTCTGGGCGGCACAGTTTCAGCTCTACCAAGAGCTGGATATGGAGGAATGGCCCGCTGATGAAATACTGGACAGCTTTTTCCTGGCTAATGATACAACCTTGTTATCGGCTTTTTACCAGTTGGAAAAAGACAGAGATAGTTTGTACAAACTATCGCCTGCTGAAACTGCTCAGTTGCAGCAGTGGGCCGAGGCGCTGGATAGCCTGACCGGCTTTATCTTGAAAAAAGACAGCCTGATAGCGGCTGGCGCCACAGGGCTGGAAAACGCACGGGACAGCCTGCTAAATGAAGCGGCAAGCCTTTGCATTGCCATGGACTCTCTGGAGAATATCGTCCTTCAGGTTCGCGCCGGGTTTGCCGAGGCGCTGCTTGCAGAAAACAGTGCCTTAAGCGATACAGTAATTTACCAAACCAATGAAAAATTGGCCAGCAAGCTATTCCTGAGTACTATTGCTCAGGGGGGCAGTACTTTCGATGCACAACAAGCAGGAAGCCTTTTGTCTATTGCTGGCCAATGCCCACTGTCTGGCGGAAGGGCGGTGCATTTTGCCCGCAGTTTGTATCAATTGGTTGCTGACTCAACTTTTGTTGATGTTTGTGAGGCGGGTTCGGAAAGGGCTGTTGCCGGGCTAGTATCTATCCAGAAGGATGCACCTGGTCTCCGCATATTCCCCAACCCAACTTCGGGCGAATTGGCGGTAGAGGGTTCCTGTAGCCGAATTGATATTATCAATCAGCTAGGGCAGCCTGTATCGAGCATGAATTTGCCGGAAAGCGAATTTTTACATCTTATTAATCTTCGAAATTTGCCCAGTGGCATTTACTTCATGCGAGCCTGGTTGAAAAATGAACCTATCTTCCAAACCAGGTTGATCATTTCCAAATAATCTTTCTTTTCCGAGCAGCTATAGGGTATCGTCGTGTACCCTATAGCTGCCTTAATAATATCTATCATGAAAGTTATTATTGTGTTTACATTATTTTGTATAACTGCAAAGAACATATATACTCAGGATATTTTTGAACGGCAAAAGAGAGACCATGTATGGTTAGTTGGCAGCAGCCCTATTGTGGCAGGGGGAAATGATAT
>JAGFJD010000327.1 GCA_024102975.1 Phaeodactylibacter sp. | reverse complement strand
TGGGGGTGTGGGAGGGGGAGGGGAGGGTAGTGGGGGCGGGTGGGATTGGGAGCGTGTCTGAGGGGAGCGGTGGGGGGTTGGGGGGGTAGGGTGGGGGGGGTAGAGAGGGTGAAAAGGATGAATAGGTTTTGGGGGCCCAGCGCTTTGCGGGGAGACAGGATGAGCAGGATGAACAGGTTTTGGAGGCAAGGCGTTTTGGGGGGAGACTGGGTGGGCAGGATGAACAGGTTTTGGGGGCACAGCGCTTTGGGGGGAGACAGGATGAACAGGATTAACAGGTTTTGGGAGCACAGCGCTTTGGGGGGAGACAGGGTGGGCAGGATGTGGAGCGTGTATGTTACAACATCCCTTCGCCAGGGCAGTTTTAACACATTGACCATCAAATATTTGCATCGAAAATACAATTATCAGCTCAAAAATTAACAGGTGAGCGAACGGCGTCAACTGTCCTTGCGGGCCTTTTGCAGAGGGGCTAAATTGCAGGAATAAAATGGAGGAAGGCCTCCAACAAGCAAAATTCAATCAAAAAACGGTTCTTATGGAAATGGACGCATTAACCCGGGAAGTGATAGCCGCCTCCTACAAGGTCCACAACACGCTCGGATTTGGCTTTCTGGAAAAAGTATACGAAAACGCTATGATGATCGAGCTTCGTAAACGTGGCATTTCGGCGGAGCAACAGTACCCGGTAAAGGTATATTACGAAGAAGAACGGGTCGGCAACTTCCGGGCAGACCTGTTCGTCGAGAATATACTTATCGTGGAGCTGCAATCCGTTTTCGAAATCCAACTTGACCATGAAATACGGTTGGTGAATTATCTGACCGCCACCAAAAAAGATATCGGGCTGTTGATCAATTTTGGACTGTCTGTACAGATCAAACGCAAGTACCGGAATCATCGCCACCGGAAAAAATAGGGGTATGCTCCCCCCAGGGGTTGTGCCTGCTATACCTGTAAATCCTGTTCATCCTGTCTGCAAAACGCGCCACTTAAAAGCGGCACGTCCTGTAAATCCTGTTCATCCTGTCTATTAAACGCACCACTTAAAAGTGGTACGCCCTGTAAATCCTGTAAATCCTGTCTGCAAAACGCGCCACTTAAAAGTGGCACGTCCTGTAAATCCTGTTCATCCTGTCTACTAAACGCGCCACTTAAAAGTAGTACGTCCTGTAAATCCTGTCAGGTTTTGCATTTTGCCCGGAAATGCCTTTTTTTGGCACTCAAAAACCCGGCAGATGATCAAATCCATTTTTCCTATCCTCCTGTCTATGCTCCTGGCCCTTCCGGCCCTCACCGCCCAGCCGGCCGAGCCTCCCGCCATCGACATCCAGGTGGACGGCCTGCCCGCCGGCCAGGCTTACCTCATCGGCGTCTTCGCCGACCAGCAGTTCCGCGTCGACTCGGCGCAGGTTGACGCCGGCGGCCGGATGCTGTTCCAACGACAGGAACCTTATACTCCCGGCCTGTACTACATCTGGCTGCCCGACAAAATGGCCCTTCAGGTGCTGCTGGACGACGACCAAACCTTCTCCATGAAAACCCGAAAGGGCGAACTGGTAGAAGCCATGGAAACCGAAGGCAGCCTGGACAACGAGCTGCTGTACCGGAACCTGAATTATGAAACCCAATACAGCGCAACAGTACAGGAAGCCTCCGCCCGCCTCCAGGCGCTGGCGCCGGAAAGCCCGGAATACCGGGAAACGAAAAAACAGATAGACGAGCTGGTCGCCAACCGGAAGGCCCACCTGGAAGAAATCTTCACCCGCTACCCGGACGCCTTTTTCACCCGCTACAAAAAGGCCGGCCAGAACCCCGACCCCCGCGAGGTATACAAACCGGACGGCACGCTGGACTCCGCCCTCCAGGTCTACTTCTACCGCACCGATTTCTGGAAAGGCGTCGATTTCAGCGACCCCCGCCTGCTGCGCACCCCCGTCATCGCCAACAAGCTGCAGCGCTACATCAAAACCCTGACCGTGCAACACCCCGACTCCATCAACGCCGCCGCCCGGTTCCTGGTGGATCAGGTGCTGGACTATCCCGAATACTTCAAATTCTTCGCCAACTGGATCACCCTGCAGTACCAACCTACCAAAAGCACCCTGATGGACTCGGAAGCCGTCTTCGTCTTCATGGTGGAGCGCTACTTCACCCAGGAACGCGCTTTCTGGTCCGACTCCCTGCAAACCTGGGCCATCCGGAAGCGGGCCTCCGAAATGGCGGCCAGCCTGGTGGGCAAACAGGCGCCGGATGTGCGGGCTCCGGGGCCGGACGGGCAGTACCACTCCATCTACGAAATCCCGGCGCCCTACATCATCGTATTCATGTACAACCCTACCTGCGACCATTGCATCGAGGAAACCCCCAAACTGGTGCGCTTCTACCGGGAGTGGAAAGACAAGGGCGTGGAGGTCTTCGCCATCGCCCTGGATACTGAGGACGCTGAGTGGAAAGACTTCATCGCCCGCAACGGCATGGACTGGGTCAACGTCTTCGACCCTACCAACCGCTCCATCTACGGCAAATACTGGGTAGACATCACGCCGGAACTGTACGTCCTCAACCCGGGCCGGAAGATCATCGGCAAAAACCTGAAAGTGCAGCAGGTGGAGGAGGTGATACGGCGGGACCAGAGGGGTAAGTGATGCAGGGTTGGAGGGATGGACGATCAGGCAAAAGAAGTCTCCGTTTGTAGGGAGGAGCCTGCTTTCCGGCGGTTGTTGCGGGCTGTTGGCCCTGTAGAGCTTTTAACAGGCCGTTTTTTTGTATTTTCACGGAAGTTTTAGCGCAAAACGGCACCACCTGATGTGGCCTATGTGAAACCGCCTATGCGCTCTATGCGGCGAAAAGCGTTACTTTTTTCCTGCAAAACATCCCGGCTATGAAAATTACCCATACTACTAGACATTTTTCTGGACACAGAGTACCCGGAGAAGACACAGAGCCACACAGAGGCTTGATTATCAATGGAAAGAACTCCGTGTACTCTGTGTTGGCCTCAGTGTTCTCTGTGGCCAAAACCATTTTGTCCAGTAGTGTGAAAATGACCACCTCTTTGTTGCTGACGGCGCTCGCCCTGGCCTGGAGCTGCCGGCCTGCCCCCTCACAAAATAAAACGGAAGCTGCGGAAGAAATCCGGCAGGCAGAAGCGGCCTTTGCCGCCATGGCCGAAACGCAGGGCGTGCCTGCCGCTTTCCTGGCCTTCGCCGCCGACAGCGCCGTGCTCAACCGCAACAACCGCCTCATCAAAGGCAAAGCGGCTATCCGGGCCTACTTCGGGCAGAGTTCCCTGCGGGAGGTTTCCCTGAAATGGGCCCCGGCATTCGTAGAGGCGGCCGCCTCCGGCGATATGGGCTACACCTACGGCCCCTATCAGTTCTCGGCAGTGGATACGGCAGGGCAGAAGATCGAAGCCGAAGGGGTATTCCATACCGTTTGGCAAAAGCAGGCGGATGGGACGTGGAAGTATGTGTATGATTGAGCGTATTCAGGTGAGGTTTGAGGTTTAGGCTGAGGTTAAGAGATGGGAGCAGCGAGCCCGGCATTCTCAGCCAAGCCTGCTCCAGGCCTGGCTCGGCGGAGAGCTTGTTTGGAGGCGCTTAACTCTCATGGCCCTCAACCTCAGCCTCAGCCTAAACCTCACCTATAAATGCTCCGCCTCCCACTCCTCCAGGTACCTCAGGCAGGCCACGTCCTCCTCGTCGGTGCTCGGTTCATTGGCGAACCAGGCATCCAGCATCTCCCGGGCCACCTCCTCGGAAGTAGCGCGCAGGCTCATGCAAAGGATGTTGGCGTCGTTCCATTTTCGGGCGCCGGCGGCCGTCTGGGCATCCCCGCACAAGGCGGCACGGATGCCCTTCACCTTGTTGGCCGCCAGGCTGATGCCGGTGCCCGTCCAGCAGCAGAGCACCGCCTGGCTGTATTCTCCGGCGGCGACCTTCTCGGCCACTTCGATGGCGACTTTCGTCCAGAGCGCGGGGGTGGCGGCCAGGGCCCCGTAGACGTCTACTTCATAACCTCTCTTTTGCAGCTCCCCGACGATGGCCTCGGCGAGGTGGGTCTTCATGTCGGTTCCTACGGCGATTTTCATGGGCGGAGTGGTTGAGTGAAAATGTAAAGTTAGTGTGAAAATGGTAATTGGGGGGGGATTATCATCTTAACCGGCGTTTGATATGTAGGCTCCAACCCGGGTGGACGGTGGACAGCGGACGGCGGACGGTTGACGGATGGCTGCGAAAATTGAGCCAACGAAAGTTGGGATTTATATATCGAACTTGGGTTAAAATCCTCCCCCCGCAAACGCTCCCCCCCTCCCCTTCCGTTATCCTACAAATTCCAAACCCTATTATCTAACCACACACCCACGCTCATGAAAACACTCTTCCTCGCTGCCATCCTCCTGGCCTGCCTCCCCCTCCCTGCCCAGCCCGACACCATCCGCCAAAACCACCACCACCCCAACGCCCCGGCGGCTACCGAAACCCACGTGCAGCTCACCATTCAGGTGCTCGACCTCCAGAACCGCAGCGTACCGGGACTGGACCTTTGGGCCGTCAACAAGAAGCAGGACAAGGTATGGCACGGGCAGACGGACGGCAGGGGCGAAGCCGTCTTCCTCCTGCCGCGCGGGCAGGCCTTCACCCTCAACACCGCCGACGAGCCGGGGATAAAGGACTTCCGGACGGTAGACGCCAGATTCGTCCGAAGCCGGCTGGGGGTAGGCTACAGCCCCAAAGAATACGCCGAGGAAATCCGAAATGACACCGTTTTCCAGCAGGTGGCCGAAAGCCAGATGCCGACCCGCTCGCGGGTGCTGCTGTGGCTGACGGTAGAGGGCTTCGACGGGCAGCCTCACGAGGGCGAGCAGCTGTACTTCCGCCTGCGCAAGAGCGGCCGGGTGTTCGCCGCCGGGACGGACGCTGACGGGCGGGCCATCCTCATGCTGCCCAAAGGCGACAGCATCACGATAAGCACGCTCTTCGAACCGGAAGTAGCCAGCTTCTTCCTGCCCAACGACGACCGGGCGGGCAAGGTCCGCCTGCGCTACACCACCATCGGCACGAAGGCCATCCTGGCACGGCGGGCGGAGAGGGCCCGGCAGGCCGCCATCCGGGACTCCCTCTACCGCCTGGAGCGGCTGCGCGACAGCCTGGCGGCCGAACGGGCCCTGGCCGGCGAAGAGAACTTCCTCCACATGCTGAGCTTTGGCGCCGATCCGGAAAGGGTAAAAGAAAAAATCGCCGCCCGCGCCGCCAAAGACCGGCTGCTGGTGGAAGCCGACGAGCGCTATTTCGAAAAAACAGGCCAGGAGATCGAAGCCGCCCTTTACCGCAAGCGGGCGGAGTGGTCGAACAAAGTGATCGTCACCGACATCACGGGCAGCATGTATCCCTATATGGACCAAATCCTGCTGTGGCACGCCCTGGCCTTCGTGCCCGGCGAGCAGAACCGCTATATCTTCTTCAACGATGGCGACGGCAAGCCGGAAGCAGAAAAAAAGCTGGGCGCCACCGGCGGCATCTATATCAACGAAGAGATGAACATGGGCCGCCTGCTGGAAACCATGAACCGGGCCATGTCGGCCGGCAGCGGAGGCGTGACGCCCGAGAACGACCTGGAGGCCCTGCTCGAGGGCGTCCGCCTGATGGGCGAGATCGACGAGCTGGTCCTCATTGCCGACAACTACAGCGACGTGCGGGACATCGAGCTGCTCACCCAACTCCACGCCCCGGTGCGCATCGTGCTGGCCGGCGTGGATCACGGGATCAACGAAGATTACCTCGCGATCGCCTACGCTACCGGCGGCTCCATCCACACCCTGGAGGAAGACATCGAAACGCTGTCTCACCTGGCGGACGGAGAGGTGGTCAACATCGGAGACTACCGGTACCGCGTGAACCGGGGGCAGTTTATTCAACTGGCGGAGTGAAGGGGCTGTGTAAAAGTGGAAATGTGTAAAGGTGTAAAAGAGTGGGCTGCCGTTTACGCGTTTCCACTTTTACGCATCCCCAAAGCCTGGTCAGAAACCTGACTTATCGTTGTTTTTGCTTTGTGTGGTTTCCGGCATTTCAATAGATTGACTGGTAGAAAAGTAATCTGTTAAACCTACCAAACCAATCTGTATGGCTCGTTTTTACGCATCCTTCGTTTTGCTCCTGGCCATAACCGGTGCCGCCGCCGGCCAGAACGTGTTGGAAATCAGGAACAACAACCTCCGCATTTTCCTGCGCAGTGACGGGGCCCTACTTCCCCCTGCCGGCATTCACGGGTTCGACTACGAATTGCCTGACGGTACCTTCGCGCCCCTCATTCACTATACCGGCCTTTGGCTCGGCGCCCACGACGGTGGCGGCAACCTGTATTATGCCACCACCCACCAGGGCGGCAACCCCGGCCCCTTCAACGCACCGCCCGGCTTCGACAAGGCCTGGCAGGTGACAGCGGCCCAGATCGCCGCCCACCGGCAGGACTTTGAGGACGGCCAGATCAATACCCCCATACCTGCTGTTTACGCCTGGCCCGGCAGAGGCAATCCCCGGTTTTTCGAATACAACGGCTTCGAGCTGCCTTCGGGCCTCAGCGGCGGCCTCGCCCCCTTTTGGGACGAAGACGGCGACGGCATCTACAACCCTTCAAACGGCGACTATCCGGTGCTGGAAATAAGAAACTGCAACCTGCCCATCATCCCCACCCAAATGAACTGGACGGTTTTTACCTTGTCGGCGGGGGCAGGCCACCCGCTGGAAATATCGCTCAACGTGTTCTATTTCGACTGCGCAGAGGCAAATCCGCTTCGGGAATCCATCTTCACTCATTACAAGATCACCGACCGGGCGGATTTTGCCGGCCCCCTGACGGAGACGCGCTGGGGGCTCTTCACCGACGCCGACCTGGGCTGCCCGCTCGACGACTACATCGGCAGCTTCCCGGAACGGGCCAGCGCCTACGTCTACAACGCGGATGATAATGACGAGAACTGCTTCGGCCTCTCCGGCTTTGGCGCCAACCCACCCGCCCTGGGCATCGACGTCTACCGGGGGCCGCTCGGCACCATGGCACAGGAAGTGCCCCTGGCCAGTATCATCCCCTTCTTCAACCCCACCATCGGCAGCTTCCCGCCAGGGGTTACCGACCCCAATACCCTGCCCGAGTATTTCAACTACCTCCAGGGCAACTGGCGCGACGGCAGCCCCCTGACCGAAGGCGGCATCGGATACGGCGGTTCCGAACCCGCTGCTTTCGCCTTCCCCGGCCTGCCGGAACAAAACGGCGGGTGGACGGAATGGGAAGCCGGCAACCCCGAGGGCGACCGCCGGGTGGTCATGAGCTTCGACGCGTTCGAACTGTTTCCCGGCGCCGTCAATGAGTTCATCGCCGGTTATTCCGTCTACCGGGAGGGAGAAAACCACCTGGCCCAGGCCGCAGGCCTGCGCGATCAGCTCGACCTGCTGCAGGCCTACTTCGACAACTGCCTGCAGGTAAATGCCGACATTCCGGAACTGCCTCCCTGTACTGAGGTGATGACGGGATTGGGAGAACCAACCAGGGACATTGAACTGGCCATCCTCCCCAACCCGGCACAGGGCATCGCCTACGTCAAAACGGAGGCTGCAATCAAACGCATTGTGCTTTTTGACGCCACGGGCAGGCAGGCCCTCATCGCCGAAGGCGGTGTCCTGGACCTGTCCCGGTTGCCCCCCGGGTTGTATTTCGCGCACGTGCGCACGAATGAAGGGATAGCTGTGCGAAAGCTGGTTGTTGACTGACAAACAACAGCCTGCGTGTTACTACCGGGCAACAACCAACAACTGACAGCGCCTACAGGAAAAAATCACTTCTCCGCCAGCCACCCCACCAGGTTCCGCAGCAGCAGGATGTTATTCCGGGCGGCGGGGTTGTTCAACCCCATCGGCGCCTGGTTGGGGCCGGCCAACTGGGCGGAGAACATGGCGGCCTCCCCGGATACCGCCACTTTGCCGTTTCCGTAAGTGCGGCAGGCCAGTTGGTGAAACCCGCTGCCGTCCACAAATGGCGTATCGTCCGTAAAAGTCCAGGCCTGCTCCGGCATCAGGATGGTGTAGTTCCCGTCCAGGCTGATCAGGGGCCGGGCAGCGGTGGGGATCAGAAAGGCGCTGCCGGTGAAGGTCACGACGGAATCCATGCCCCGTGTGATCGCATCCTCGTGCAGCAGCCCCTGCGCATGGGTAAAGTACTCGATCTGCCGCTGGCGGTTGTCCATAGCGAAGCTGTTGAGGAACTCAAAGCCGAAAGCCCGCCCCAGATCGGCCGCCGCCCCGGCGAAGGGCATGTGGTCGGCGATCAGGAAAAGGCGGCCGCCGCCGGCTACCCATTGCTTCACGGCAGCGATCTCCTCCGGCGTGAACGCGGAAGGGGTGGGCAACTGCCAGTTGCCCTGGTTGGAGGCGTGCAGGGGATTGGAAATCACGAGGATGTCGCAGCGGCCAAGCCCCTCTTCAGTGAAAGGTTCTTCATTGGAAAGCAACCGGTAGCCGTCCGCCTCCAGGATGTTGCCGAAGGCCCGGTAGCGGCCGTCGAGGGTGTGGAAGTTGTTGTGGGCAGCGTCAATCATCACCGCCGGCCCCTCGCCCGCCGGGAAACGAGGCGTTTCGATGTCGAAAAAACGGCTGGTGTCGGGGAGCTGCTGGGCGTGGAGAGTGACCGTGAAAAGGAATAGGTACAGTAGGGTGAATTTAGCCATTATCGCAGGGTGATTAGTGACTCTTACCAAAATTTAATACAATACAATTATAAATTCCGCAACCGGAACTTTATTTTCCCGTGTTCATTCTCACCAACCAAAATAAATGGGTAGGTATACTCAAGATTAATACTCAACAACGTGCGAAAAGTTTGAATATGCAAATCCGGAGAATAATGCCCTGGACGAAGATAGATTATCCCTGAAAATGAAACTTTGTCTCGGAAAATCAAAGTGCCAAAATCACTATCCTGACTGATTATCACTCTTTGCTGTTCAAAGGCTAATTTCAGAATTTCTCTGTCTGGCATCCTGAACAAACCTTCTTCTTTGATGTCAAAAACGTCAAAACCGTCTTGTCGGAGAAAATCGACAAGCTCTTTATCGATGTTTTCATCGGTGAGGAATTTAAGGTTACGGATTTTCATGCCGGGGAGCGAACTTCAATTACAATTTCGTTTTTCGAGAAACGAGCGGCATATCTGATCGCCTCCATTACAAGTTCTTCAGTAAGTTTGGGATGCTTCCTGGCAATAATTTCAGGTGTGCCACCGGTGCCAAGCCACTCCATAATCAGTTCAACACTAATTCGGGTATCCCGAATGCAGGGCTTGCCGTTTAGAATTTCCGGATCAGAAATGATATTGGGAAAAAGGTTCATATTCAAATTTATGGTGTTTTCAAAAATACGATTATCCAATGACAACAGCAAGGAGTAGTTTATGCACTAAATAAATACCCAATAGCATAGTTGAGAGCCGCTCGCCCTGGTCACCCCCTCCCCAATTCAATCCTCCTCCCCGGCGTATACGGCGCGCCTGCCTTTTCCAGCGCCTCTTCCAGGGCTTTCAGCTTCCCGTCGGCCAGCTCGTTGATGCGGGCCGGCAGGGGGCTGAACTCTTTGCGGATGATGCGCAGGGCCTCCTTCTGAGTTTCGGTGGGCGCCGAGGTGGAGCGCCACATTTCGTACACCAGCCACCCCATGCGGCTGGCCACGCCCATGGGCGGGTCCTGGTCGAGCTGCGAAGCGACGTCGTCGCCGTCCATGATCAGGCGGATGGCCCGCAGCTCTTCCCTGACCTCGCTGGCCAGGCTGATCATCTCTTCCGTGGGTGCCGAGGACGCTGCGATGGCCTTTTCGATCAGCTTCAGGCGGTCGTCGACCTCCCGCAGCCGGCGGGAAGCGCCGTCGATCACGCGATCCAGCTCGCCCGCTTCGCGATGGAACTGAGCCAGCGCCTGCCGGTCGCGCGCCGCCAGCGTCACGCCGCCCAGGGATTCCAGCAGGAAAGGCTGCGGCCCCACCAGCTCGGTGAACTGGCCGTTGACGCTTTTGGACAGCGAAACGGTATACTCCCCGGGCACGGCCAGCATGCCGGAGTCCTCATTGGGGTTGGAGGATTCCCGGATGGGGCTCAGCGACGGGCGCCGCCCGTCCCAGGTGATGCACTGCACGCCTTTGGAGGCGGAGGCTTTCAGCTTGCGGACGACCGCATCGCCGGCATCCCGGATGGTGAACAGCAGGTAGGGCGCTTCTTCCCGCTCTTCGGCAAGCAGCTCTTCGTAGGTGGGGTAACGGACCGGCTCTCCGTCCTTGATCTTTTTCTTTTCTTCTTCGCGGCGTTGCTCCTTCAGCGTTTTGATGTCCTCTTTGAGGTAATAAGTAAAGGTAACGCCAATGGGCGGGTTGGGCGCGGTGTAGAAGTTGTCGCCCTGGAAACCCTTCTCCCGCCGGCCCAGGGGTACGCTTTCGATGTACACCAGGCCGTCGCTGACGGGAAATATTTTAGCCTCTGCCTGCAGGTTCTCTTCGGCCATCTGCCGCAGGGGGCTGTAGTCGTCCAGCACGTAGAAGCCGCGGCCGAAGGTGCCCAGCACCAGTGCGTTGTCGCGCTTCTGTATGGCGATGTCCCGCACGGCGATTACCGGCAGGCCGGCCTTGAGCTGCTTCCAGTGCTGCCCGCCGTCGATGGTGAAAAAGCAGCCAAACTCGGTGCCGGCGAAGAGCAGGCCGGGTTCTTCGTGGTCTTCGGCGATGCTGTAAACGGAGCCGCGCTCCGGCAGGTTGGCGCTGATGCTGGCCCAGGTGCGGCCCTTGTCGGTGCTTTTGTACAGGTAGGGCTTGAAGTCTCCGTACTTGTGGTGGTTGAAAGCAGCGTACACGATGTTTTCGTCGTGTTGGGAGGCCAGCAGGAAGTTCACGTAGGTGCGCCCGGGAGCGCCGGGGATATTGTTGACGTCGATCGTTGTCCAGTTGCCGCCGCCGTCGCCGGTAATCTGGATCAGCCCGTCGTCGGTGCCCACATAGAGCAGGTTCTCGTCGAGCGGGCTCTCCGAGAAGGCCACGATGGTCCCGTAGGGCGAGGTGGATGCGTTTTTGGCCACTGCGTCGATGCTCTGCACACGGCCCATGACGGGCAGGGTGTTGCGGTCGACCTGCCGGGTGAGGTCCGGGCTGATGGTTTCCCAGGCGTCGCCCCGGTTGTCGCTGCGGAACAGCTTGTTGGCGGCGAAATAGAGGCGGGTGGGCTGGTGTCCGGAAATGGCCAGGGGGGCGTCCCAGTTCCAGCGGAAAGCCGGCTCGCCTTCGCCCGGCTTGGGCTGAATGCCGGTTTCCTCCCCGCTCTGCCGGTCGTAGCGGAACAGCACGCCGTACTGCGACTGGGCGTAGACGATGTCCGGGTTGTTGGGGTCTACCTGCGATTCGAAGCCGTCGCCGCCGTGGGTGACGAACCAATCGGAATTGACGATGCCGTTGGCGCTGCGGGTACGGGAGGGGCCGCCGAGGCTGAAGTTGTCCTGCGTGCCGCCGTAGATGTTGTAGAACGGCAGGGCATTGTCCACCGCCACCTTGTAGAACTGGGTCACCGGCAGGTTGGGCTTGTAGGCCCATGTGGCGCCGGCGTCGAAGCTCTCGTAGATGCCTCCGTCGCAGCCCACCAGGAAGTAGTTGGGGTCCTGCGGGTCGATCCACATAGCGTGGTTGTCGACGTGTTTGTATTTTTCGCCAATGGGTTTGAAAGTTTTGCCGCCGTCTTCCGTCCAGTGCATATAGGTGTCCATGGCGAAGACGACGTCGGGTTTGGCGGGGTGAGCGGCGATCTCGGAATAATAGTTGCCGGAGGTAGAATAATCGCCCCGGCGCTCCCAACTGGCGGCCCGGTTGGCGGAGCGGTAAAAGCCGCCTTTCTCCTGGGCCGCTTCCACGATAGCGTAGAGGATTTCCGGATCGGCCGGGGAAATGGCCAGGCCGATGCGCCCCATATCTACGGAAGGCAGGCCTTTGTTGGCTTTCTCCCAGTTTTTGCCGCCGTCGGTGGTTTTATAAATGCCACTGCCCGGCCCTCCGCTCACGTAAGTGAAGACGTGGCGGCGGCGCTGGTGAGCGGCGGCGTATAGCACATCCGGGTTGCGGGGGTCCATGGCGATGTCGTTGACGCCGGTGTGTTCGTCGATGGTTAGCACAGCTTCCCAGGTCTGGCCGCCGTCGGTGGTTTTGTACACGCCCCGGTCGCCTCCCTCGCTCCACAGCGGGCCGATGGCGGCGACATATACTACGCGGGAATCGCGCGGGTCGACGATGATCCTGCCGATGTGCTCAGAGTTTTTGAGGCCCATGTTTTTCCAGCTCTTGCCACCGTCTTCCGACTTGTAAATCCCGTCGCCGTAGGCCACCGAGCGCTGGTTGTTGTTCTCGCCCGTGCCCACCCAGACGACGTTCGGGTTGTTGGGGTCAAGGGTGACGCAGCCGATGGAGTACGAACCCTCCCCGTCGAAGAAAGGTTCGTAGGTAGTGCCTGCATTTTCCGTCTTCCAGACCCCGCCGGAAGAGACGGCCACGTAATACACTGCCCGGTTGTCGGGGTGGACGGCGAAATCGGAAATCCGCCCGGAAGTCAGCGCCGGGCCGACGCAGCGGAACTTCATGCCGGAAACGGACAATTCTTCGAGGTAGTGCTTGGGTTGTTTTTCTTCTTCGCTTTTTTTGTTTTTCTGCGCCTGCGCGGGAAGAGCAAGCAGAGCAAGAGACAGAATGGTTAGGGCAAATCGGATTGGAGTCATATTAGCATTTTTTAAGTGCCTGTAAAAGTAAGAAAAATTAGAAAGTTTAAACCAACCAGTGCGCCGGGAACGAAGTCCCGGGGCAGTTATTTTCCCACCGGGAACAAAATGCGGTTGTCCTGACGAATGTTGGACATTGTCAGGATGCTGGCCGTTAGCGTCAGCATTGGTTCCCCTCGACAAGCCCGGGGCCGGGTTTGCTGGCAATCAACCGCTTAGGTTCCCGGTTTGGAAATAACCAATTTCACCCCGAGCGAGTAGAGGGGAACCAATAACTGACCCGTTATTTACTGCCGAAAGCACTAGGAGCCTGTCGGAGAAGCCCTTGATGGGCTGCGAACGGACATAATCCAGTAGTTGTGCCCGGAAAACATATCGCCCGAAAAGTAATCCTCCTTTCGGAAACAATTTCACTATTCAACCCGTAAATGCTTATAGTCCTCCCCGCCTTTTCGCTGACCATAATCCCTTGCAGGCCCCCATACCCTCCAGCCATCTGCTCCGTGACAACAGGTTAATCATCAGCCAAAACGCATTCCTTATTATGAACACCCCGCACACCCTATACCCGATGCCCGGCAAGCCGGCACATGCTCGTCTTTCAAACCGGCGGCCCCATACCCGAATTGTGGTGTTCACCGCAGTGCTCTTGTTTTTGTGCCACTTCTTAACAGCAGCCACCTACTACGTCGACGCCCAAAATGGCAGCGACAACTACACCGGCACAGCCCCCACCCACCAGGGTGGCAACCTGGGCCCCTGGAAGTCCCTCTCCAAAATCAACGCCACCCGCTTTTCCTCCGGCGACCGGGTTCTGTTCAAACGCGGGAGCGTATGGACCGACGGCCCGCTCGAACCCCGCAACGGCGGCGCCCCCGGCGGCACGATCACCATCCGCGACAGCGTACTCGGCAAACCCTTCAGCTTCGGTCTCGCCGACCCGGACAACAACAACTGTATCTACTTCGGCGCCTACGGTGAAGGGCCCAAACCCAAAATTGACTGCCAGGGCAAAAGAGGAATTATCATCCTGCACAACTACATCATCGTCGAAAACCTGCACTTCGACAACGGCGACAACAACGTGGTGTGGCTCGCCGCCGAGAACGGCAATTTCTGGGTCAATGTCTTCAATGTGGACGTCACCAACACCCGCGCCAATGCCGTGCGCTCCTCCTACGGCGGCGGCAACCTCTGGCTGAAGGGCCTCTACGTTTACAACTACGGCGTCAACGGCATCCTGCTCAACGGCTCGAAAAACAACAAACTGAAAGGCGTACTGGTGGAAAGCTGCCGGGTGGAAGACCCCGAAACCGTCGAAAAGGAAGATGCCATCACCTGCCACCGCGACAAGGAGGGCAACGACCTGGAAGGCGACGTCATCATCCGCAACAACATCATCCGCAACTCCGGGGAGGACGGCATCGACATCACTTCCGGCCACAACATCCTGCTGGAAGGGAACGACATCCGCAACTCCTACTCCGGCGGCATCTACATCGTCAAGGACTGGGTAAGCACCGTAGAGGCCCGCGGCAATTTCCTCTTTTCCAACTCCATCAGCAAGGGCGTCGGCGACCTCACCATCGAGGTGCCTGACGTGTGGGTGTACAACAACGTGATCGCCGGCTCCGGCCACCACTGCCTGCTCATCGGCAGTACCGACAACGTCAAAATATGGAACAACGTGATCGCCCCCAAGAACCGCACCGGCAATTTCATCTGGTTCCGGGAAGACATCGGCCAGGTGGAGTTCAGAAACAACATTTTCGACTTTTCCCAAACCGATCAGGATATCAGCGGCGACATCGCGCCGGGCATCTCCTTCGACTACAACTGCTACTTCGGAACTTCCGAATCGCAGCGGATTTACGGCAAGAAGGACTTCCGGGAGATGCAGGCGGCCCATCCCGGCTTCGAGCCCCACGGCTTATGGGCCGACCCCCGGTTTGCCAATCCGCAGAGGAGCGCTCCTGAACATTTCATGCCGGCCGCCGGCAGCCCCTGCATCGACCGGGGCGCCGACGTCCCTGTCCGCAGAGACTTCCGGGGCATTCCCCGCCCCCAGGGCAACGGCATCGACCCGGGCATTTACGAACTGGGCGCGGTGGATTGCAACCCCGACCCCAACATCACCAGCTTTCCCGGCAGCCCCTGCGACGACGGCGACCCGGCTACGGCCAACGACATATACCGGGACGACTGCCGCTGCGCCGGCACGCCGGGCGGCCCCTGCGCGGGCATCGGCGACGCCGACGGCGACGGCCTCTGCGCCGACGTGGACTGCAACGACAACGACGCCGGGATCGCCTACCGGCGCGGCGACGCCTGCGACGACGGCGACCCAAACACCGTTGGCGAAACCATACAAGACAACTGCCGCTGCGGCGGCGGCACTGCCGCCCCCCTGCACGCCTGCGCCCGCATCAGCGACAGCCGGGACGACGCCGAGGAATGGGCATCCGGCAAAGTGGACCTGACCAGCAGTGACCTGGAATTGACGGAGGACCCCGGTAAAGGCCCACAGGCTATCGGGCTGAGGTTCAATACCCTTAGTTTGCCGAAAGGGGCCGTCGTTACCCGGGCCTATCTCCAGTTTACCGTCGACGAAACCCGCAACGTCGAACCCTGCAAACTCGTCATCCATGGCCTGGCCAGCGACAATACCCCGCCCTTCAGCAACGCCGACGCAGACATCAGCTCCCGTACGCGGACCAGGGCCTCCGTGACCTGGATGCCGGAGAAATGGCTCAACGACGGCGACGCCCAAGCCGCCCAGCAAACGCCCGACCTGGCTTCCATCATCCGGGAGATCGTGGAACGGCCCGGCTATTCGCCCAACAGCGCCATCGGCCTGCTCATCGAAGGCACAGGTGCCCGGACTGCCGACTCGTACGACGGCCAACCCGCCAAAGCTCCTGAATTGTGCGTGGAATATACCCTTGGCCCCGCGACTTCCCCAGGTTACGACTGCCCGGCCCTGCAGGCCAATGTCGGCAACGCCTGCGACGACGGCGACAATACCACCGTCAACGACGCCATCGACGGCGCCTGCCAATGCGCGGGAATCCCTACCCCCTGCACCGGCATCGGCGACGCCGACGGCGACGGCATCTGCACCGGTACCGACTGCGACGACCGGAACGCAGCCATCACTACAAAACCAGGCGACGCCTGCGACGACGGCAACCCCAACACGTCCGGGGAAGTCATCCAGGCGGACTGCAGCTGCGGCGGGGGCACCATCAAGAATCCGCCGGTCCGGGCCTGTGCCCGGATCAGCAATAGAAGGGACGACGCCGAACAGGACGGTGACGGCAACGTCAGCCTGTCCAGCACCGACCTCGAGCTGGCGAACGACCCCAGGGATGGCAATCAGGCCATCGGCCTGCGGTTTACCGGAATGGGCATCCCGCCCGGCGCTGCCATCGCCGGCGCCTACCTCCAGTTCACGGTTGATGAAAACAAGAACCTGGACCCCTGCCAACTCACCCTCTACGGGCAGGCCAGCGACGACGCGGCGCCCTTTTCCAAAAACAAAGACGACCTCACCCGCCGCCCGCGCACCACAGCTCAGGTGACCTGGTCGCCCCCGGCCTGGCAAGCCTCCGGCGACGCCAATGCTGCCCAGCGGCCGCCGGACCTCTCTCCCATCCTCCAGGAGATCATCAACCGGCCCGGCTATACAGCCGGCAGCAGCATCGTCATCCTCATCGAGGGAGAAGGCCGACGGACGGCAGTGTCCCGGGATGGCGACGCCTCCGGAGCGCCAGAGTTGTGCGTGGAATATGCAGCTGGCGGTTCCGATTAGTACTAAGGCCGGACAGAAATACTTTGACATACATGGAAATAAGGAAATACATTGCAAGCCCAGGTTTGCTGAGTATTTCCAGATATTTCCATGTATCTCTATACATTTCCGCGTATTTCCATGTATCTCTATACATTTCCACGTATTTCCACATATCTCCATGTATTTCCACGTATTTCCACATATCTCCATGTATCTCCCCACCTCCCCCCTTCCGGTATCAATCACGGCCCGGCCCGGCACCCTCACAAAGCCGGGCTGTCATTTGACTGAAAAGATGCCCATATTTGCAGAAAAGAAAAGGCCATGCGAATCATTACAACGCTATCTCTGCTCCTGGTTTATTCGCTCATTGGTAATGGGCAGGAACCCGATTTCAAGATTCGGCGGGTAGCCGTGTTCAAAAACGGCACCGTTTTCCTGGAGAAGGAGGCCGTAGTGGATGCGTCTTCTGGTTCCGCAGACGTTTCCGGATACCCGGTCCAATCCGGGCAGGCAGGGGGCATGCCGCCCGTTGTAACGGCCACCTACCCTTTCCGCCCCGAAGCCTACGAAGGAACTCCGGTGCCGGTACTATTCGGCACGGCGTTTTGGTCCGCCCCGGGCAATGAAGTGCTGGAAGTCGTAGCCGGCAGCCGGGAGGAAGTAGAAAAGGCGCCGGCCGACAACCTCGCCCGCCTGCTGCAGCTCAACATCGGCAAAAAGGTTTGTATATGGACAAAAGACACGAAGGGGCCCATCAACTGCGGCAACATCGTCGGCCATTCGACCCCCGGCGACGGCCAGTCGGCCGGGCAGCTGTTGCTGCGGGACGGGCAGACGCTCCACCAGTTTGCCGTGCACAACATCCAGCGCCTGGAGTTTGGCGAGGATGCGGTGTACGAAGAGGAGGTGGCCAGCAGGAAGCCTTCCCTCCGGTTGAAACTGGCCCGGGCCGAAAAGCAGCAACCCATCCGCTTCTCCTGCATGCAAAAAGGGATGAGCTGGTTTCCCAACTATCATGTGGTCCTGCTGGGCAACGGCAAGGCCCGCTTGTCCCTCTTCGCCAACCTGATGAACGATATGGAGAAGCTCGATCAGGCGCCCGTCTCTTTTGCCGTCGGCATTCCCTCTTTCCGGTTCGGGCATCTGGCGGAACCCCTGTTCTCCGGCCAGGCCGTGCTCGGCTTCCTGAAAAACCTGAACAACCTGCCCGGCGAAAGCCTGGCCATGTTTTCCAACGCTATCACTTCCCAAAGAGTGGAGGCAAACGCGGATGCCTTTTCGGGCGCCGGCACCTTCCCCGATTCTGAGGGCCTGATGCAGGAAGACCTCTTCTTCTATGAACTCGACGAAGTATCCCTCGAACCGGGCGAACGCGGCCTGTTCAAACTGCTGGAACAGGAAGTGGCTTACGAAGACCTCTACGTCGTCGACATCAAACGGGCGCCTATGCCCTGGCAGCGAAGCCGGGCCGAAGAGGAAGGGCCGAAAAACCTCGTCTGGCAAGCCCTGAAATTCAAAAACCGGGAAACCGTGCCGCTGACGACCGGCACGGTCAGTTTCTTCTCCCGGGAAGGAGAAGGCCTGAAACCCATCGGCCAGAATGAGCTGAGTTTTACCCCCGCCAAAAGCAACGCCCTGGTGAAGATGGCGGCCGTGCCGGACATCCTGGTCTCCGACGAAAGCACCGAGGCCGGGCGTAAAAGCAACGCCCGGGATCATAAAGACCTCGTTACAGTAAAAGCCCGGATCAGGGCTGTAAATTACAAAGGCAAAAAGATCACCCTGCGCATCAACCGGGAGATCACCGGCCGCTTCCTGAACTCCGATACGGACTGGGAGACGTCCGCGTCGTTCGACCACGCCGGTACGCTGAACGCCCTATCCAATGCCACCTGGGAGATCACGCTGGAACCGAAAGGAAAACGGGAACTTAGCTATACTTACGAGGTGTATGAGTAACTCGTCTTGTACTATAGGATTGACTTAGGGGCTGCGGATGAGCAATAACCAATTTTACCCCGAGCAAAGCCGAGGGGAACCAACTACTGCCCCGGGACTTCGTTCCGGAAGCAGTAGTTGTGTTCTCCCGGATCAAATCCCCAGCCGCCCAAACAACGCCTCCTTGTACGTCTTGCTCACCCGGAATACCCTGCCGTCCTTCATGTGGGCTTCCACGTCGCCGTAGCCGATCTGCTCGATCTGGCGCAGGAAACCGGTGTTGATGATGGTGGACCGGTGGATGCGGATGAACTGCCGCCCTTCCAGTTGCCGCTCCATATTGGCGAGGGACTCGCGGAGCAGGAACTTTTTCTCAGCGGCATAAATCTCGATATAATAACCGGAAGCCTCCACATAACGGATGTCGGCCATGTCGACGAAGCAAATCTTGCCGGACTGTCGGATGGGCAGGGTGCGCCGGTGGTTATCCTGGCGCAGATACTCGAGCAGGGCGCCCAGCTGAGAACCATCCGGCGACGCCTGCTTCTCTCCCAACAACCGGATGGCCTTGTCCAGGGATTTGTAAAAGCGCTCCTCTTTGAAAGGCTTCAGCAGATAATCGAAGGCGAAAACATCAAAGGCGCGGAGGGCGTACTGGTCGTAAGCCGTACTGAAAATAATCAGCGGCGTTTCTGATTCGGGAAGGTTTTGCAGGACTTCGAAGCCGCTCATGTCCTTCATTCGGATATCGAGGAAGATGAGGTCGGGTTGCTGCTCCCGGATGGCCCGCAGGGCTTCGGCCCCGCTTTTGCATTCGCCGACGAGGGCCACCTCCTGCCGCTGCGCCAGCAAGGCCCGGATGCGCTGCCGCGCCAAAGCTTCGTCGTCAATGATCAGGGTTCGTATCATAGCCGGGCCTTCCATAAAAGGAATGATTTATTGAGGGAATGGAGGAATGATTGGGCAGATAGCCCTCCATAATCATTCCTTCATTCCTTCCCCGTCCTCGCCTGAGCTCGGCCGGTTAAAATTCCTTCAAAAAGACAACGGGATTTCGATGCGGTTGCGGACGCCGGGGTGCAAATTTTCCACCAGGAAGGTGAACTGCTCTCCGAACAGCGACCGCAGCCGTTCCAGGGTATTGTGCAGCCCCATGCCGCGTTGGAAAAGCTCCGCTCCGGCTTCTTCGCTGAACCCTTTGCCGTCGTCTTTCACCTCGACGACCAGCTGCCGGCCTTCCTGGAACAGGCGGATGTCGACCTTCAGCTGGGGGTGGTCCCGCGAAAAGCCGTGCTGTATGGAGTTCTCCACCAGCGGTTGAAGCAGCATGCTGGGAATGCGTGCCTGGAACGTGCCGGGCTCGACCTCCAGGCCGATCTCCAGGTCTTCGGCAAAGCGCGCCTTTTCGATGTCGATGTATTGCTGCAGCAATTTCAGCTCGTCCTCTAAAGATACAACTTGTTCGTCTTTTTTTTCCAGGACGTGCCGCAACAGGCCGCCCAGGTCGGCGATCATGGCTTTGGCGCGGCGCACGTCAATGTCGATCAGGCTGGCGATGCTGTTGAGGGTATTGAAGAGGAAATGGGGCTGAAGCTGGGATTTGAGCATCATCAGGCGGGCCTCCAGCAGTTGCTTCTCCATGCGGCTGTGCTGCACGCGGTGCATGATGTCGCGCTGCACGTAGTGGTAGGTATAGGTGAGGCTGGCCGTCAGCAGGTAAATCAGGAAGAGCTTGTCGAAATTCTGGAGATACCACAACGCCATGCGGGTGAGCTGAAATGGCTCGTCGCATTTTTCGCCCGTACACAGCAGGTGGTTGACGAACAGGAAGAGCGAATACCAGAAAAAGGAGACGACAAAAGCGAACAGGACGTGGATGAGGATGATCCTCCGCCAGGGCATTTTCGCGTCCAGAAAGCGGGTCGTGGTCTTGACGATCAGGAAGACAAAGGCCAGGGCCATCGCCCAGGCCAGCAGGCGCCAGCCCAGCATTTCAGAGACAACGGCTTCCTTTCCCTGCATGACGCGGTCGAGGTAAAGCTCAAAAAAAGTGGCCACCTGCAACAGGGTGATCACCAGCCCTATTCCGATGATGAGCCTGGTGTCGGATAACCGCTTTATGTTTCGCCTGACGGATGACATGACGTCCAAAAATAGCGGAAATTTCTCTGTACCCGAAGCTTTTTGCTGCACGATAGTGGGCATTCGCTTCAAAACCGCCGGGCTTCGCGGCATTTCCCGGCGGGCAAGGCCGGAATGGCTTTACTTTGGGATAGTAAAGGAGTGTGTAAAAGTGCTTAAGCGTAAATGTGTAAATGGCTTCAACGCCCCACACTTTTACACATTTACACACTTACACTTTTACACAAACCAATAAACACCCGGCTGTTTTTAAGCCCTCAAAGATATTCAAAGATGCTGTATAGAGTGGGTAAGCGGAAACGTCCGCCACCCGAACTGTTGCAACCCCTGCTTGCTTAGTAGTGATCAAAAAATAAGTTGTCGGCCTACATTTCCAGTATCAGGTAAAGGCTTCAACCGCTTAAACGGTTTCCAGCCTTTACCTGATACTGGAAACCGACAACTTATTTTTTGAGATTATAGGAGTTTTTACATCAACCATCGGCAGAACCAGTGGCAGGGGTTGCTTTTTCTGTGTTTCATGGGTTCATTGTGTTTGCAGAACCATAAACAATACCTGAAAGAAATACATTGACATACCTGGAAATAAGGAAATACCCTGCAACCTCAAGGCTGGCAGGTATTTCCAGATATTTCAATGTATTTCCACATATTTCTACGTGTTTCAATATATTTCACTTCAGCCACTACCCGTAAAAAAACAAAAAAGTTTTCCTTATCTCACATCCACCCTCCGGTACGCTTCGATCACCGCCATTTCCCCCTCCTTTCCCGGTTTTGAGTTGCCGTGTTCCATGCCCAGTATCCCGTCGTATCCCTTTTCGTGAATGAAGCGGAAAACGTTGGCGTAGTTGATCTCCCCGGTCGTCGGCTCCTTGCGGCCCGGGTTGTCGCCGATCTGGAAATAGGCGATCTCGGCCCATGCCCTTTCGATGTTGGGGATGAGGTTGCCCTCGGTGATCTGCTGGTGGTAGATGTCGAAAAGAATCTTGCAGGCGGGGCTGCCGACGGCACGGCAGATTTGGTAAGCCTGGGCGGCTCTGGTGAGGAACAGCCCCGGGTGGTCGCGGAAGTTCAGGGGTTCCAGCACCATGGCCAGGCCGTGCGGCTCCAGGATGGCGCTGGCCTGCTTCAGCGCTTCCACGACGTTGGCCGTCTGGTAGCCCATATCCTGGCGGAGGTCCAGGTGGCCGGGCACGACGGTCATCCAGCGGGCGTTGACGCGCCTGGCTACCTCTACGGATTCGCGGATTTGCTGGAGGAACTCTTCGCGCAGGGCCTCGTCGCCGCTGGCCAGGTTGGGTTCTTTCCAGTAAATCTTGTGGGCCACGAAAACGCCCATCTCTATACCCAGCTGCTCCATGATCTTGCCCATCTTGCGCTGTACGCCTTCCTCCCTTTTTTTCATGTCGTTGTCTTCAAAGGCGCGGAACCCTTGATCGTGGATGAATTCGAGGTGCAGGATGGGGTCGCCGCCGGTGTGTTCCTTGAACATGCCCAGGTGAGTGGCGAACTTCAGCTTGAAGGGCACCTCGCCGGAGGGCCGGACGGAAGCGCTCAGGGCGGCTGGGGTGGCGAGGGCGGCCGAAGCGGCCAGGCCGGATTTGACGAAGCTTCTTCTGTTCATTGCGGTAAGGGTATTATTCCTGGAAAATGATTTCTACGTCCGGAAAGATACGTTTTATTCTCTTTTCCAGGGCCGGTTCTACGCTCAGGGCCGAAGCCAGGACGTCCGCCAGAGTGCAATCGGCCGCCAGGACGGTTACGCGTCGCTAGGTATCGCCGGAGGTGGCCGCTGCCCGCCGGGGCCAACTCACCGCAGGGAAGCCGCCGATAGTGCCCGGTAGCGCCTGTGCCCGTTTGCTCTTGGTGAAATAATCATCTCTCGCTTTACCAGTTAAGCCTTTTGGAGGACAAAAGCTACCGCCGGAACGGCGGTTTAGTTCAACTTTAAGCATTGTATCTGCCGGCTCCGCGCAGCGGTGCTGTCAGATACAATGCAGTTGGACGAAGCCGCATGTATTTGCCGCCCTTATGGGCATTGTATCAACCTATCCAGGGGCTCTCTTCCG
>JAGFJD010000314.1 GCA_024102975.1 Phaeodactylibacter sp. | reverse complement strand
AAGTGCGCGACACCGTCAACGCCCCCCGCCAGCAGGGCTGGCTGCTGAAGGTGGATGAGTATGGCTGCCTGGTGCCGGGCTGCGAGCTGGTGAGCGGGGTAGAGGGGCCAAAGTCATCGGACGACTTCAAGTCGTCTGATGACTATAGCCTGCTGCTCTACCCCAACCCCGTAGCCGAAGCCCTGCAGGTGTATTTCTCCGGCCCTGCCGGCAGCGAGCACCACTTCCGCATCCTGGATGCGCAGGGGCGGGAGTGGCGGCGCTTCTCCACTCGCCTCTCAGAGGTGACGCTGCTGGTGGAGGTAGGTGAGCTGCCAGGCGGGGTGTATTACTTGCAGTGTCTGCGGGAGGGGCAGGTGGTGTGGGTGGAGGGGTTTGTGAAGCGGTAAACCTCAGAAGCTGTTTGAATTTATACTGGCGAACGCGTGATTTTGTCAGGAGCAAAACCAGCGATGCCAGTATATACTGACCCGGCGGGTTTTGTAGTCGACAAAACCTGCCGTGCGTCAGTATAATATTTGAAACTCAATCAAGGGGAACCTGCCTGCTCGCCAGCACTCGCTGGCAGGCAGGTGAGAAAGGGTTCCGCAAAAAAGCCTGCAAAATTTCGCGCCAGGAGTATCTATAGTCCCATGCTGATAGTTACAAACCACAAACAGCTTCTCGGCCAATCGCATTATTAGCAAACGCCGTAAAACTTTGAATCCTGCCCTACTACTCACCCTACTCCCCCACATACTCCCCCACCAACCGCACGATCAGGTCATTGAGAAACTCCACCTCGTACTCGCCCACCGTTGGCTCCAGGTGTTCGTTGCCGATGCCGCTGTGGTTGGTAATAAAGGTGTAGGTGCCGTTGGAAGCGATGGCCAGCAGGCGCATCAGGAACTCCGTCGGCTTGTCGATACCGCTGGCGGTAACCGGTATCACCTTGATGCCTTTTTCGGCGGCAAGCCGGAGCTGGCCCTGTATCTCCCCGATCACCTGATCCTCATAATGAGGCGGGGCATCCAGGATCAGGAAAAGCAGGCGGGCGCGGGCATGCTCCTGCCAATCCTGTTCAGCAATGGCCTTTCTGAGGGCGGAATGCACCGCTTCAGGATAGTCGCCGCCGCCGTCGGCCTTCTGGCTGTTGATGAAGTCTACCACCTGGCTGAAGTTGGCAGTGAGGCCGGAGGTCCGGGTGACGTATTCGTCGCCTTCGTCCCGGTAGAAAACCGAACCCAGGCGGAAGTCTACAACCGGATTGTCATTTTTGATGCGGGCGATGATGTCATTGATCTCCACTTTGATGTACTCCAGTTCGTCGGCCATGGAGCCGGTGGCGTCGAAGACGAAGAAGACGTCGGCGGCCTGGCTGTAGGGGCCGTTCGCCGGGATCACCATTTCATTGACGCCGGCTTCGTAGAATTTCACGTTGTTCAGCCCGTAGGACTGCCCCTGGTAGTTCACGCGGATGCGCGCCGGCGTAGCGGTGCTGGCCGACAGCATATTGGGAAAGAACTCGGCCCGGCCGGAATTGTCGGTACGGGCCCGCCAGAGCACCTCCCCGCCCGCGCCGATCAGGTGCGCTTCGGCGTCGATCACGGGCCGGCCGTCCTGCCCGCTGAGCTTCAGGCTCACCCGGCTGTGGGCGCCGAACTTCCAGTATGCCGGATATTCCGAAAAGGTGTCCTTGGCGATCAGCTGTTCCCAAAACGCCCAGTTGTCGAGGTCGTTCCATTCGCCGGCGGTCAGCTGGCCGGCCTGTATGGTGCTGTCGCCGGCCTGGCCGGATCCGCTGCCTGCCGAGCCGGCAGAGAAGCTTTCTTCGGAAGCCCCGTCAGCGGTATTCTTGATGCCGCGCTCCAGCCCAATATCGTCTTTCTGGCAACTGAACAAGGTGAGGGCTAGGCTCAGGCAAAGAAGGAAAGCGTATCTCATGGTTGTTGTTTTTTAAGCTGAATTGGCAACTGTTTAGGCCTTTTGTTTAACCACATAGGACACATAGCGTTTTCACAGTGAAGCACATAGGTCGTGGCTACTGTGGCCTATGTGAGCTGCCTGATGCGGCCTATGTGGTAAATAGTTACATTACATTTCAGGCATAAGACGAGCGCCGGAGAAAAAGCGTTGGGCGGATGGCAGGCAATTTCCTCTACTTTCCACATTTTCCCTACCTTCACATAAAAAAACCAACTACAGATGAAATTACTCGAAGGAAAAGTAGCCCTCGTCACCGGCGGGTCCCGGGGCATCGGGGCGGCGATCACCCGGCGGTTTGCCGAACAAGGCGCCGACGTGGCCTTTACCTACCGCTCTTCGGCCGAACAGGCCAACGCGGTGGCCGCCCGGCTCAGCGATCTGGGCGTCCGGGCCAAAGCCTATCAATCGGACGCCAGCTCCTACCAGGCGGCCGAAGAGCTGGCCAACGCCGTGTTAGAAGAATTCGGCAAAGTGGATATTCTGGTCAATAACGCCGGCATCACCCGGGACAACCTCATGCTGCGTTTGACCGAAGAGATGTGGGACGAGGTCATGCAGAACAACCTCAAGTCCATCTTCAACCTGACCAAGCACCTCCTCCGGCCCATGATGAAAAACCGGGGCGGCAGCATCATCAACATGAGTTCGATTGTCGGAATCACCGGCAATGCCGGGCAGGCCAATTACGCCGCTTCCAAAGCGGGCATCATCGGCTTTACCAAGTCGGTCGCCAAGGAGATGGGCTCGCGCGGCATCCGGTGCAATGCCATCGCCCCCGGCTTCATCGAGACCGATATGACCGACGCCCTGGACGAGAAGGTTAAAGAAGGCTATCTGTCCAATATCCCCATGAAACGGCTGGGCAAAGCGGAAGAGGTCGCCGACGCCTGCGTCTTTCTGGGGTCGGATCTTTCTACTTACGTTTCCGGCCAGGTGCTGAGCGTCTGCGGAGCGTTGAATACGTGATTGGTTGACAGTTGTTGGTTGTCTGTTGTTGGTTGATGGTTCGGCTCGCCAATTGGCCAACAACCAACAACTATCAACTGCCGCCTTCCTCTCTCTTTTCGGGCCGGCCGTCTCCAACAATAAGGCAGCAATTACTGCTCCTGAAAGCCGGCAGCCAGGGCCCGGGCACAGGCTGCTATCTTCGATAGCCGTTTTTCATTCAAAGAAAAACGAACCTGCCAGTTTTCGTCGTCGGCGGTCACGGTGCCTGTCTCACAAAGTTTTTCCAGTTGCTGTTCCACTTCCTGGTTGTTCAGCCCGGTGTACATCGTCAATTCGAAGACGGTCACGTTGTGGTGTTCTTTCAGGGCGTGGAGGATTGGTTGTGAGCTTTCGCTGTTTAAGGTTTCCAGAATAAAAGTTGCTCTTTCAAGTTGGTTTGTGTCTACTGGCCTTGTTGTAATCCATGCGTGCATAATGGATAAGGGTTTAGTCATTCCGTTAATTGTATTTCAGGTATAGCCCTATTTCGGATAGGGTAAGGGGGGGCAAGGATACGGTAATATAATTTGTGGTCATCTGGAGGAGGGGCATCAATCGGAGATTGATGGGCAGGTATGAAAAATCGCCTCTGCACTTTTTGGCGCTCTGTCTTACGGGCGCGCAATGAAAAGGTTTCAGGAAAAACCGGCAAAAAGCAATTGGGAATCATCTTTTTTCAGCCCGTTGCCGGTTTTCCGCTTCCTGCCCGTTTCACTTGGTAATCCTGTCCAAAATCCGGATTTTAGCCTGCAAAATCAAAACGAACTATACTATGCCAATCAGAATGGAAAAAGACGACCCGCAACCCCGTTCCGGGGGAGGCGGGGGCGGGCGCTCCGGCGGGGGCGGCGCCAATGCATTGATCCGGTTCCTGCCGCTCATCCTGATGTTTCTCTTCAAACGGCCCAAGCTGCTGATCCCCATCCTGCTGGTGGGCGCCGTGTGGTATTTCTTCCTGGGCGGCAGCGAGATGCTGAGCGGGGGCGGGGGCGCTTATGAGGAGGGCGACGCCACCGAATTTTCCCTCGGCGCCACCCTCGACCAGGAGGTGTACGACCGCGCCAGGGTTTTCGAACCCATCTCCTACGGCTATGGCGGCCAGGGCGGGCTGCCGGCCCGTGCTTCGCTGGAGCAATACGCCCCCCAGCGGCGCCACCAGGGGCGGCAGGGGTCCTGCGTGGGTTGGGCCAGCGCCTATGCCGCCCGAACTATCCTGGAAGCGGAAACCACCGGCCAGAACCCCAATAACGTGGCCTTCAGCCCGGCCTACCTCTACAACCAGATCGCCCTTACCGGCTGCCAGGGCGCCTACATGCTCGACGCCATGAAAACCATGCAGCAATACGGCGGCCTGCCTTTCAGCCAGTTCCGCTACGACGAACGCAGCTGCAACAACGAGCCTTCTTCCAACCAGAAGCAGGCGGGCGCCCGCTTTCGCATCCAGGGCTTCGACCGGCTCACCGTCGGCGCCAGCCAGTACAAGCCCGACCTCCTGGGCATCAAGCAGCACCTGGCTCAGGGCTACCCCGTCGTGATCGGCATGATGGTGGGCGGATCCTTCATGCAGCCCATGATGGGGCAGTCCACCTGGCAGCCGTCCCAGCGCGACTACGCCATGCCCGGCTTCAGCGGCCACGCCATGTGCGTCATCGGCTATGACGACAACCACCAGGGCGGCGCCTTCCAGATCATGAACAGCTGGGGCGAAGAATGGGGCCAGCGCGGCATCGGATGGGTCAGATACCGCGACTTCGAACACTTCACCAAAGAAGCCTACGGGGTTTATCCCGTCGCTGCACAGCAGGACAAAAGCCGCATGGCCGTCGAATTCGGCCTGGCGGACGTCAATTCCAAAAATACCATCGGCCTGTTTAAAAAGGACGACGGCATGTCCTTCCGCACCATCAAACCCATCAAAAAAGGAGATAAGTTCAAGGTGCTGGTGGCCAATTCCATCGAATGTTACGTCTACGTCTTCGGCCAGGAAACGGACGGCTCCAGTTACGTCCTCTTCCCCTATACCGAAAAGCACTCTGCCTACTGTGGCATCACCGGCACGCGCGTCTTTCCCCGCGACTACTCCATGACGGCCGACGAGATCGGCAACCGGGACCTCATCGCCATCGTCGTCAGCAAGGAAGAGATCGACTTCCAGCAGTTCAACAATCGCATCAACGCCAGCCGGGCGGCGGATTATGCGGGCAAACTGCGCGACGCCCTCGGCAATTCACGGGCGACGGATATCCAGTTCAAGGCAGGGAAAACAGTGGCTTTTGAAGCCAATACGGAAAGCAAAAGCGCGGTGGGAATGGTGATTGAGATTGATAAGGAGTAAGATAGGATCAGACTTGGCAAGTTTCCAAAACTTGCCAAGTCTGACCGGGCTATTAGAACTTGAGCCCCAGGCTGACCGTCAGCATATTGTTCCGGCCTTCGGCGTCCTTGAAGAAATCGTTGAGGCCGATCTCGTAGTTGGCGTCGAGGGTGAAGACCAGGAAGTCGATGCCGGCGCCGACGTTGGCGCCCATGGTGAAGGTATTGAGGTCGTCCTTGTTGAAGGAGAAGTCCTGTTTTTCCGTTACGCCGGTGACCATGGTCGGCACGACGCCGCCCTTGACGTGCAGGCCGATCAGGCCGTTGTCGCCGGTCAGGCGGATGCCGAGGTTGACCGGTATCTTGATGTTCTGGATGGTCGTTTCATCTTCGAACTTTACGTCGCCGGGCTTTTCGACATCCTTGATGAGCCGGGCAGTATAGCTGTAATAGTGGGCGCCCGGGTTGAAAAAGATGAACCCTTCGCCGACGCGCAGGTCAACGCCTGCGTTCCAGCCTACGCGGGCCTCCGCCGTGATGTCCTGCAACTGAGCGTCGATGCCGGAAAAGTTGACGCCAACCTTGGGGTTGACTTTGACCTGAGCCATAGCCGGCAGGGACAGAAGAGCAACAGCCAGCAGGGTGAAAAGGAGCTTTGCAGATTGTTTCATGGTTTTCATTTTTTTTAGTTGTCTATTGAACGCCTTCTTTATACGGGTTCTTATCAAAGGAGGCGTTAAATTGTGTTAATGATAATATAAGGTGGTTTTATTTGTGCATTTGTTGCCTGGTCAGCCTGTCGCCCTCCGTCGCCCCCTCACTCCGAATGCACAAATGCACGAATACACTTATACACATTTATCTCAGAGATGCTCTTCCGGCCCTCTCTCCCCTATAAGGATTTCGTTATATTCGCTGAAAAAGAGGTATGTTTAATGACATCACGACGCCCACGCTGCTGCTGGACGAGGCCAAATGCCGGGCCAACATCCGGAGGATGGTGGAAAAATGCCGGCGACTGGGGCTGCGGCTCCGCCCCCACCTGAAAACGGCCCAGTCTCATGTTGTCGCCCGGTGGTTCCGGGAACTGGGCGTAGGCGCCATCACGGTCTCCTCTTTTCGCATGGCCGATTATTTTGCCGAGGACGGCTGGCGGGATATCACCGTGGCTTTCCCGGTAAATATCCGGGAGATGGAGCGCATCAACCGGCTGGCCGGGAAAGTGAAGCTGCATCTGGTGGCTGAGAATGTGGAAGGTGTCCGTGCCCTGAAAGCCCGGTTGCAACACCCGGTTCAGGTTTGGATAAAAGCCGACATCGGCAACAACCGCACCGGCCTGTTGCCGGAGAACAGTGAACAGATCGATGCCGTGCTGGATGAGATTAGGCAGGGCGGCAAGCTCCGTTTCGCGGGGTTCCTCGGCCACACCACTAGACATTTTCTGGCCCGTGTAAAAGTGTAAGCGTGTAAAGGTGTAAAAGAAATTGGCTCCCAATCATTTACACGTTTACACTTTCACACCTTTACACAAGTAGCCCCCAAAATG
>JAGFJD010000301.1 GCA_024102975.1 Phaeodactylibacter sp. | reverse complement strand
TCCATTCGTGAAGAAAGTAATCTTTCCCGTTACGGTAGTTATTGGTCATTTGCTAGGTAAATACCAACATTTTGAAGGCGCGCCAGAACCTTTGAAATAATGGTGATGGAGGCGCGTACTTCGTAGGGTTGTTGGAGGGAGAGCATGGGTTATGCGGTTACCTGTTGTTTGTTGGTTGTTATGCCATGCCTGTGAGGGGAGGGGGCGGGAGGCAGGCTTTCAACCACTTGTTCCATACCAAAAGCCAGGAAAATCAGAATAAAAACAGGATAATCAAGATACAGCATAATCGGAATATTCCCGAGTCCTGGGAGAAAGAAACCCAAGGACAATATCCGACTTAGGCACGCCCATTTCCATCAGTTTCAGCCCCAGGTCGATCTCCGTCATATTGCGCTGTATCCAGATCTTGCCGTTGATGATGTCCATGTGCATGGGGCAGTCATGGATGAATTTATTTCCTTCCCATCCGATCGTCACCACCTGGTAGCGATGATTTTCCTTGTCTGCGATCAACTGATTTTCAGCTTGTAGGTTGGAATACTTTACCTTTGAATATTCATGTAGTATTTGAAGGATGATCTCCTGGTATTTTGCTATTTTATCCATGTTTTTATTTTTTCTGTGTCCGGCTCGTACAATATTATTTTGAACTCATGTTGTGAAAATACGGCTTTAACCAGAGGTTCTTCGCCAAAAGCTGTTGACAAGGTAATATTTTCAGGGGAGATTTCCTCACTTCCAATTTGCTCCCAGTGTTTGAATAATTTCCTCAGCCAGCTGATACAATTTTGTCATCATCCTATCTGGGAAGTGCCCACGGGGATTATTGTCTGCAGCTCTGGAGTTCTGAGATGCCAACTCAATTTTTTCACAAAAGGGATCTTTATCATATCCTCCCGGGACATTCCTATGTAGCATTTGTTTCAAGCTGCCACAGCCTTCTCCATTATCAGGAATTGACTTTCGGATATGGAACAATAACCATACTTCAAAACAAGGGTTGCTAATGGCTATACCCCAGTTTGGATTTGACTCGCAGGCTATTCTGAGATTTTCAATCTCTTCCCGTTGCCATTTATCCACGTCCAGGACAAACCAGAGTTGATCGCCATCTTCTGGATTCCATCCACCAGCTTTGATAAAAGACCCTACTCTGGAAAGAAAATGAGTAGGGGCGGAACGATTCTGTTCCCGAGGAACGATAGAGACTTTGATGCGCTGATTTTTTTCGTTGAACCAGCTGAAGTATTGATCTTCGCGTTTGCCTTCGGCAACGATGACAAATAAACGGGCATCCCGATGCGGCGCGCCCTTTTTATATGCCCTGTTCTTCTTTGGCATAAATATCCCAGTTTAGATCTTCGAGGTTGCCTAAAAACGGAATAGCGCCGAACCTACCGTTCAGATAGCCCTTTTGGATATCCAGATCAAAGCGGATATTGAAATCACTTAAAGGATATAAGGTTGTGGCCCCATTGTTGTTCTTTTCTGCAAACCAGATCTCATCCTGGCGGAAGACCTTTTGGTCCAGCAGGTTGGATTCATGGGTTGTAAAGATAAATTGGCCTTTTGTTTGTTCGTCAGCAACAAATTTCTTGATGAGCTCTTTTAGCAAAAAAGGATGAACGCTCTGATCGATCTCATCAATGATAACTGTAGATGGGCTATTGATGGACTGAAATAAAGCCGGCGCGAGGTCCAGCAAACGCAGTGTGCCGTCGGATTCTTCGTCCAGGACAAAATCAAAATATTGGCCTTCTTCATTCTTGTGTTTGGCAATGAGGCGCTTGATGACTACTTTGCCGCCTTCCAACATGGCCAGGATTTCTTCGCCCACTTTTGCGGCCCTCAGTTGAATGGCCCGTTTGCCATTACTGTTTTTTAGTATTTCTGTTTTGATCTTTCGGGCCTGCTCTTCATCATCTTTGCCGAAGAATTCGTCAATGTCGTAAGTTTTCAATTCCAGGTGATGGATACCGGTTTTTAAGGAGGCGATCAGCTCATTGGCGAAAGCCTCAAAACCTAACTGCCCGAGCATCCTGCCAATGAGAAATTGTGGTTTGGATTTTGGGAAAATGATAATTAAATAGTGGCTGAACCACTGGTATGCCAGCCGGACATCGCGGAATACCTGTTTAGCATTGGCCATCATGGTGATCAGTGGCTGGTCCTCTTTTAGCAATTCTTCTTCATAGAGTTTGATGCGCAACCGGTCTTGCTCTGTTTTATAGAACTCGGAATGGACTTCTATTTTGGTTATGCCTTTCGGGCTTGTAGTTCTATTGAATACTATTTCATCCTTTTTGCCAAAGTGGGTTCGATAAAGCCATTCTTCAATTATTTTCCCTTGCTGAATAGAAAGGCCATAACAGTAGGACTGTTCTCCGATGATAAACTCCGCTTCAAGACTGCTCGGCAGGCTTTCCAGTTTTTTGTCTAACCGAAAAGGCTGTATATCGCGCACCTTATCCCACTGGCCTTCAACGACGATCTGGCGCAGCAAACTAGCGCCTTTGGCCAGATTGGATTTGCCGGCGCCATTAGCCCCGTAAATGGCTGCTGTTTTCAGCAACTCCAATTCTCCGAAATTATAAATGTGTTCTTTCTTTCTCCGAGGAGAGCCCGTCAGAGTATTGAACTCCGTTTCCGGGCCGAAAGACAGAAAATTGGTTAAGACCAGGCGAATGAGCATAAGCGGAATGGATGGTTAAAAACCAATTTATGTGAAAATTTCACATAGCACAAGTTTATTGAAGTTTTTTTTCAGGGTCAATTGATTTTTTATGGATTAAAAGAGAAATTTGCACAAAAAAAATTGCCTCGCTCTTCATTTTTTCCTCGACACCTTCCTCACCCGCCCCCAAAACACCACCCCCGGAAAATACTCCACCCCTTTTCCGTTTTCCCGTTCATAAGCGTTTAACCGCCCATTCCCGATCCGCCAGAAAGCCAGGATATCCGCACCAAGATCTTTGGCGCCCCTTATGAGTTCTTCTTTCAAAGCAGCATCCTTCCGGATGATCTCGGCCTCTTCCCCATAGGCGAAAACGGGGGTGATCAGCAGCCCCAGGCTGAAGGCATGTTTCGTGTTGTAGAAAGCACCTTTATCTTTGATCTGATCTGTTTGTTCTTTTGCATCGGAAAGCAAACCGGCGGCAGCTTTATAAAAAGTGAAGGCCTTCTTTTCCGGATAGTAGCGCGTCCATTCATTTTTCACCTCGATGAAGCAGGTAACCTCTTTCGTAGCTGCCCAGTAGTCGATAAAGCCGTTTCCCAGATATTCCCATTTTTTGGTGCGCTTCTTTACCCGCTCCATGGGGAATTCCTGAAGAAAGTTATTCTTCGTCATTTTCCCGAGCGCCAGGGTGATGAAGGTCTTGACCTGTTGTTCCCGGTATTCGAAGGCATGCTCCTTAAGGCTGTCCGGCTGGCAATCGAAATACTTTTTAAGCTCTTCTATTGTTCCCCGTGCGAGATCGTTGAAGAATTCATAACCCTTTTCACGGGTATCCCTGAGGCTTTCGTCAGCCAGGCAGAGGTAATTTTTAGAATCGTAGACTGTGAACACGTTAGTGTGTTTTGTTCTGTGAACGGAATCTCCTCATCCCTGCTTTCTCTATTTGGAATTGTACGGAACACATTAGCTCAATGTTGCGCCCTACAATGTTAAATTCCTTCCCATGCCGGCCCGGTATGGATTTGAAGAACCCGTATAACAAAAATCACCATGCCAATTGACGAAAATCACCTTTCCAATGAAAATTCTTGCGGTAATTTAAAGGTTGATATCAACCCCAATGACCCTCCGGCCTTTTCCTGTACTTTTCCTCCGGGGCTAACCTCACAGCGCGACGACAAACACTTTGCGCACGAAAAGCGAAAAGATCAATCCGATAAAGTAACAGCGCTTTTTCGACAGGAAGCCAAGAAAGACGAACCGTTTCACCTTTTAGTCCGCAAGGCGCTTACGGCAAACGTGAAAGGATAATCGAACGAACGTTACCGGCATTCATTTCGAACATTTCGTTTTAAAACGGCTGAAGGAGAAACCGTATTCTTCCTCCAAACAAGCTCTGAGTGCCGAGGCAGTCTTTCCTCTATTCTAAAATAAAAATCAACCCCATGAAAAACGTTTTACTCTCCTCTGTTTTCACCTTAATGGTATGGATACCTTCCTTTGCTCAACCCACACTGTTCTGGGAGTCCGCCTACCACGGCGCCATCGCCGACGACCAGCCCAACGCCATGGCCGTGGACGATGACGGCAATGTATACGTGACCGGCTACACCGATACCCCCGGCGAGACCACCGATTACCTCACCATCAAGTACAATGCCGACGGCGATATCCTCTGGACCCGTACATATAACGGCGCCGCCAATGGCGACGACGTCGCACACGGCCTGAAGGTGGATGCTTCCGGCAATGTTTATGTGACCGGGCAAAGCCAGGGCACCGGCGATGGGGTGAATATGATGACCATCAAGTACAACGCCGGAGGTATGCAGCAATGGGCGGCCGTCCACAGCGGCGCCACCAACTCCATCAATATCGGGTACAATATCGCCACAGATGTATTCGGTAATGTGTATGCTGCGGGCGGCAACAACGTCAATGGCGGCGTGCTGGTAAAATACAACGCCTCCGGTACGGCGCAGTGGACGGCGGACCTGCCAGGGAGATATCAAAACGAGGTTCTGGTGCTTATCCATCCGAACGATGGGAATATTATTGTGGCGGGAGGCATTAGCCATACGGGTATCTACTATGTAAAGTCAATAAATCCATCCAACGGCGCCCTGGTCCGTTCTTACAATGCCAATGTACAAGACTTTGCGCTGGGGCTCCCCATTGCATTGGAACTGGACGGCGCCGGGAATATGATCGTAACCAGCACCTCCAGTGTGATCGGAACGTCAAACCCTACCCAGGTCGAAACGGCCAAATACCTGTATCCTGGAGCGAATAATCAGTCCTATGCCTGGCGTGTTTATTCTTATGTTGATCCTTTTGGCCCACTGCTTTCCGGAGCAGGCATGCAACTCGACAACGACAACAATGTATATGTCGCCATGAGCTTTTACAATGGGTCATTCTTTACTTTTACACTGAGAAAGCTATCTCCTAATGGCGCTTCGATCTGGCGGAGCCCCCCATCAGGGGTAGGTGTCGAAGGCGCTCCCGTTGCCATGGCCCTGAGCAACCTAAGCGATCCTCCGGACATATACGTGGCCGGATACGATGCAGTGGGAGACTTCAAAATGGTGAAATACAGCAACGCTAACGGCAATGTCCTTTGGACGACAACCTACGACTGCGGCAACAGCGGTTCGGATATAGCTGGCGCCATGGTAACCGACAACTGCGATAACATCTACATCGCCGGCACCTCCAGCTGTTCCGGCACTTTCAAAGATGTAAAAACTGTCAAGTTCGCTGTTGCCACCCCTCCCGCCGTTACTCCCGACGGCCCTACCACCTTCTGCCAGGGCGGCTCGGTAACGCTGACGGCCGAAGAGGGCAACACTTACCTGTGGAGCAACGGCGCTACTGTGCGTTCCATCACTGTCACTACCTCTGGCAACTATACCGTTACAATCACCAATGCAGACGGGTGCCCGCAGGCGTCCCTGCCAGTGGAAGTGACGGTGGTGCCTCCGCCTACGGCATCCATTGCGCCGGCGGGAGTAGTAACGGTTTGCGAGAACAGCACGGCGGTGCTCACCGCCAGCCCGGCGAATGCCTACCAGTGGAGCAATGGCGCCACCACGCCCAGCATTACCGTGGCTGAAGCGGGGGACTATTGGGTAACGGTTTCCAATGCTGCCGGGTGTACTGCTGTATCAGCAGTTACTACCGTGGAGTTAGCGCCTGCACCCACCGCAACGGTATCGCCTCCCGGGCCAGTTGAGATTTGCCAGGGCAGTTCGGCGATGCTCACCGCCAGCCCGGCAAACGCCTACCTGTGGAACACCGGCGCCACCACCCAAAGCATCACAGCGACGGAAACGGGGGCATATTGGGTCACCGTTACCAACACAGACGGGTGCGCTGCCGTATCTACCGCAACAATGGTTACCGTGCTGCCGCTACCCATAGCAGCCATAACTCCCGATGGAGAGGTGGAGTTTTGCCAGGGCAGTTCCGTGACGCTCACCGCAAATCCGGCCAATGCCTACCGGTGGAGCACCGGGGACAGCACGCAGAGCATCACCGTATCCAACCCGGGGGAATATTTGGTTACGGTCACTTCCGGGGCAGGTTGTTCGGCGGTTGCCGGCCCTACCATCCTCATTGGGATTCCGGCGCCGGTGGCCACCATTACGCCTGTGGGAGACCTGGAATTCTGTGAAGGCGGCTCCGTCGTGCTCCAGGCCAGCCAGGCCAATGCTTACCTGTGGAGTACCGGCGAGGCTTCCCAGGTCATCGTTGCCGATGCCGGCGGAGACTATTCGGTAACGGTCACCAATGCCGCCGGCTGCACCGGCGATGCCTCCATCGCCGTGACCGAATGGCCGGTGGCTACGCTGTCGCTCATGCCAACTGATACGGACTGCGGCGAAACGAACGGGAGGATATTAACCACTGTTTCCGGCGGCAGCCCGATTGAGAGTTACCTTTGGAGCAACGGGGAGACGACTCAACATTTGTTTGGCCTGTCGGGAGGTGCCTATTCTGTTACTGCTACCGACGTCAATGGGTGTACGGCCACTGCTGAGGCTACGGTGGTGGGGCGGGTTAATCCAACAGTTACAATCGAGTCCACCACTCAGGGGCAGGAGGTGGAATTGGCTGCCGTTGCCACTGGTACAGGGCTTACTTATTTATGGTCGACCGGGGAAACTACTCCCACAATTACAGTGGACGGAAGCGGAACCTATACTGTTACCGTTACCAATAGCCAGGGCTGCTCCGCTTCTGCCTTTGAAGTAATAGTTTCTACCTCAGATAAAGGCATCAACCACCAAATCACCCTCTTCCCCAACCCGGCAACGGATGTCCTTCACATCAAATGCGAGGGCGCTGCAACTGCATCGGTAAGGCTGCTGAACGTACTCGGAAAGCAATTGCTGGAGGACCAGACCCTGATGCCCGATGGGGCTACCCGAACCCTGCGGCTGGACAATGTGCCTCCGGGCAGCTACTTCATAGAGGTGGCGGGCAGAGATTTCCGAAAGGCCCTGCCGTTTGTGAAGACGGGGAACTGATGGGCGGACATGCCGGGCGATCAGGGCCCGCAATCCCTCTTTGGACGAGGTATACTCCGCTGCAATAGGTTTTGTGCATTTGCCCTCCCCGCCCCTTAATCCCCTAGCGCCTCCGCTGAGCAGCTTCGGCGCTCGCGGAAAGGGGAGCCACCCAAAAATGCACAAAACCTATTGCCGTTAAGTATAACATCCTTCGAAGTATGAGAAAGGTGTAATCTCGTCCAAATCTGGAGATGTCACCTACTCCTATCGTCGTAGATGACACCTTCAGGGCCACGTTGGAAAAAATGCCGGATTATAAATTAAAAAACCCAATAATATGAAAACGAAAATACTATTCACCGCCGCATTATTCCTCCTACCCTTTTTGGCAAATGTACAAGCCCAGGCGGAGACCCTGACCAACGAAGAGGTGATCACCCTGACGAAGATCGGCCTGGAGCCGTCCGTGATCGTCAGTAAAATCCAGACAAGTAATACGTCGTTTGACGTGAGCACTGACGGCCTGATCGATTTGACCAACAACGGAGTGTCGGCGGAAGTGATCAAGGCCATGATGAATGCTTCGCAGGAAGCAGCAGCAGCAGAGGCCGGGCAGCAGGACCTGAATGACCCGTTAACCCCGAGAGCCGCCGGAATCTATTATTACAACCCCATCGACAAAGACAAAAAACTGAGGCGGGTGGACCCCACCGTGGTTTCCACCAGCCAGGCAGGAGGCGTAGGAGGCGCTCTCAAGAGTTCCGTCACGCGGGGGCTGGCCAACCAAAAAGCAAAATCCAGTTTAGCCGGCAGCGATAGCCGCCTGCAAATCCAGGAAGTGAACCCTGAATTTTATTTTTACTTTGAAGCAAACACCAACGCCTATTCGGACAACTGGTTCTTCGCCACCGCCACTTCTCCCAATGAATTTGTCCTGGTTCGGCTGGACGAGAAAAAGAACTCCCGGGAATTCGTAGTGGCCAAAGCGAATGCTTTCGGTGGTTCTACCGGGATACCCGATAAGGAGAAAGTCCCCTTCAATTATGAGGAAGCAGCCCCGGGCATTTATAAAGTGACTTTTGAACCCGCCCTGGAGCAGGGCGAATACTGCTTCCTCTATGCGAGCAGCATGCCATCCCAATATTCCAATGATAAGGTGTTTGATTTTGGGGTTATGGGGGGGCAGTAGTTGTCGCCGGCCTGGAAATATTTGATGATCATCTATTCTGAGGCTGTTTGGAGGTTGCTTTTGGCTTGAAGGGGGGCTTCCAAACTTGCTAAACTTAGAGATCAGGTTGATACAGAAGGCCGCCATTCATGATCTTAATAATGTTATGCTGATTGTCTCTGGAGTCAATCCATGAGAAAAACATGGTATTAGAAGGTGCTGAAAGATAATCATAAAGTTGAATAAAAACAAAAAAACACTAAATTGCGAACATAAATAAGGTTTCCAGTTTCTGAAAAATTGACAGTACTTTCTTTGGTAAGTGCGAGCTTAAAGAATGGCACTTCAAAGTCGAAACTCATCTTTTAATAGAAACGTTTAAACCCTATCACCAATGAGCAAGAAAGAGCACCGGGGGAGGATACCAATTTTCTGGCATGAAGCATCTATTTAAGGACTCCCTGGAGAATAAGCGGGTCTACAACCTCAACGAGGCTTTCTACAAAAGGCTGGTCGAATCGGCCACCGGAAGCCCGGCAGTTCATTTCTTTCAACCCACCTTCGCCAACGGCCGGAAAATATACGACGATCATATCTTCAGCACCAAATACAAGGATCGCATCCTTCAGCTCATTCAGCGGAAGCCAGGCTCTGGCAACCCCATGCTCCGCGCCCGCTGCCAGAAGTGGGACGGTGAATTCGATATGCTGGTGCTCACCCTCGAGTTATCGGATGCGGTAAAGCCGACGCTCGAAAAGATCATTAAAGCCTGGCTGGTGGAGGGGGAACCATTCGAAAAAATTCAGGCTATGTTGCCTCAACCTACTCCTGTACCTTATAGAAATGCCGGAGCAGCACCGGTGGTGAATGATGATGGGGAGTAGGTGGGAGACGGCCCTCACCGCCCCCGCCGCCACCCCGCATAGATCTCCGTCCGCTTCTGAAAAGCCTCCGGCCCGCCTTCCATGATCCGGATGATGTTCTGCTGATTGTCTCTGGAGTCGATGCCGCCGGCCGTAAACTGTAGTTTGTTATCGAAGTACTGGCAACAGAAGATTTGCTCGCAATCTCCCAGGACCGGAATATTGGGGTTGTGGGTGGCAAAAATGAACTGTGTTTTGTGCTTGCTTTTCAGCAGGGTTTCCACTACTTCCTGGTATATGGACTGGCTGTTCAGGTCGTCCTCCGGCTGGTCAATGACAATGAGGTCATTATCGCCCATGGTAAGGGTGAACAGGATCAAAGCAGAGGCGCGCTCTCCGACAGAGTATTTTTGAATGGGACGGCCTTGATAGAGCAACTCAAAATGGTGAGGGCTCTTGTAGGTGAGAAGCTCTGCTTTCCGTTCCTCGAAGCGGTTCTGGAAATTCAACAGGTGGCTGCCACCACTGAGTATATTTGCCAGAGGGCTTTCATGGTCATTGAGGTCCTCATAAATGGCTATGGTGTCCTCATAAGCGTCAGCAATGTTTCGGTAATATTCTCTCCGGATATTCGTACCCTGGAAAAACCCACCAAGCGCTTGTGCAAATTCCTCTTTGTCTCCATGAGCAGTAAATTGCACACTCACTCCTGCTCCTTCCTCATTGATCATCTTAATCGCCTCGGTATATTTTTCCGCTTCTTCTTTGTGAAGAGCACGTAGCCTCTTAAGCGCCTTTGAAAGCTGCTTCTGAAGTTTTTCTTTCTGCTTCAGCTGTACATCCAAGGATTCCAGCTTTTGCTTTGTCCCTTTTAATTCCCGCTTATACTTGAGATAATCATCCGCTTTTAATTCTCCATCTACGTTAATGGCCCGACGGACTTCAGCAAAAGCTTCCTTTTCGTCGTTATACCGGATATTAAGTTCTTTTCCAATCCGCTTTAATCCCTCCAATTCCTTTTTTTCCATCTGTCCAGTACGTTTCTCCACTTCCTCCAGGTAGGATTGTATTAGCCGGATCAACTTTTCTGCTTCTTCAAAATCTTTTTTGTTTTCCTTGCTTTTATGGTCCAACAGTTTTTCAAGGCTCGATGAAAAATTTTCAATTGCCGACTTGAATTTCTTAAACTCTTTTTCGCTTTCTTCTTCCATCATACCAATATGATCCACGTCAGCCTCGAAGCCTTCCTGCCGGCCCAGTTTTTTCTTGATATCGTACTTATCAAACAATCGAATATTTTCTGAAAGCTGCCCCTTTTTCAGCCTTAATGCTTCGGCTTCTTCCTCGGCCTTTTGCAACTCATCCATCTGGCCGATAATTTCGCTTATTTTTTCCACCTGTTTGCTGATCCTTTCCTGAACCTCTTTTAAAGCGGAGCCAATGAATTTATCCAAAAAGCTTTGGTTGAATTTATCCGTAATATTGGAGAGGTCTTTTTGCCCGAAGTATAAGCCGGAAATGATTCCCTCGCTGATAACCATTTGCACCTCATCACCCAGTTCATTCAGAATGCGAGGGGGCTCGCCCAGGGTGCGTTCTATCGTATAGCCCTGCCCGTTTCGCCCTGTTATTTTTGCTACCCCTTTACCTCCACTCCCCATTAGGTTACTTACCACGTTTTCCTTATAACCCATATTTGCAGCATTATCCCCGAATTCCATATCGAGAATGTAGCGCACTGTTTCCAGAATGGATGATTTACCGGCGCCGGGCGTCCCGATCAGGCAATTCAGGTCAGCATTGAAGTAGATGGTTTGCCCGTCCAGCTTCCCACCCACAAAAAAAATGGACTCCAAATGGGCATGGGAAGGCTCTGGAGACTCGTCTGGCTTCACCCGGATCTCGTGGTTGGCTAAAGCAAACTTTGCTGCTTCAAAGCTTGAGTCTCCCAACTTGATATAGGTCTTTTTATCCTTTCCATTTTGCCGATGAGCGCCTCCTACTTCCTCCAGGCACTTACAGTCTGAGCCTTCTACAAAAGCGGGGAGTGGGCATTTTGCTTCTTTAAACCACTGCATGAGGTTTTGGATTTTATCGCGCGTACGCACCTTCTGCATTCCAAGCACAAACTTCCGGAAAAGCGGATTTTCAGCAAACTCTTTGACCCTCCCGCCTTCGAGTTCTTTATAGAAACCACTACTGTCCTCTATGTGTGCCAGAATAATGAAGCTGTCCCGCCCCTGAGCACAATATTCCTCAAGTTTTTTCAGAAGCTCGCCCAGGTTGAGTTTGCAGCGCGTATTCTCATGTTCCCGGTTGGGAATGCCCTCAAACGCAGCATTCAGAAAGCCTTCAACATAGTTATGCCCTTGGCTAAACCAATTATCATTGAACGTGATAAGGCAGTGTATCCCCCTTGCTCCATCTTTTACAGATAGCTCAATGCCTGGCAGTAGCAGGATACCTTCTTTTTTTCCTCTGCTTCGAATAGCCTTAAATTCTTCATAATCCAGCTTATTGTGGTTCGTTACCACGCCAACACCAATGCCCTCTTCCTTCAGGCGTTCCACATATTTTTTCGCGAAAACCCCTGCTTTCTCTGTTTTGTCATGCCTGAACTCTTTATCTGCATTGGTGTGCAGGTGAAAATCTGCCCGAAGCCAGGTAGCGCCATTGGTTAGGTGTTTCATAGAATACAGTTGTTATAACAATAATCAGCAATAGTGTTTTTCTCTTCCTCTGAAGCGAGATACTGATATCTTTACTGTCGTCAAGGAATAAGCTTTATTTCTCTCGCAATGTCTTTGGTCAATTTAGCTAGTGGCCGCTTCAACAAATCCTCATCAGCGGTGTAATTGCCAATAATGAACCGGTCTACTTCTTTCTGAGTCAGCCCCAATTTCCCATTGAATAACTTTGTAAGTTCCCTTTTTCTAGACTTGTTGTAGACGTATTTTTTCCAATAAATTTCTTCTGCCACATCGGAATGGTTTGGGTATACCTCGGCTAAACGAAAACGTTTCAGGTGGTTATCTATCTTTCGGGTATTCGTTCCCATCGGCTCAAGCGTAATAGGTATGTTTTTCCGTTGAGCAATAATGGATCGAATCACACCTGCGGGGTTGGTTTTAAAGGTGAACATCATATTCAAGTCGTCAATATATGGATGTGGATATGAAGCAAGGCTGGTCCCGCCGCTGCTTTTTAGCCGGTTACAGGCAGAACAACTAGGGACCAGGTTGTAGAAGGAAATACACAGATAAGGATATTCCTCCTTTGGAAAAAAATGGTCTAGTTCACAAAGGACTTTCTTTTCTTTTTGAGAAGAAAAACCCAGAATGTATTGTGTGCCACAATAGGGACATGCCTTTATCCCTAATCGATCCACTAGCCAGTTTGTATAGTTTTTGCGGATCAGAGGATATCCCAGTGTCGTAATGATTTCTTTCCTGAAGGCTTTCGTCCAACTGAATCCACTCGAATGCTGAAGCTGTTCAATCTCAGGCATGACCCTCTGCTCCATTTCAAAAGGTGAACTCGTAACGATTTGCCGAAGCATTTCAAAATTATTGCCTTCATCCAGTAAACCTTCGTAGAAACGGGCCGGTAATTTGCTATGCCCTTTGATTCGCCCTTTCAACCGGCCGATGACAGATTCCTTTTTTTTGAACTTTCCTTTTTTCGTTTTGGGATTGATCAAACGGAAAAACTCTTCCGCCAAATGCTGGAGCGGCATCACTTTTCTCTGACCATCTAATGCCTGATCGATCTTTCTCATAGAAATTGATTATTCATTGTCTTCTTCCCGGTCAAGTTCTTCTAATTCACGGCGCAACCGCGCTCTCCGTTCCTCCCTACTTTCTCCGATGTGCTCTTCGTAAAGTTGATATAGCTTATCCCGAATAATTGGCTCGCCTACTTTTCCGATTAAAGCCCTAATGGTTCTCTTTTGCTCCTCTTTTTCGCCTTGTAACCATGCCAGTTGCTCAGTCTCGGGAAATTTCTGTATAGCTTCGATGAGTTCCTCTATCCTTTGTTCGGCTAAATCTCCGATCAGTCCATCCTTCAAAAAAAATGAATCTGACAACAGCGTATGAATATTTGCCGCAAAGGTCTGCTCATGATTCACCCCAGGGTCAATCTGGCACTTGCCCTCCGAATCTTTGTTAAGAAATAGAATGTTCTCTTTTGGCAAATCAGAGGCAATAAAAGGAGAATGAGCAGTGATAAAAATCTGAATGGGGCTTCTATCAAACGAATGCAAAACAATCGGCAAATACTCACATAAATATTTCAACAAATGCTTTTGCCATTGAGGATGAAAGCCGATATCTGCTTCATCTAAAAGAACAAAATAGTTTCCAGAAAGTGAGGCGTCAGTCGCCAGGTGAAACCGGCTTAATAAGCCTAAAAATGACCTTTCTCCGCCACTTAATCCTCCTGGGTTTTCCTCATCGTCAAAGTACACATCAAAATCAAAAGGGTCGCCCAATCGAAAATTCAGCAACCCTATCATATCGAGCAATTTTATCACCAGCAATGCATCTTTTACCGGCACCCGGAAGGCTCTTGAATTGTGGACGAAAGGCTCCAATTCTTTGATACATTGAAGCACTTTACTTATCCTCTCTTCATAATGTAGTTTATACGGAATATCAAAGAGAATATCGTCTTCTATGTCATCGTTTTCTCTTATGTGATCAGCGATGTCTATTACAAATGAGACGAATCTGTCCAGTACAATTTGAGCTGCTTGATCGTAAAGAAGCCCAAAGAACAAACCTGCACGAAAGTAAGAATAAGTAGATCGCCCTGGCAAGCGCTCAGCAATAAGGTCCAAGTCATCTGATAACTCCTGGGAAAGCCCATTTTTAGACTTGAATACATTTTTAACCAATTCGACAGAAAAAGGAACCGAAATGGAGATCTGAATAATATCAGGTATCCTTATATTTAGCAGGTCGGTTCCAATCCTGAAGAGGAACTTGACCAAAGTCCTCATTTCCAGCGTCCGAAAAGTCAATTGGCTTTGAATCTCCTGATCCTCAAACGACTTTCTATAGCTCTCACTAAAAGCCACTCTTCTATTTGTAGATAAGTCTAACACCCGGATGTGCTGTTCGAATTGAAAACGCCTGAGCTCACCATCGTATAAATAAGAATAATAAAGGCAACTCCCTTCTGATGTACGAAGACTATATTCGCGATGAGGTTCAATTTGAGTCGCTTTAACTGGCGGAGGTACAATTATAGCCAATTCCTGAAGATTGGTCTTACAGGCAATTTCATTTTCACCTTTCAGAAATACCAGGATGATATTCGACTCCCAACTATGCTTTGTTCCGACAATATGTTCCAACAAGCATTCCAATAAATTACTCTTCCCACTTCCATTCTTGCCTATTATGGCAGTCACATTAGAAATCCCGGAACCAAATAGATTTGGAATGTAATCCTGGCTTGCCGTAACAGATAGGGTATTCTTTTCCCGATCGTAATGAATATAACATCGCGGGCTAAAGTTGAACTCCTGCCGTTCAATATTCTTGAATTTTTCAATGTAAGCATACAATAGCTCCATAGGGCTTATTTCTTTAATTGCTTACTAAAGTGCTTCCAAACCACTTCATAGTCTTTCACCCGATCACACCCCTCAAACGGCGCCTCATACACTACCTCCTCCCCCTATACAACTCCGACTTCGTGATCGTATAAACAACCTCCCACGGCCGCTCACATCGCATATGCTCAAACCCCGAACAATCCAGCCCTTCAGCGTCGGCGTCAGCTGGTAGTGCGCCAGGTCGAAGGCGCACTTATGCGCCAGGGTGATCTTGTGGGAGGTCGAATACGCATTGCGGAACTGGGACTCCAGGAACAGCTTGGTTTGCCGGTAGCCGGTCTCGTGGTCCGCCTGCAGGCGGGTATTTTCAGGGTCGAGGATTTGGATCTGCTGATCGCTGCGGGTATCGAAGACAAAACGCTTGCCCCGGACCAGCTCGCTGATGCCTTCCGCTTCGATGATATGGGTATCATCGTGGTTTTTCCGGACTTCCGTTACCAGGAAGTCTTCATTTCTTACTGTGATGCGCGTGCCGGTGGCGATATCCATGAGAGCCCAGTGTTAAGCTTGGTTTCGGATTTATAGTCGCCCTCTTATTTTGTCTCTTCCTTAAGGAAGTGAATCCACAAGAGGGCCTTCGTTTTTGTGTTATTGGCGGTGATTGGCTATTCAGAGGCTGTTTTATTACCGGAAAGATATTACTTTCCCCTTTTCCGGCAAACAAAAGCCCGGCTATACAAAAGCTTCTGGCATAGTGGAAAACCCACTCCATTGCAGCGATGCGGATTGTATAGTAATCTCGGACGCTCCCATCATTGAAAGGTAGATGGTTGCGTTGGTGGTAAGCATGCCTCTTTAAAGTAAAAGCCTAATATAACGTTTCTGAGATTAGCAGGCAAGATGGGAAAAGATGATTTTCATCAATTGGCGATCCGGATGGAAGCATTTATCAAATACTCTTTTACAACCTTCCAGTAAATCACATAAATTGAGTCAGTATTAGCTCAGGGAAATGATGAGATTCTACTGTCAATAGCGGCTCCAATATCGAAACGTAAAGAGCCCGTGAAAAGAAGAGTTTTATTTATTTTATCTTGCTAAACTGATTATCCCGAAACCCACATAAGAATATGACATACCGGGAATTGCTGGAATCCAACGAACCTGCTTCATACCCAAACTTGCTGAAATGTGCCGAATGGAGAGAGAGGAGGATGAAGATCATAACCAGGGATGAGCATAAATGTACTAAGTGTTCCACTACCCTAAGCTATAACCACATGAACTTTCACGTTCATTTCAAGCCGGGCCACCTAATCGCCCCATCCTCTTTCTTCAACTACCGAATTCCCCTGGCCGAATATAAAGCGCGTTTTGAGATAAGCTCTATTGCCATTTACATGGCTAAGCCACATCCTTTTCTTTACGGCGTAAGTGACAGGTACATGCTTTTTGCATTTGCAAGCCAGGCATTAGAAATGGACAGCCAGGAGATATCAGTTGGCTTTTTCCAGAACTATAAACGAGGGGCACTGTATCCGGTTATTCTCCCCAATTTGCCTGTTGACAGGCTGGCTATTCATGAACCGCTTGTCGCCACGGAAGCACAGGTAACCTGCCATCTATACCCTTTCGGCCGGCAAACTTTAGAGCGCTGTTGCGGATGGGTGAAAAAAGGTAACCCATGTTTCCCCCATGTTTCACCCAAAAGAAAAAGGAGTTACGGCTATTCGCCATAACTCCTTCATTTTCAGTTGTGGGCGCAGAAGGATTCGAACCTACGACCCCCTGCTTGTAAGGCAGGTGCTCTAAACCAACTGAGCTATGCGCCCTGTTTATGGAAGGGTGCTCTAAATCCCGCTTCTTTGAAGCGGGAAGCTATGCGCCCTCCTTTCAAATGCGAGTGCAAATATATATGCTTTACCCATCCACCGCAAGCTTTCCAAGTGAAAATTTTGAAAAAATATTTGGCCGCCCGCCGGCGTTCAATGGCAGGACGCTCTGGGATAACCTTTGAAAACCCTTAACTTGGCGTCTTTATCAAACCATCGTGCCCCATGAAGAAGTTCCTCAAGCGCCTCGTCATCATCCTGTTCGTCTTTTTTGCCGTCCTGGTCGGGGCGGTGGCCGTCATTGCCGGCCTGTTCGAAGGCAAGGTCGGGCGGCAGATCACCAAAGAGCTGAACAAGCAGCTCAAATCGGAGCTGGTGATCCGGGATTTTGGGCTGACCGTCATCCGCACCTTCCCCAATGTGGCGGCCAACCTGAAGGGGGTTACCCTGAAGGACACCCGCGGCGGCGCCCTGCTGGAAGCGGAGGAGCTTTCCTTCCGCTTCGGGCTGATGAGCCTTTTCAGTTCTAAAATAAAAGTGCGCTCGGTGGTCGTCAGCAACGGGGCGCTGAACATCGAGATCGACCGGCAGGGCAACCCGAATTACGACATCTTCGTGGAGTCAGAAGAAGAGGAAGAGGCCAGCTCCACTGCCGTCGACATCGAACTGGCCCGCCTGCGCAACGTCGAGCTGATCTACGCCGACGAAAGCACCCGCCAGGCCGTCTCCGCCCTGGTCAACGACGCCACCTTCTCCGGCGAGTTCTCCGCCCGCCAGTTTTCCCTGAAGAGCGAGGCGGACATCACTTCGCGCTTCGCCGACATCGACGGCGTCCGCTACCTGCCGGGCAAAAACATCGCCTACGACGCCAGCGTCTTCGTCAACCTGGAGGAGGGCAGCTACGACATCGAGCAGGCCGCTCTGGAAGTGGAAGGCAATGCCTTCAAGGTGGACGGCACGATCGAAAGCTGGGAGAGCGGCACCTACTTCGACCTCTACGCCAGCAGCGACAACGGCAACCTGGAGGGGGTGCTGGCCCTGCTGCCGGAGCAGTACGCCAAAAGCCTGGCGGACTTTTCCAGCTCGGGCAAGTTCAATTTCAATGCCCTCGTCAAAGGGCAGTACAACCAGCAGCAAAGCCCGGAACTCCGCGTGGAGTTCGGCCTGCAGGACGGCCGCCTGTCCAGCCCCCGCCTCGACAACCCGCTGAAGGACGTGAGCTTCAACGCCGTGTTCACCAACGGCAAGTACCGCGACAACAGCTCCTCCGTGTTTACCCTGGAGAGCTTCAAAGGCTATTTCAACCGCGAGCTGGTGGAAATGCGCCTGGAGGTGGCCAACCTCGACGAGCCGGCGATCGACTTTTCGCTGGACGGGGTGGTGCCCCTCGAGTCGGTTTATAAGTTCCTGGGCAACCCCAACATCACCGGCGGCGGCGGCGAGGTGGAGATCAAACAGCTGCGGCTCAACGGCGCGTATAAAGACATGACCGACCCGGCCCGCATCTCCCGTGTGCAGGCCAGCGGATCGCTGGCGTTCGACGACGCCTCCCTGGCGGTCAAAGAGGAACAAATCCTCTTCGACCGGGGCGAGCTGCGCCTGGAGGGCAACCGCATGGCCGTCGAAGGCCTGCGCATCGAAGGGGCCGGCAGCGACATCTCCTTCACGGGCTCCGCCTACAACATCCTGCCCGTCCTGTTTGCCGATTCGGTGAACAGCCAGAATGTGGAGCTGCTCTTCGACGCCAGCCTGGTGGCCAAATCGCTGGACCTCGACCGGCTCATGAAATTCTCCGCCCTCACCCCGGAAGAGGAGCAGGCGCCCGAGGAGGTGAAGGACTCCCTCAAAGTGGCCGTCGTGCAGAAACGGGAAGCCGTGACCAGCTTCCTTAAAGGCAGCTTCAACGCCGACGTGGAGGCCTTCAACTACAACCTCATCGACGGCAGCAACTTTAAAGGGAAACTGGAGTTCGACAACAACATCATGGGCATCCGCGGCGAGGTGGACGCCTTCAGGGGGCGGCTCCAGCTGGACGGGCAGGCCTACTTCGAGGACGAGCCCCGCCTGGAGGCCAAGCTGACCTGCAAGGCCATTGACGTGACCGAGTTCTTCCGCCAGTCGGAAAACTTCGGACAGGAAGTCCTCAAAGCTGAACACCTGAAGGGCAAGCTCGACGCCCTCATCGCCATCTACGCCTTCTGGGACGAGGAAGGCAATTTCGACATGGACAAGCTGCGCGTCCTGGCGGGCGTGGCTATCAAGGACGGCGAGCTGCGGGATTTCGAAATGCTGGAATCCTTTTCCACCTTCGTCAAGATCAAGGACCTGGAGCAAATCCGCTTCGTCGACATGCAGAACTTCCTGGAAATCCGCAAACAGCGGCTCTACATCCCCGCCATGTTCATCCGCAGCAACGCCCTCAACATGACCATCAGCGGGGAACACACCTTCGACAACGAGATCGAGTACAACATCAAGGTCAATGCCGGCCAGGTGCTGGCCGACCGCTTCAGGCGCTACGACCCCAGCCTGAAACCCCGGCCGGCCCGCCGCAACGGCACCTTCAACCTCTATTACGCCATCCTCGGCACGCTCGACCAGTACAACATCCAATCCTCCAAACGGCGCGTCAAGTCGGATTTCGAACAGAGCGAGATCCGCAAGCGCGAAATCCAGCGGGGCCTGGAGCAGGCCTTCGGCATCGTACAATTGCTCGACGAGCCGGAGGACTGGAAGGACATTCCGGAATATAACCACGGCAAGGAAGAGGAATATCTGGATTTTGACATGGAGGGGGGGGAGTAGGGTTGCCGGAACAATAGTGCCGCAGCATACTACTGGACATTTTGGTCCCATTTGTGTAAATGTCCAGTAGTGTGGTGCCGCAGTTAATGGTTATTGGTTATTAGCCCTGGCCGTAAGCCAGGCCGCGTAGCGTTATTTGGGCAAATCTCGTTATCTTTGCCATCAAAAAATCAAAATCCGATGATAAAAATCCCATACGGGATCAGCAATTTTGAGACGCTGGTTGAAAGGGGACAGTACTATGTTGACCGGACAATGTATATTGAGCAATTGGAAGCGTTTTTTTCCAGCTACTTGTTTTTTGTGCGCCCCCGACGGTTTGGGAAGAGTTTGTTCCTTTCTGTGCTGGAGTATTACTACGGCATCCAATATAAAGACAAATTTGAGCGGCTATTTGGGAATTATCACATCGGCCGGCAGCCTACGGATTTAGCCAACCGGTACCTGATCCTGAAGTTTGATTTTTCACAGATGAATACGGCTTCTTCAGAGAGTGCTTACCAATCTTTCCTGCAAAATGTGAAGCATGGCGCAATGCAGTTCCTGGGCGAATACCCGCAGTTTTTTCAACAGGAAAATACCCAAAAAATAGAAGGCGCCAATTTCCCCGCCCATGTAATGCAACATCTTCTGTTGGCCATGCAGCTAAAAGCGCCCAACCATAAAATCTACCTTTTGATAGACGAATACGATCATTTTGCCAATGAGATACTGTCTTTCCAATTTGATTCTTTTCAGGATATGGTGGGAAGAAATGGCTTTGTCCGCAAGTTTTACGAAGCGATCAAGGCGGGGACACAAAGCGGGACCATAGACCGGCTTTTTATCACCGGCGTCTCGCCCCTGACCCTGGACAGCTTCACCAGCGGCTTTAATATCTCCACCAATATCAGTTTGTACGAAGAATTCCACGCGATGCTGGGTTTTGAGCAACAGGAAGTGCGTGATATAATCAGAGGTATTGGCGTGCCGGAAGACAAGGAAGAGGAAGTGCTGGCATTGACGAAAGCCTGGTATAATGGTTACTTATTTGCCAAGGAAGCCACCAAGCACGTCTACAATCCGGACATGGTGCTTTACTTTGCATCCGAATACAGCCGCAAAAAGCGCTACCCGGAAGACTTGCTGGACCCCAACATCGCCAGTGATTACAGCAAAATCCGCCGCTTGTTTCAAATCAAAGGCAAAGAAAAAGAACACCTGCAATACCTGGATGAATTGCTGACGACAGGAGAAGTCACTGCGACGCTGGCCCGACAGTTTGAACTGGAACAACGGTTTGACAGAAATGATTTTATCAGCTTATTGTATTACACGGGGTTTATCACCATCCACAAAAGCAGCCTGGCCAGCGTAGTTTTCAAGATGCCCAACTATGTGATCGAACAGATATACTATCAATATTTTCACCAGGTTTTGATCGAACGGAGCAGGCTTCCTGCCGGCCAGGTTGACCTGCACGAAATAATAACCGTTTTAGCCCTTAACAATGAGATTCAGCCCTTAATTGACTATACCCAGCAGATATTGGCCGCTCTTTCAACCCGGGATAAGATGAATTTTGACGAAAAATACATCAAGGCCATCTTCGCTTCCGTCCTGTTTACCGTTGGGGTCTATACCATCCACCACGAATTTGAAGTGAAAAAATCGCCAACCGACAAGGGGTTTGTAGATATTTTGCTGATCAAACGTCCTCCTTTTGAAACGAAATATCAGTTTGTCCTTGAACTCAAATACCTTAAAAAAGAAGCTGCCGCCAGAGCCGAAGCGGTGAAAAAAGAAGCTGTCGGGCAACTTCGGCGTTATCTGCAGTTCGACGACTACCTGCAAAACCTGGAGAACCTGAAGGCGTATGTGCTGCTGTTTGTGGGCAATGAAGGAGAGGTGGTGGCGGTGAATGGCTGAGAGCTGCCAAACCAGTATTTTTCTTAACTTCGCCCCCTGTTACGCACCCCGACAATTCCGTTTCCAGCTTTAAAAGCTGGAAACGGAATTGTCGGGGCAAAAACAGCCCTACGATGGATAAAACCTATTATATCAGTGCAGACACACTGACCCTTGAGCGCATAGCACAGGCACTGAAAGACGACTACCAACTCACCCTCTCCGAGGAGAGCCGCCGGCGCATCCAACACTGCCGCGACTACCTCACCGGCAAACTACAGCATTCCGACGAGTTGTTCTACGGCATCAATACCGGCTTTGGCGCCCTGTGCAATATCCAGATTTCCAAAGAAGAGACGGAAGCCCTGCAGTACAACCTGGTGCGGTCGCACGCCTGCGGCATGGGCGAGGAAGTCCCGCCGCAAATCGTCCGCCTGATGCTGCTGTTGAAGGTGCAGAGCCTTTCCCACGGCTATTCCGGCGTGCGCCTGGAACTGGTGGAGCGCCTCGTGGAATTTTTCAACCTCGGCATCCTGCCCGTCGTCTACGAGCAAGGCTCTCTGGGCGCTTCGGGCGATCTGGCGCCGCTGGCCCACCTCAGCCTGCCGCTGATCGGGCTGGGCGAGGTTTTTTATAAAAATGAAAAGCGACAGGCGGCCGAAGTGCTGTCTGCCCTGGGCATTGAACCCCTGCGCCTGCAGGCCAAGGAGGGCCTGGCCCTGCTGAACGGCACCCAGTTCTCTGCCGCCTATGCCGGCTGGTGCCTGCTGGAAGCCCACCGCCTGTTCGGTATTGCCAACCTCTGCGCCGCCGCCTCCGTCGACGCTTTCGACTGCCGCCTGTCGCCCTTCGACGAGCGCCTGCACGCCATCCGCGCCCATGAAGGGCAAATTAAGGTGGCCGCCGACATCCGCCGGTGGCTGGACGGCAGCGGGCTGGCCGTGCGCGACAAGTACTACGTGCAGGACCCCTACGCCTTCCGCTGCGCGCCTCAGGTGCACGGCGCCAGCTGGGACGCCATCTGCCATACCGGGCACGTCTTCCTCACCGAGGCCAACGGCGTGACTGATAATCCCAATATTTTCCCCGATTCCGACGCTATCCTCTCCGGCGGCAACTTCCACGCCCAGCCCCTGGCCCTGGTGCTCGACTACCTGGCCATCGCCCTGGCTGAGCTGGGCAGCATCTCGGAGCGGCGCACCTACCAGCTCCTCTCCGGCGCCCGCGGCCTGCCCAGCTTCCTGACCGCCCACGCCGGCCTCAACTCCGGCCTGATGATCCCGCAGTATACCGCCGCCTCCATCGTCAGCCAGAACAAACAGCTATGTACCCCCGCTTCGGTGGACAGCATCGTGAGCAGCAACGGCCAGGAGGACCACGTCAGCATGGCCGCCAACGCGGCCACCAAATGCCGCCGCGTCGTGCTGAACCTGGAGCGCATCCTCGCCATCGAGTGGATGACGGCGGCCCAGGCCATGGAGTTCCGGCGGCCGTCGCAGTCGTCGCCGGTTATCGAAGGGCTGCTGGAGCAGTATCGGAAGGTGGTGCCGGCACTTGAGGAAGATAGGGTCTTGCGGGAGGATATGGTGAAGACTGTGAAGTTCCTAAGGGAATATCTCCCGGATTGGACAACCTTTAAAGAACGATAATAGAAATAATATCGTTAAATTGGAGTGGGTAAAAAATTGGACAATGAATGTACAGGCAGAAAAATTCAAACTGATCGAATGGTTGGTTCAGCTTCAGGATCCGAATATGCTGGAAAAATTGTTGCGGCTCAAAGAGCAAGCGGAAATAAATGCCTATGAAACCGAACTTAAACCCATGTCAAGGGAAGAGTTGGAAGCTCGTGCCAAAGCGTCCGAAGAGGCAATCGCGAAGTGAGAAGTAAGCGATATTGAATCCATAATCGAAGAGGATTGGGATTGAGCCATAAAAGTAAAGATCACTGACCCTGCTAAAGCAGAGCTGAAAAAGATTTATGACTATCACAGGCGTCGCGGCAACGGCAAAAAAGGCCGGAGGGTCAGAAGGGAAGTAATGGAAGCCGCTCTGATTTTAAAACAACAACCTTTCATGGGGCAAAAAGAAGAGAACCTGGAATATCTTGGACTGGGCCATCGCTACGTTTTAGTATCTCCACATTACAAGGTCATTTATCGAATCGAAGGGCAAGTGATTTACGTGACCGATGTATTCGATACCCGTCAGGACCTAGTACATGAATACCTAAATAAATACCCGCTTATGCTTGTTCTTTTGAACTTGCTCTTCGTCAGAAAAAACTCACGTAGCTCCGGCTATGCTCGTTTTTTCTTCCTTGATTAAGTCCAAAATAACTTCGCCTAAGCAACCATTTATTTAAGTTTTCATGTACTAGATAAAATGAAACCATAATAAATCCCCCTTTTTCCAATCCCTTAACCAAATAGTTAATATTTTTGAAATCCCGGCCCCATCTCCCGGCCGGGATATACCAAGCGGGGCTGCCCCGGCGTTACCTGCTCGGAAACAACCGTCTCAAAAAACAAACTCATGACGATGAAAAAACTGCCCATCCTCGCCATTGCATTCTCCATTGCCCTGTCCTTTTCCGGTTGCGGCACCACCAGCAAGCCGGGCGGCGGGTTCAACCTCTTCACGCCCGAGCAGGACATGCAGCTGGGCCAACAGGTAGCCAAACAAATCGCAGACGACCCCGCTCAGTTCCCGGTGCTGCCGGAACGGGGGAACGAGGAAGCCTACGCTTACATCCGCAAGATCAGAGACAAAATCCTCAATACCGGAAAGGTGGCTTACAAGGATGAATTTGCCTGGGAAGTCAAGATTATCAAGGACGACAACACGCTGAACGCCTTCTGCACGCCGGGCGGCCACATCTACGTCTACACCGGCCTGATCAAGTTCCTCGATTCCGAAGACCAGCTGGCGGGCGTGATGGGCCACGAGATCGCCCACGCCGCCCAGCGCCACTCCACCCGGCAGATGACCAAAATCTACGGCTTGTCGGCCCTGGCGTCCATCGCCACCGGCAGCGCCGAGCCGGGAATGATCGAGCAGGTCGCCCTGGGGCTGATCAACCTCAAGTTCAGCCGCACCCACGAAACCGAGGCCGACACCTATTCCGTGATCTACCTTTGCGAAACGGACTACCACGCCAACGGCGCTGCCGGCTTCTTCCGAAAGATGGAAGGCCAGTCCACGCCGCCCGAGTTCCTGAGCACCCACCCCAACCCGGGCAACCGCGTGGAAAATATCGATGCCAAAGCGAAGGAACTGAATTGCAGAGGAAAAAAGAGCTACGATACGGAGTATCAGCGGATGAAGGGGAAGTTGTAGGAGGGTGGGGTTCGCAGTTCGGTTTTCGGCGTTCGCAGGCTGTCCAGCGAGCCAACAGCGAACCGCCAACCGCCAATAGCGAACAGCGAACACCAGAACTCTGCTAATACATCTTCTTGATCCTCGACAGATCCCGCTTCACATCCCGCTCCTTGATGGACTGCCGCTTGTCGTGCACCTTCTTGCCCTGGGCCAGAGCGATTTCCAGTTTGGCAAAACCGCGGTCGTTGATGTACAGGCGTATCGGCACGATGGTGAAGCCGCGCTCTTTCACCTGCTTTTCCATTTTGCGCAGCTGGCCGCGCCGCAGCAGCAGCTTGCGGGTCCGGCGGGTGTCGTGGTTGAACTGGTTGGCGAAGCTGTATTCGGCGATGAAGAGGCTCTTGATGTACAGCTCTCCTTTCCTGAAGTAGCAGTAGGCGTCGCGCAGGTTGGCGTTGCCGGCGCGGATGGATTTGATCTCTGTGCCCGTCAGCACGATGCCTGCCTCATACGTGTCGATGAAGCTGTACTCGAAATCCGCCTTGCGGTTGACGATCTCTACTTTATGCTCTTTGGTCTTCTTTATAGCCATGGTGTTGATGTCTTGGATGGAATCCTGCGGCGTTATTGGTTGCTGGTTATTGGGCGGACCTCATCCGGCCAATAACGCCCGTACGTCCTAATCAATAACCCTAATTTAACCCTCATCTCCGGAGATAAGTTCGCAATAGCCGGCATACACCGCAAAAGGTATTTCCATACATTTCCATTCACTTCTACACATCTCCATGTATTTCCATATATCTCCATATATTTCCATATATCCTATTTCAATTTTACCGCCGTCCCATACGCCAGTATCTCCGATGCCCCCTGCATCACTGCTGCCGTAGCGAAGCGGACGTTGATAATTGCATCGGCTTCGATCTCTTCCGCGTCGGCGATCATGCGGTCGATGGCCTGCTCGCGGGCGTCGGCCATGAGCTGGGTATATTCCGATATTTCTCCGCCCACCAGGTTTTTCAGGCCGGCGAAGATGTCGCGGCCCAGGTTGCGGGCCCGCACGGTGCTGCCCCGGACGATGTCGAGCACTTCGGCGATCTCCCGCCCGGGGATGTAGTCTGTGGTTGTGATCAGCATGGCCTAATCCATTATGTTTTTGGCACGAGGTTAACAATAGTCCGCAGCATTTTTTCCGTACGCGGAGGCGCAAAGGCGCGAAGGTTTTCCGTTGATAATCAAGCCTCTGTGCATCTCTGTGCCTTCCCTGCCTGCAAGGCCGCGCCTCGCGGCAGGCAGGTCGGCGTGCTCTGTGTCCAAAAAATGTCCAGTAGCATGGTTGCGAACACCGCCCGTCCTCGTGCCTCGGCCGGGTAAAAACGCCGAACACCCTCCAATAGCTTACTGCTTTATCGCCGGCGAGAGCGCCGGTTTATCTTTTTGTTTTCCCGATTTCAGGTACTCCTTTTTGGCCGGGCTTACCTCCCGCCCCTTTTCCGGCCTTTCCTGCCCGGGGCCGATGCTCTCCTTCAGGAATCCGGTCATTTTGGTATACAGGTGCAGGCGGGTGTTTCCGCCGTAGATGCCGTGGTTGCGGTTGGGGTAAAAATAGGTCTCAAACTGCTTGTTGGCGGCAATGAGGGCGTTGGCCATCTCGGCGGTATGCTGGAAGTGCACGTTGTCGTCGCCCATGCCGTGGACGAGCAGGTAGTCGCCCTTCAGGCGGTCGGCGAAATAAACCGGGGAGTTGTTCCGGTATCCGTCCTCGTTCTCCTTGTAGGTACGCATGAAGCGTTCGGTATAGATGGTGTCATACCACTTCCAGTTGGTCACCGGGGCGACGGCGATGGCGGCCCTGAACACGTCGTTGCCCTTGAGGATACAGAGGGACGACATATAGCCGCCGTAGCTCCAGCCGAAGATGGCGATCCGGGCGGGGTCCGTATACGGCAGTTTGCCCAGGTAGCGGGCCGCCTCGACCTGGTCGATGGTTTCGTAGTGGCCCAGCTGCATGTAGGTCATTTTTTTGAATTCCTCGCCGCGCCCGCCGGTGCCGCGGTTGTCCACGCAGGCCACCACGTAGCCCTCCTGGGCCAGCATCTGGTACCACCAGTAATCGAGGCCCAGCCAGTGGTCGACGGCTTCCTGGCTGCCCGGGCCGCCATACTGGGTCATCAGCACCGGGTAGCGGCGGTTTTCTTTAAAGTCCCGGGGATTGATCATCCAGCCGTTCAGCTCCACGCCGTCGCCGGTCGTGAAACGGAAGAACTCCACCGGTTGTACGCCGTAGGCCTGCATCTTTTCCTTCATCTGGCGGTTTTCCTCGATCACCCGCAGCGGCTTGCCTTTGCGGTCGTAGACGGTGTAGGACGCCGGGCTGTTGGCGGTAGAGTGGGTCACGACGTAGTAATCGTAGGTGCTGCTGAACTGGGCAGCGTTCCAGCCTGCAGCGCCGGCCAGCACCTGTTTGTCCTTGCCGTCCAGGCCGATGCTGTATATCTGCCGCTCCAGAGGCGATTTTTCAGCCGCCTGGTAGTACAGGCGCCCGTTCTTTTCGTCCACGCCGTAGAAGGCGTCCACCTCCCATTGCCCTTTGGTGAGCTGGCGCACCTCTTTGCCGTTCATATCATAAAGATAGAGGTGTTTCCATCCGTCCTTTTCGCTGGCCCAGACGAACTGTTTGCTGGCTTCCAGGAAGACCAGGTCGTCGTACAGCTCTTCGGAGATGTAGTATTTGTTCTTCTCGTACAGCAGGCGGCTGGTTTTGCCGGTTTCCGGGTCGGCCAGCAGCAGCTCCAGCTCGTTCTGGTGGCGGTTGAGGCGGTAGATGCAAAGTTGTCCGGGGCCGGCCCATTTGACGCGGGGGATATAAATGTCCTGCTCCGTGCCCAGGTCGGCCTTTACCGCTTTGCCGCTTTCCAGGTTGTAAACGAAGATGTCAACTTTGGAATTGGCTTCTCCCACCTTCGGGTATTTGAAGGTGTAGTACTCCGGGTAGAGCTCGTCGTGGTAGTTGGTCATGGTAAACTGTTTCACCCCGCTCTCATCGAAGCGGTAGGAGGCGATGTGTTGCCCGTCGGGCGACCAGGAGAACGCCTGGGCGAACGACAGTTCCTCTTCGTACACCCAGTCGGTAGCGCCGTTGATGATCTTGTTCTGCTCTCCGTCTTCGGTGAGCTGGGCCAGGTTGCCGGTGGCCAGGTCCCGGAGGTACAGGTTGTTCTCAAATACGAAAGCGACCTTGTCGGCCCGGGGGTTGAAGGTGGCGTAGAGCTGCTTGCCGCCGTCGAAGAGTCTTGTCAGCTTCCGGGTGGAGCGGTCATACACGAAAAAGTTGGCGCGGGACGACCGCCGGTAAATGGGCTCTGTGCCGCTCTCGATGAGGATCTTATTTTCGTCTTCGCTGAAGGTGTATCCGTCCACACTGCCATCGAACCCGCTGTCGCCTTCTGTGGCAGCCGGGTTGAAGATCGTAGCGACCAGGGTGCCGGTGGTGAGGTCGTACTGCTGTATTTTATTGTCTTCCAGGCGGGTGTAGTGTTTGCCGTCCTTCAGGAAGTTAAAGCCCGGCACCGAACGGGGGAAAAATTCGTAGTTTTTCCAGATGGCTTCCAGGGTGATGTTCTGTTGGGAGAGCCCTGTGCCCCAAATGGTGGCTATGGCCAGGGCGATCAAAGTAATTCGTTTCATATCGGGTATAAAATGAGTGATTGAGTGATTGAACCCACGAAATTAGGAAAAATTACGGTATCCTAAAACCTGCCTGCCGTTCCGGGCATGGCTTCGGAAAGTTGAAATGAAAAAGCCCCGGAGGGTTTGCTCCGGGGCTTTTTCATTTCATGGGAACGAATCTCCGGGCGTTTGCCATTACCAGATGGGGGTGAGGATGAAATCGGAGCTCAGTTCCCGGAAGGCCTCCCGCTTGATGAGGTTGAGCCTGCGGCGGGCTTCCTCCATGCCTTCGGAAAAGAGGGACACCTGGCTCAGCCCCCGGTCGGCGGTCGTGCTGTTCGAATTCTGGGCGTCGAGGGATCGCAGGGCTTTCTGCAGGCCGGGCAGGGTTTCCTGGCGGTAGGCAGCCAGGCGGCTGATCAGGCTTTCGATCTTGTCGTGGGCACCTTTGCCGGAGAGGAGGGCTTTGCGCAGTATTTTATGGAAAAAGCGGCTTTCCTCCTGATAAAGCGCCAATTCATCCCGCAAGCTGCTGAGTAGTTGCCTTTCGTTGATGGGATTGTACGTGGTGGTCAGGGACGTCATTTTGGTTGAATTTTGTTGATTGTCTGTTTATGAAATACAATTTGAGCCTCGTTGCTTTTCACGCCGGGTGAAAAACATAATCTTAAACCGGTTTGTACCCGCATTGCATCAAAGCGGTTTGCCGGATGTCATTGTCAGCAAAGTGATTGTAACTCCAGTAAATGCAGTTACAGGCAAATATTACCTACCTGTAGCACTAAATCGTGAGGATGGAATAGTACAATTTGAACTTAGGCCGTTCGTACTGTGAGATTAGGTATTTACTAACCGTTACACAAAATAAATCTTTTTTTTGCGACTATCAAGGCCAGGCCCCGTTCTTAACAACAAAAATGCCCTATTCCTTCGAATATTGTAAATATGGGTTAGGTATATATAAATTTAGGCAAGGACGGGAGGGGATTACAATGATAATTGTCATCGGCGGAGTGATAATTGTCACTAGCTTACTCCACTACCACAGCCCACAGTTCTTTCACTGCGGGCCCCCAGCATTGCACCCGCCGCAGGCCGGGAATTTTGGGCTGGCAGCTTTCGATCAGGCTGTTTCCGTAGTATTCATAGCTGCAGCGGTAATTGTCCATATACAGGATCTGCCCGCCGGTGATGTCGGCCAGGCATCCGTACTCGGCAAAGGCATTCGTATTGTCGGAGCTGGTGCCGAGGAAGGTCAGTATATTGACGGTAATGTTTCGGCTGGCCATTTCTTCGGCCCAGTCGCACACATCCTCCCCGCCCATCCGGCAGATGTTGGCCCCGTCGCTGATGAGGAAGATCGCTTTGCGGGTGCTGTCGGCGTCGAGGAAGAGCTCCGGGCAATACCGGAGCCTTTCCAGGAGGGGCGTGGTGCCGTTGGGCACCAGGAAGCGGAGGCGGTAGCGCATATCGTAACGGCTAAGCCGCCCGACGGGCTCCCAGGCGACGGGTTCGGTGCCGCAGTCGCCGTCGATGGTCGCCAGGCCGAGCCGGGTATGCGGCGGGAGGCTGTCGAGCACCAGGAGGGCGGTTTCCTGCATCACGTCGAAGCGGGTCGTTCCCATGCAGGGCACCTGCTCCATGACCATGGAGCCGGAAATGTCGAGCAGCAGCAACAACTCGTCGTATTCGGCGAATTGCAGCGCCCGGCCGCTGTTCCCGGGCAAGGCCCGGCCTTCGGCAAGGGCGGCAGTGTCGCGTTTGTCGAAAAAGTCCTCCAGCGCCTCCATGCCCAGCGTGTCCCGGACGAGGAAGTAGTTGTACAGGGCCGCGCTGTTGCCGGGGTCATAGGTCAGCGCGCGGTCGAAATAGCCGAATGCGCGCAGCAGGTCCCGCTTGTGGACGTGGTAGTGCTTCCCGAGGGTATCCCGGGCATGGCTGCCGCCGCCCTGGTTCAGCAGGATGGCGTAACCCAGGGCATTGTTGTATATGCTCAGCAGCTTGGGCTCGCCGACAGCCCGCTGAAGCTCGATACTTTCCCTGATCGGGCCGATGGCGTCGCCGTAGCGCCCGTCGTACATCATGATCATGCCGCGGAAGAACTGCTGGTAAGCCAGCTTCTGGCCGTATTCCGGGTCCCTGGCGTTGAGCAACCGGCCAGACCTGTCCAGGATGTTCAACCCTTCGGCGGCCCGCCCGGCCTGGCTGAGGGCCACTGCCAGGGAGAGCCCGAAGTTGTAGTTGCCGGGAAGGATGCCGTAGGCGCGCTCAAATTGCCCGACGGCCCGCTGGTAATGGCCCTCGCCGTAGAGCAACATGCCCTTGTAGTGGGCCCTGAATGCTGCCTTGTGGCCGCCCGGAGTGGAGAGGGAAAGAACGGCCAGGGAAAGCCACAATGTCCATGGGAAAAATGCTGTTATCCGTCTGCTCATATATATTCTTCTCAAACAGGCGCAAGATGGCAAGGGCTGAGCAAAAATACAAATCAAAGACAGGATTTACCCTGTGAAGTAGCCTGCTATACTTCACAGGGTGAACAGGATTTACAGGATGCAGGGGTTGGGAGAAGGTCGAAAGTAGACAGGATTAACAGGATTTACAAGATGCAGGGGTTGGGAGAAGGTCGAATCCTGAAAATCTTGTCAATCCTGTCCAACTATACTTTTTTCACAACCCCACCTTTTATCAGGAGGATCAACCGATGGGGTAAAAAACAGCAATAACGTATTTTTTAGTTAAATGTCGGCAAAAACATTGTTTAACTAAAAAACACGTTATATATTTGTGCCTGTAAGAAACACCCGGCTTTTTAAAACATCACAACTGAGGCATATGACCAAGCTCACCAAAGCTGAAGAGGAAATCATGCAGATCATCTGGGAGATTGCCCCCTGTACGGTGGCCGACATCCGCAATTACATGAAAAATGAGTTGGGGATGAAGAAACCGCCCCACAGCACCGTCTCCACCATGGTGCGCATCCTGGATGACAAGAAGGGTTTCCTGAAACACACTGCTTACGGGCGGACGTTCGTCTACGAACCGGCCGTGAGCAAGGAAGAATACAGCCGCCAATCCATAAAAAAGCTGGTGAGCGATTACTTCGAAGGCTCTGTCAACCGCCTGGTCTCCTTCCTGGTGCAGGAAAAGGACCTGAGCCTGGAGCAACTGAACGAACTGCTGGAGCGGCTGGAGGAGGAGGAATAGTCAGGTGTAAAGGTGAAAATGAGGGCCGGACGGGCCGCCCGCCACTGCCCCGCACCTTTACGCCTTTACCCCCGTACACTTTTACACAATAAAGACCGATGATCCCTTACATCCTGCAAACCACCCTCTGCTGGGCCGCCTTTTACGGCCTGTATGCCTGGCTGCTGAGCCGCGTCACCTTTTTTAACCACAACCGGGCCTACCTCCTGGGCAGCCTGCTGCTGGGGCTGTTGCTGCCTTTGGCCGACTGGCAGCTGCTGTTGCCCGCCGCACGGCCGGAGCTGCTGGCGGTGACGCTTCAGCCCATCACCCTGAGCCTGGAAAACCTGCAGGTAGCGGCGCCCGTGGCTTCCGGGCAGGGCCCGGGCTGGCGTGAAGCGCTCCTGGCCATATACTGGCTGGGCGTGGCGGCCGCCGGTTTGCGGTTTGCCTACGGCCTGCGCAAGCTTTGGCGCCTGTTCCGGGCGTCGGAACGCCGCAGGCAGGACGGGTACACCCTGGTGGCCACAGCGGAGTGGCACCCGCCCTTTTCCTTTTTCCATTACCTGTTCTGGAGCCGGCAGATGCCCTACGCTCCGGAAGACGAAAAGAAGATCATACGCCACGAGCGGGCCCATATGGACGGCTGGCACAGCATTGATGTGCTGCTGCTGGAAGCGCTGAGCGTCCTGTTCTGGCCCAGCCCCATGATTTACCTCTTCAGCCGGTCCCTGCGCGTGGTGCACGAATACCTGGCCGACGCGGCCGTACTCCGGATGACCGGAAAAAAGAAACAATATGGCCATTTGTTGCTCAGTCAATCACAGTCCGGACCCCCGATTGTACTGGCAAACCATTTCATTAACTCACAATTGAAAAAGCGAATTGTTATGATGACTAAAACAAAGTCCAGGCGCTATATGCTCACCCGATACCTGTTGGCCCTGCCCCTGATTCCCGCCCTGGCACTGATCTTTGCATCTGCCGGCACAGCCGGTTCCGGCCTGGCAGCTTCCGCCCCTTTCAGCACCCTGGCGGCACCCGAAGCGCCAGCCCCGGAACCGGAACGGGGCGATGTGGACCGCATGCCGCTCTTCGCCGGCTGCGAAGCGGAAGAAACGGAAGAAGCGCAGGGCGCCTGCACCAAGAAAAAACTGGTGGAGTTCATGATCAACAACCTGAAGTACCCGGAAGCGGCCCGGGCGGCCAAGGTGGAAGGCAATGTCCTGGTACAGTTTACCATCGCCAAAGACGGTGCCGTGCAGGGCGCCGAAGTGCTGAAAGGCATCGGCTATGGCTGCGACGAAGCGGCCCTGGCGGTCGTGCAGGCTATGCCGGACTGGACGCCGGCCCTGAAAAACGGCGAGCCGGTGGCCCTGAAAATGACCCTGCCCTTTACCTTCAGCCTGCCCGGGGAAAAAGCCCAGGCTGGCGAAAGCCAGGAAGAAGTATTCAAAGTCGTGGAGGAGATGCCCCGTTTTCCCGGCTGCGCCAAAGAAGGCCTCTCCATGGGCGAGCAGGTGCAGTGTTCCAACCAGAAAATGCACCAGTTCATTTACAACAACATCAAATACCCCAAGGAAGCCGCGAATGCGGGCATCCAGGGTACCGCCGTCGCCAGCTTCGTCGTCGATAAGGAAGGCTGGGTGAAGGACGTCAGGATCGCGCGCAGCATCCACGAGAGCATCGATGCCGAAGTGGCCCGCGTGGTGAAGCTCATGAACGAGATGGACGAACGCTGGATACCCGGCCGCCAGGGCGGAAAGCTGGCCAACGTACAGTTCAACCTGCCGGTGAAGTTCGCCCTGCCGGAGGAGGAGGCTGCCGGAGCGGAAGAGCAACTGCCCGCGAACGCGCCCCATGTCATCGGCTTCAGCAGCCAACCGGAAGGCGCCCAGGCCGGCCAGGCGGGGAAAGAACGCCTGGAACTGCGCAACTTCCAGGCTTCGCCCAATCCCACCACCGGCTTGCTCTACCTGCGGTTTGAGGCGGCCCCCGCGCCCACAACCATCCGCATCCTCGATGCTAACGGGCAGGAGGCCGTCCGCGAAACCCTTAGCCGCTTCGAAGGCACTTACGACCAGGCACTCGATCTCGGCAAGCTGCCGAAAGGTGGCTATATCCTGCACATCAGCCAGGGCGAGCGGGTGTTTGCAGAGAAAGTTGTCGTGAAGTAAAGTGAGGCTGAGGCCCGGAGGCGAACCAAAAACGCCTCCGCCTCAACCTCAACCTCAACCTTAACCTCAACCTCAACCTCAACCTCAACCTCAACCTCAACCTCAACCTCAACCTCAACCTCCACCTCCACCTCAACCTCAACCTCACCCTCACCCTCACCCCCACCCCCACACTCCCCCCACCCCCCCCCCCCCACCCCCCTCCCCCCCAACCGCCCCCCACCCCCCCTCCACCACCCCCTCCCCCCCCGCCACCTCCACCGCCTGCGCTCCCGCCCATCT
>JAGFJD010000264.1 GCA_024102975.1 Phaeodactylibacter sp. | reverse complement strand
ATATCCTAGCACGGGGCAACGCCCCGTGAAAAAAGCCAGGCATTAGGTTACGCCCTGAAAGGGCAATATAAGCGCGGGAAGCCATCCAAAGCCAAAGCAGGCCCTACTATGTTGGCCCTTCAGGCCGTAGGCTATCTACAGGCAATTGGGCATGGGGCGTTGCCCCATGCTAAGTTATGTTAGCCCTTCGGGCTGTCCGGGCTAATATGGCCACATGCGTTAACATTTCAACCTGATGCGCATGCCCATGCCCCCCCTCACTTCTGGCTCGCCGTCAGCGGAGCCTGTTTTTCCAGTGCCTTCAGCGCTTCTTTGATCATCGGATCATCCTGGTTCCATACCGTGTAGAATCCATCGTCGCCAAAGAGGTGTTTGGCGATCCGGGCCTTGATGAAGCGCCTGATCTCCTTTTCACTGGACAGGCCGTCATTCAGGTCAAATCGGGCACCGTGGCCTTTGGCGTAGGCCAGGAACTTATCCAGCAGCTCATCGCTCACCTGGAAGTTCCGGTTGAAGGAAGAGCTGGTATATTCGCCCAGCCCGCCTGCGGAATCGCTCATGTAGCGAAAAACGAACTGGGGCACGTGCTGGCGCAGTTCCAGGTATTCATCGTTGAATGCCATGGTGTCGAGAGGGACAAAAATATCGGGCGAGATACCGCCGCCGCCGTATACCACCCGGCCGTTGTCCGTATAGTATTTCGTAGAATCGGCGATAGCGGCCCCTTGTTCACCGGCCAGTTCGCCGGATTCCAGCCGGTGGGCCATCTCCTCCTCGTAGGCTTCCACGTTGCCCTCGTAGGGCTTTTGAATAGAACGGCCGGAAGGCGTATAATAGCGCGCTACCGTAAGGCGGAGGGCGGAGCCATCCCGCAGTTTATATTGCTCCTGGACGAGGCCTTTGCCAAAGGAACGCCGTCCGACGATGGTGCCGCGGTCGTGATCCTGAATGGCGCCGGCAAGGATTTCGCTGGCAGAAGCGGATCCCTCATCGATGAGCACGACGATGTCGTCGATATCGAAGAACGCCCGTCCGGTAGATTCGTAATTGCTGCGGTTCACCGCCCGGCCTTCCGTGTATACCAGCAATTTGTCTTTCCGGGAAAAAAGCTGGCTGAGGATATTGGTGGCCTGCTGGAGATATCCACCGGGGTTGTGCCGCAGGTCGATCACCAGGTCTTCCATGCCTTCCTTCTCTACCAGTTTTTCCAACCCTTTCATGAACTCCTCGTAGGTCGTGGCGCTGAAGCGGTTGACCTTGATATAGCCCGTCTTATCGTTCAGCATATAGGCAACGTCGACGCTGTGCATGGGAATTTCATCGCGGGTGACGGTAAACCTGCGGACCTTCTTTTCGCTACCCCGCAAAATCCCCACTTCCACATCCGTCCCTTTCTCTCCCCGGAGCATATTGATCACGTCGCGGGTATCAATACCCGTCCCGGCGATGGTGGAATCGCCGATCTGGACGATCTTGTCGCCAGCCTGTATTCCCACTGCTTCGGACGGGCCTCCGGCCAGAGGGGCTACCACCACTATGGTGTCATCCAGCATCATGAACTCCACCCCTATGCCGTCGAAATTGCCTTCCAGTTGCTCATTGACCTCCCGCAACTGCTCGGCGGTGATGTAGTTGGAGTGGGGGTCCAGCCTGGACAGCATATCTTCGATCACTTCCTGGATCAGCGCCTCGCGGTCTACCTCGTCCACGTATTTGGCTTCGATATAGCGGAGGATTTCCTCGATCTTGCCCTGCCCCAGCGCGTGCAGGGGAGCTTCCTGTATTTCGGTAACGACAGCCGGGGCGTTGGACTGCATGCGCATCCCGATGAGAATTCCGGTAACCAGCACCAGGGCAAAAAGCAAAGGCAGCCAGACGCTGAGCCTTGTCGGATGATTATTCTGGTCTTGATACATTATTCCGTTTGCATAAGAGTTATCAATCTTGAAGGGCCGTCTGTCCAGCTTAAACGTCAGGAGGTGCCTGGAGGTTGCCAATACGCGGAGGCCAATTCATGGGTAATACAAAACTAAACAAATTAATGTTGAAATGGATTCAGTTTTTTTTGCCCCCGCCGCTCCTTTTCCGGCGCATTTCCGCCCGCCGCATCGGCATGCTGTCGATCAGGGCGAACAGTTCCCGGGCGCTTACCGGTTCTTCTTTTCGAAATTTTTCGGTTCCGTCTTTACCAATCAGCACAAAAGTGAAACCTTTTCCGGGGGCAACTCCGTATGTACTGTATAGGCGCCGCGCCTGCCCGGCGGAAAGGCTGCCGCCTTCGGGCCGGGTGCCGCCGTCGGGCAGGATGGTATAAATTTTCAGCGCCCGCTCGGTGACTTCTTCCGTTTTTTCCGTCAAAACATGGGTTTGCTTTTGATAAAAAGCGTCCTGCCGGGAAGCCGTGAAGAGCAGGATCACCCGGTCCTTCCACAGGTGGGGTGCCAGCGTTTGAGCATCGGCAAATTTTAGCATCACAAAAGAACCAAAAAGCAATAGATATTTTTTCATACAAAATTTTTTGGCAAAAAAAAGAACGAAGCAGGCAAAATCACACAATTTTATATATGCGAAGGCAATAATCGAAAAGGCTAAAAAGTTTACATCATAACTCCCTAATCCACTCCCATGAGAAGTATCCTAATCCTAGCTGCCTTTTTCAGCACCCACACCATCACCGGCCAGGAGCGCTTCGTCAGCTCCGATTTCAACGATTTTTACGACTGGTACCACCGGCAATCGCAGGTGGCTCAACTTTACGAAGACCAGGCGCAGCTTTTTACTTTCGCCGGCAATACCGAGGTCCATGCCGGCCCCTGCCGGACTTCTGAAACGATCACCCGCCTACCGGCAGGTTACGGTGTCCGGAATATCGCCTACGACGACTATTACCTCCCGGAAGACGAGATCGACGGCTATGGCGACATCTGGTATCACGTCAGCGGCAAAGACCCCCGGGGGCAGGCTTTCACCGGCTATATCTGGGGCGGGCAGATCGCCAAGGGCTGGCGTTCCGTCGACCTTGGGAAGGATGGCCAGCCGGAATTTATCATGCTGGGCATCTCCTCGAAAAAACGCCAGGCTCCTGCCGAGATCAATGCGGAAATCCGCATCGCCCGGCGCGGCCAGGTCGTCTACCAGGTTACCGTCCCCGGCCTCTGTGTTTTTGAGGACTGCGCCTCCAGCCCGCTGCTCCGGGCCGTTGAAACCCCGCAGGGCTTTACCATCATCGAAGCCAGCACCATGACCGTCGGCTGCTGGGCAGGCATTGAAAAATCCTTCTTTTACTGGGACGGCACCAACCTGAAGCGCGTTTACCATGCCGAATATACGACCAACAAGGAATTTGCCAACGAGTCCTTCGTCTTCAACAACAGCAGTGCCGGCACCCAGTTGTGCCGGTACAGCCATGAAGGAGAAAACTACTCGCCCGTCTGGGAATGTAAAGAGATCGGCGCGGACAACAGCCGGGCGTCCGTGGCCGTGGAAATGACGGGGGCGGGAATGGCGCGGTAGGGGTTGTTTGTTGTCTGTTGTCTGTTGTTGATGCTACCATGCTGCCCGGCAACAATCAACAAACAAACATCCCCCTCACCCCCATGCGCATCAGGTTGAAATGTTAATGCAGTGGCTGCTGGCTTATGCGGCCGCACACGTTAACACTTCAACCTGATGCGCATGCCCCCTCACCCCACCTTCAGCACCACCTTCCCCTGGTTCCGGTCGGCTTCCATATACCGGTGTGCTTTGGGGGCCTCTCTCCAGTCGTAGACCGTGTCTATGACAGGGCGTAGCTTGCCCAGGGCGAACAAAGGCCAGGCGTAGCGATAGAGGTCCTGCGACAACCTGATCTTGTAGTCCAGGCTCCGGGCCCGGAGTGTCGAGCCGAGGATTTGCAGGCGTTTGCGGAGAATGGGGCCGAGGTTGAGCTTTTCGGCCCGGACGCCGCCCAGGAAAGCCAGCATGACCAGCCGCCCTTCCGTCGCCAGCACGTTGAGGTTGCGCTGGAAATAAGGGCCTCCGACGAAATCCACCACCACATCCACGCCGTGTTCATGGGTATATTCCATGACATCCGCTTCGAAGTCCTGATTTTTATAATCGATGGCATGGACGGCGCCCAGCTCTTTGCAGATGGGGTGCTTGGGGGCCGAAGCCGTCACAATGGGATGAGCGCCCATAACGTGCGCCAGTTGAATAGAGGCGGTGCCAACCCCGCTGGCGCCGGCGTGGATCAGCACCCTTTCGCCCTCCTGCAGGCCAGCCAGCCAGCGCAGGGCCTGGAAGGCAGTGAGGAATACTTCCGGGATAGCGGCCGCTTCGATGGCGCTGAACCCTTCCGGAACGGGCAGGGCCACGTCCTGGTGAATGACGGCATACTCGGCATAACCCCCTCCGGCAAGCAGGCCGCAGACGGCATCCCCCGGCTTCCACTTTGTCACGCCCTGACCGGTGCTTTCCACAACCCCGGCCATTTCCAGCCCCAGAATGGGGCTTTCTCCTTCCGGCGGCGGGTATTTCCCTTCCCGCTGCAGGATGTCCGCCCGGTTGAGGGCGGTAGCTTCTACCTTTACCAGTATTTCATGAAGGCCGGGATGCGGCTTGGGCCATTCGCCTAGATAAAGCTGGCCCGGGCCGCCGAAGGATTCGATCAGTATTGCGTGCATGAGGTGTGTGGTTAGAGCTTGAAGAAGTGCCCCATCTCGTCCTGTTTGGTCTTCAGGTAGTTGAAATTCTCCTTCTGGGGTTCGATGACCAGCGGCACCCGGCTGACCACTTCGATGGCGGAGTTTTCCAGGGCTTCAACCTTTTCCGGGTTATTGGTCAGCAGGTGAATGCGGCTGACGCCCAGGGCCGTGAGCATTTCGACCGCAATGTCGTACTGCCGGGCGTCTACTTCCAGGCCGAGGTGCAGGTTGGCGTCTACGGTATTGAGGCCGAGGTCCTGTAAATTGTACGCTTTCAGCTTATTGATGATGCCGATGCCGCGGCCCTCCTGCCGCAGGTAGAGCACCAGCCCCCCCTGCTCGGCAGCCATGCGCAGCGACTTGTCCAGCTGTTCGCCGCAATCGCAGCGCCGGGATCCGAAGAGGTCGCCGGTAATACATTCGGAATGGATGCGGGTGAGGACGGGCTCGGTAATGTCGCAATCCTCATGGACGAGGGCAAGGTGGGGCATCCACTCACTCTCGCTGGCCGCAAATGCGATCATGCTGAAATTGCCCCAGGGCGTAGGGATCAGGGCCTCCGCCTGTTTTTTTATCATAGCTCGGTTGACTTTCTCTGATTTTTTGACCATTGCCGCTGTCCTTTTGGGTGGGCAGGGGGATTCTTGCAAACACAAAAATAGGGTTTATCCCGCCCCTCTGCCAAAACTAGCATCAGTAAAGTATCATTTTTGAAACCAAAAAATGGGGTAAAAGTTTCATGCGGCTGATACCCGGGCAGGCAGGATGGGCGGGGCCAACAGCACTCCGGAGCCGCCAACGATGCGGGAAACCCAGGGCAGCCCCACCTTTTCATGCGCCCGAGACAAAAAAATCCCGGACGTTGACACTTGCCAATGCCCGGGATTCCTGATTCAGAGGGGAAGCCCCCCTGCCTTAATCAACATCTTCGATGACAATAGTCGCCGTTTTCAGGAAATCGGTTCCGCCGCGGCCCACAGCGAGAGGCCCCTCGGCATTGGACGCGCTGACCAGAGTGACGGTCAGGGTCTTCGTCCCGTCGGCCGTACCATCCGTGAGAAGCTCGATCTCCAGGTCCGCATTGGAGCGGTTTACTACGTCCCAGGTTTTTTGGCCCACAGTAATGGTTCCGCCGGAAGCAGTAGCGCCCGCCACGTTGAAATCCGTGCCGAAGACCGCATCGCCGCCAAACTCGTAGTCCACGGTGATATCCGACAGGGTGCCGGTGGGGCACTCGATGGTTACGGTGGCAGAACCATCTGCTTCAGTGACTATGATATCATCCAGGATGGCGGAGTTGCCCGGAGCATCGAAAGCCACATAACCGGGCAGTTCCTCCAGGTCGAAGTATTCGCTGACTTCGTAGTCGTTGCCACATGCCGTAAGCAGGGCGGCGACGAAAAGAAGCATGAAATATTTATAGTTCATCGTTTCATTTTTTTGTTAAAGGTTTACAATAGCCGCAAAGCAGGGCAGCTTAGTTCTTCTCGAACCACTGCGGGACGTCCGTGTTCACGTTCGCCGGCGTGTTCGGATTGGAGGACACCTCATCCGGCGGATAATTGAAACGCTTCAGGATGGTGGTGATCACGGCGTTGGAGGGCGGCGAGAGGGCCGGCACCTTCGTCCTCCTGACCGTATTCCAGGCAACGACCGGGCGGATGAAGGACTCCAGGTACAGCTGCTCGTGTACCATCTGCAGGGTGACCGCCGGAAGGCTGCTGACGTAACCGCTGATCGTGGCATCATCCAGCGTAAGCTGTACGCCGGGGATGTCCTGCCCCCAGAATTCCAGGATTTGGGTCAGGCCGCGGTCGAACCACTCCTGCGCATCTTCGTTGGTCACGCCCAGCAGGGCCAGCTCTGCCCGGTAGAAGCTGATTTCCGAGGGCAGGAACATGATGTGCGGCAGGTCCGGGCGGATAATGTTGTCTTTCAGCACCGCCGTATTGTCGTCCGGGAAGAAGCCGTTTTCCGGAGCGCCCAGGCCATCGGGATCGAGGATGAACAGGTCGAAGCGGGGGTCGCCGTCGTCCAGAAGGTCGTAGAGCGGTTCTCCCGGGCCGTGCACCTGCGCGCTTTCATTCGACGGGCCAAAAAAGGCCGCAACGATGGTAAAAAAGGCATTGCCGGAACCGCCGCCGCCGGCATAGGGCAGCAGGACGGCCTGGCCGTTGTTCTCAATCAGGGGCTGGGACAATACAGCCTGGATTTCGCTGTCGACCGAGGTGTCCTTATTGCGCAGCAACATCAGGATGCGCAGCTTCAGGGAATTGGCCCAGCGCCGCCAGTTGTCCATATTGCCGCTGAAGAGGACGTCGCCGGAGGAGACGTCGAACACGCCTTCGGCAGGCACCTTGTCGATCAGGCCGATGGCCTCATCCAGGATGGACAGGCAGCCGCGGAACACCGACTGCTGTTCGTCAAAATCAGGAGCGGGAAACTCAACCCCGTCCAGAGCCTGGGAAAAGGGAATCCGGTCCCAGATACAGGACAGCTCAAAAAAGGACTTGGCCTTCAAGATTTTTGCGATCGCCGCCACGTTGTTCCTCGATTCGCCGGCGGCGAGAGCGTCCTGTTCTACCAGGGCGAGGTTGCCCAGCACCTGCTCGTAATACATACCCCAGGTATTGCCGGTGAGGAAGCTGGTCGTCGGCCCGGTGCGCGGGCTGTTGAAACAGGCAGAGAAGTGCTGCGGCACATCCATGATCCGGGTGCCCAGTTCCGTTTCGAAACGATTGGAGTACTGCACGATAACAAAGGGCAGGATGACGTTCGGGTCGGCCGAACTGGCTGCCAGAGGGTCGGTGTTGATGTCCAGCGCCTTGTCGCAGGAAGGGAGAACCATCAACCCGGCCAAAAATAAGATGGATAAGGTTATATATTTCATCAGTTGATCTTCTTTTTTGGTTAATGACATTCACGGGGCGAACATCCACCACGTCAGAACGTGGCCCGCAGGTTCACCCCGAAGCTCCGCGTACTGGGCACGTTCGACCGTTCGATCCCCCAGCCGTCGGCACCGGAGCCGAACAGGCTGGCCTCCGGGTCGATGTGAGGAATCACAGAATACAGCAGGGCCACATTCCGCGCTTCTACGCCGACGACCAGGTTTTTGATGAAGCTGTTGCCCAGCAGCCTCTGAGGGAAGCTGTAGTTGAGGGCGACTTCCCGCAACTTGACGAAGGAGGCGTCAAAAATAAAGGGTTCGGCAACGCTGTTGTCGTTCAGGGCAGCCCAGAAATGCTCGGCGCTGGCAACGGGCACGTCATTGTCCCGCACGGTGCCGTCTGCATTTTCGATGACCCCCTGGCGGTCGATGAAAGTGCCTTGCTGCGTCCCGTTGAACTGGTCGTCGTTGACCGGCTGGCCGTCGATCACCCACAGCGGGTTGTTCCTCCCGCTCAGCGAAGTTGCCCCCCGGATGAGGATTTTGGAGGACGCGCCCAGGTTGCCGCTGGTGTTGTTGATCACCACGCCGGTTACCTTCCCCTGGAGAGAATTCACAATATTGCTTTCCCGGGCCTTGGTCAATTCTTCGGAATTAACCTGGTCGACGCTTCAGAAGCTGTTTAAATTTGGCTTTCCGCAGCGGAAAGGGGAGTTTGGGCTTCTGACTAAGCATTTTTGGAGAGGAATAGCATCGCTTTTGCTGGAGAAAAATGTTATATTTGCAGCATATTTCCTGAAATCACAATCACAAACGGGCCCTTTCCCGGAAAATGAAGCTCATTGCTCAGATATTGGCGCTCTATTTCGCATTCGGCAGTTTGCTGCCGGGTTCCGATTTCAGCCAGCTGAAAAAGGCGCCGGCTGTGTGGGAACACTACGAGCTGCACCGGCAACTGGCCGCCGGTTCCGGCGAAAACACCTCTGTCTTCGATTTTCTTTATGCCCACTTCCTGAATCCGGGAAGCCACCAGCATGAAGATGGCGGGCAAAGCCATCAGGATCTCCCGCTGAAAACAATACACACCTTTTCTCAGATACTGCCGGTTAGCGTCCCTGCCTTGCAATTGCCGGCTTTGCCCGTTGCGCACAGCCGGGTAATCCCCCATCATCAATCCTGCCATGGCGCTGCCCATGAAGGCGCCGTTTTCCGCCCCCCTGTTTCGTCCTCATTTTTTTGATGCTTACCAAACATATTCGCAATAATCCGGGAATGACAGCACCGGCCTGAGCACGTCAGCAGCGCGAGCCTCCCTGCGTGGAAACGAGCGCCTGCCGCCGCCTGCAGCCTTTAGCAGGCGGAGGCGCATTTCAGCATCGCAAAGGCCATTCAGTTCCCGGACTCAGGACAAAACTCGCAAAGCAACCATGATCAAAGCCATCATCGGGTTTTCTGTAAAGAACAAACTCATCATATTGTTATTGGTACTGGGATTGGCCGGGGCCGGCATTTATTCGCTGACCCGCCTGCCCATCGACGCCGTACCCGACATTACCAACAACCAGGTGCAGGTAGTCACGGTGTCCACCTCCCTGGCCCCCCAGGAAGTGGAGCAATTCATCACCTATCCCGTGGAAGTCGCGATGGCCAACATACCCGGCGTAACCGAGATACGCTCCATCTCCCGGTTCGGGCTCTCCGTCGTCACCATCGTGTTCGAGGACGGCGTGTCGGTCCTAGACGCCCGGCAGTACGTCAAAGAACAGATCGGCATGGCCGAACAGGAAATCCCGCCGGGCCTGGGCCAACCCGAGCTGATGCCCATCACCACCGGGCTGGGAGAGATTTATCAGTATGTTTTAAAAGTAAAACCGGGATATGAAAGCCGGTACGGCCCCATGGAACTGCGTACCATACAGGACTGGATTGTCAAGCGGCAGCTGTCCGGCATCACCGGCATCATCGAAGTGAGCAGCTTCGGCGGTTACCTCAAACAATACGAGGTGGCCGTCGACCCGGTACTGCTCCAGAGCTATGACATTTCCGTGGCGGAAGTATTCGACGCCCTGACCCGCAACAACCAGAACAGCGGCGGCAGTTACATCGAAAAGCAAACCAATGCCTACTACATCCGCACCGAAGGCATGGTGGAGCATATTTCCGACCTCGGGGATATCGTGATCGGCAGCCGGCAGGGCATACCGGTGCTGGTGCGCGACGTGGCCGTGGTGCAACTGGGCAGCCCCAAGCGGTTCGGCGCCATGACCATGGACGGCCTGGGGGAGGCCGTGGGCGGCATCACCCTCATGTTCAAAGGCGCCAACTCTTCGGAAGCCATCGCCAACGTACACAGCCGGGTCGAACAGGTCAGGCAATCCCTGCCGGAAGGGGTAGACCTATACCCTTATCTCGACCGCTCCGTCCTGGTGGGCAAAACGATCAACACCGTCAAGCACAACCTCCTGACGGGCGGGCTGATCGTCGTTTTTGTTTTGGTATTGCTGCTGGGCGACCTGCGGGCGGGGTTGATCGTAGCTTCCGTCATCCCCCTGGCGATGCTCTTTGCCCTCATCCTGATGAACTACTTCGGCCTGTCGGCCAACCTGATGAGCCTGGGCGCTATCGACTTTGGCATCGTCGTCGACGGGGCAGTGATCATCGTAGAAGGAGTCCTGCACGCCATCTTCACCTACCATGTGGGCAAGACGCTGGCCCAGGAGCAGATGGACAGCATCATCATCGAGGAATCGTCGAAATTGTTCCGCTCGGCCGTCTTCGGGGTGTTCATCATCCTGACGGTCTTTATCCCAATTATGACGCTGACCGGCATCGAGGGCAAAATGTTCCGCCCTATGGCCATGACGTTCAGCTTTGCCGTGCTGGGGGCGATGATCCTGTCGCTGACCTACGTGCCCATGATGACGGCCTGGGTGATGCCCAAAGAAATCCGGGAGCACAAGTCCTTCTCGGGGCGCATCGTCAATTTTATCCGAAGGCTGTACCGGCCGACGCTGGAATGGGCGCTGCGCCTGCCGGCCCTGGTCCTGGGCGCTACAGCAGTCCTGCTGTTGGCCACAGCCCTGCTGTTCCGCTCGCTGGGCGCCGAATTCCTCCCTACGCTGGAGGAAGGCGACCTGGCCATGCAAATGACCATACAACCGGGCAGCTCGCTGCAGGAAAGCGTGCGCTCGTCGACCAAGGCTGAACGGATTTTACTGGACAACTTCCCCGAGGTGCAGCACGTCGTATCCAAGATCGGCACCGCCGAAGTGCCCACCGACCCGATGGCCATCGAAGACGCCGACATCATGATCATCCTGAAGCCGAAAGAGGAGTGGACCTCCGCTTCGGGCCGGGAAGAACTCGTAAGCCTGATGAAGGAAAAGCTTTCCGTAGTAGCCGGCGCCGGTTTCGAATTCACGCAGCCGATCCAGTTGCGGTTCAACGAACTGCTGACCGGCGCCAAGACCGACGTGGCCGTCAAGATTTTCGGCGAGCAGGTCGAGGAACTCAAGCGGCAGGCCGACCGGGCCGCCGGCATTATCGGGGGCATCCCCGGGGCGGCGGATGTGCGCGTAGAACAGACCGAGGGCCTGCCGCAGCTGCAGGTGCGGTTCAACCGGAAAAAGATGGCAGAATACGGGCTCGACATCGAACGGCTCAACACCCTCGTCCGCACGGCGTATGCCGGCGAAACCGCCGGCACCGTCTTCGAGAATGAGCGCAAGTTCGACCTGGTCGTCCGCCTCCGGGAGGATTTCCGCCAGAACCTGGACCTGGGCCGCCTGTTCATCCACCTCGACGACGGGCGCTCTATCCCGATGAGCGAGGTGGCGACGGTGGAATATACCGAGGGCCCCATGCAGATCTCCCGGGAAGACGCCCGCCGCCGGATCACCATCGGCGTCAACGTCCGCAACCGGGATGTGGCCAGCCTGGTGGCCGACATCGAGGCGGCCCTCGGCCAGAAGCTGGCCCTGCCGCCGGGTTACTACATCCGCTACGGCGGCCAGTTCGAGAACCTGGAAGCGGCCAAGCGGCGGCTGGGCGTAGCGGTGCCGGTATCTCTGGCCCTGATCTTTGTACTGTTGTATTTCACTTTCGGTAAACTGAAGTATGCTCTGATGATCTTCACGGCGGTGCCGACGGCCGCCATCGGCGGGGTGCTGGCGCTATGGCTTCGGGGCATGCCCTTCAGCATTTCGGCGGGCGTGGGCTTCATTGCGTTGTTCGGGGTGGCGGTGCTCAACGGCATCGTGCTGATCAGCCATTTCAACCGCCTGCGGTACGAAGACGGGATGACGAACATCCGCCAGGTCGTCATCGTCGGCAGCCTCACCCGCATGCGCCCGGTGATCATGACGGCCACGGTGGCGGCATTGGGCTTCCTGCCCATGGCGCTTTCTACTTCCAACGGCGCCGAGGTGCAGAAGCCGCTGGCCACGGTGGTCATCGGCGGCCTCATCACAGCTACCCTGCTCACGCTGGTCGTCATGCCGGTCCTGTACTACCTCACCAACCGCAACCTGAAGCGCACCATACCGCCGGCCGCAGCCGTTCTGTTGCTCCCGTTGTTGCTTGCCGGCAACCCGGCCCGGGCCCAGCAGCCGGAACTCACCCTGGAGGCCGCTTTGCAACAGGCTATGGACAACCACCCCAGCCTGAAAGACGGCGCCATTTCCGTTCAGCAGGCACAGTTGGGGATGGATGCAGCAACCGTTATACCACCTACCGAACTGATGCTGGGCATCGGGCAATTCAACACCACTTCAGTGGATTATCAGCTGGGCATCACCCAATCTCTGGGCATTCCCGGCCTGAACCAACGCCGGCGCGAGGCAGCCCGGGCGATCCTCGCCCTGGCCAACGACAAACAGGCCCTGCTGGAGCACCAGCTCGCCTACCAGGTGAAGAGCGCCTGGCAGGCCTGGCTGCACCGCCGGCAGCGGCTCCAGGCGCTGGAACAGCAGGAGGCCCTGTACAACGAGCTGGCGGATAAGGCCGCCCTCCAGTTCCGGACCGGGGAGATCGGGCAGTTGGAAAACACCCTGGCCGGCAGCCTGCTCACCCAGGCGCGCCGGGCACTGAGCCAGGGCCGGATCGAAGAAGAACAGGCCTATGTCCGGCTGTTGCAACAGTCCTTTTCCGAAGGGTACCGGCGGCCCGGCGACAGCCTGCAACTGTTGCCATTCCCGCCGCTGGCGGACAGCCTCGCCGCCCCGGGGCTGCAGCTCGCTCCTCTCGAACAGGAGATCGAAGTAGCCCGGCGACAGGCAGAAGTAGAATCCCGGCGCCTGAAACCCGAGCTGCGCCTGGGGGCCATGCAGCAAAGCATCCGCCCCGACTGGCCCCTGAACGCCCTGAACCTGGGGGCGGCCTTGCCCCTGTTCTCCAAAGCGCAACGCGCCCAGGCGGAACAGGCAAAACTGGAACAGGTGAGAGCGGCCAACAACCTCAGCTGGCAACGGCAACTCCTGCAGCAAGAGCAGCAGATGGCGTTGCAACAAGCCCGGGCACTCCAACAGCAACTGCAGGCCGATGGGCAGAACCTGCTCATCCAGTCCGCCCAACTGCGCCGCCTGGCTTCCGCCCGGCTACGGGCCGGAGAAACCGACTACTTCCAGTTTGCCCAAAGCCTGGAAGCTGCCCTCAAAAACGAGCTGCAGTACATCGAACTCAGTGGGCAGTACAACCAGGCCGTTTTGTATCTCGAATTCCTTTCAAAATAACCGCCGGCCAGCAGGCCAAAAAATGTAAAGACATGAAATATATCAGAATAATTGTTTTCGCCCTGTTCCTGAGCCTGGCCCTGGCCGCTTGCCGGCAGCAGGCCGGCGAAGCCGCCGCAGAACAAGCCGCCGCAGAAGGCGGGGAGGAGGCCGCTGTTTACCTATCGCCCGAACAGATGGACCTGTCCGGCATCGTCCTGGGGCAGCCCGCCGTCCGGGAAATCGCCTCTTATGTCCAATGCTCAGGCGTGATCGACGTGCCGCCTTCTAATATCCGCTCTGTGCACAGCCCGGTGACGGGTTTCGTCCAGCAGGTAAAGCACCTGCCCGGGGAATTCGTCCGCCGGGGAGACCAACTGGCCAGCATCGCCCACCCCGAGCTCGTCCGCCAGCAGCGCAGCTTCCTGGAGAGCGTCGGCAGGATCGCTTTCCTGAAGGCGGACCTGGAACGGAAAAAAGAGCTGGCAGAAGTGGACGCCGCCTCAAAAAGGGCATACGAACAGGCCCGGGCCGACTATGCCGTGGAAGAAGCACACTTCAACGGGCTGAAGGCCGAACTGGAGCTGATCGGCATCAACACCCAGGGGCTGGAAGAAACCCGGCAGGTTCAGCAGAGCATCCGGCTCTACACGCCGGTTAGCGGCTATCTCACCCGGGTCGACGTCAATCCCGGCAAACTGGTGGAACCCAACATGCTGTTGTTCGAGATCATCGATAACAGTCACGTGCACCTGGAAGTAGAGGTGTTCGCCAAAGACCTGGGCAAGCTGCGCAAAGGCCAGAAAGTGATCGCTACGATTCCCGGAACCGACGAAGAAATGCACGGCGAGGTTCACCTCATCAACAAGGCGATTGACCTGGAAAAGAAAACCGCCAATGTGCATGTACACCTCGACCAAGAGCCTCAGGACCTGGCCATCGGCACTTTCCTGTATGCCCGTATCCGCACAGACTCGCGGCAGGTATCCGCTGTTCCGGAAGAGGCGCTGGTGCGTTCCGGCGGCCGCTCCTACGTTTTTATCAAGGACGCGCAGGGCTTCCGAAAAGCAGAGGTGGAAACCGGCCAGGCGGATGAAGGCTTCGTGGAAATCAAAACGCTCAACCTGCGGGAAGGCCAGCAGATCGCCCTTAAGGGGGCGTATTACATTAACGGGACGGAGTAAGGGATACCCGTCGGTAGACAACCGGTGGAGCTTAGTACCCTTGGCGGTTTTGGTCATCGCTTACAGAAGTCCGGTCGTGCGCGGCTCGATAACCGGGATGGCCGTTGCCCGCCATTTTCCGACGAAGCGGGAGCGGTTCGGACAAAGCCGTTGGTAAAGGCGGAGTGAGTGGATGCAGGCTGCATCAAATTTTGTGGGATTTGGTGCCTTGGTGCTTTCGTGGCAAAAGCGTCAGGCCCGCCAAAAAGAATATCCCTTCGCCACCACCTTCCCTGCCTGAATAACCAGCACCGGCACCACGCTCGTAACAGCGATGAGCCCCCACGCCCTGCCGCTCAGCGTTTGAAAAGAGAGCGCTGCTTTCAGGGCAGGCACGAAGTAAGCCGCGAAGACGGCGGCAGTACACAGCGCCAGGGCACCCCAGATGTACTTATTGCGCGTCACCTGGTTGTCGAACAGAGGCTCCTCCGCTTCCCGCATGTTGAAAACGTGCCAGAGCTGGGCGAAGGCCAGGCTGAAGAAGGCGATGTTGTTGCAAGCTTCCGGGCCCAGTCCCCAGTATTCGCGGGCGAAGAAGTAAGCAGCAGCCAATGCGGAAGTCAGGATGAGGCCGTAAGTGCCGATCCGGAGCCAGTGCCGGCGGGTGACAATGGGTTCTTTCGGCTCTTTGGGCTTTTGCCGCATTACCTTGTCGTAAGCCTGGCAGAACCTCAGCAGCGCCAGGTCCAGCGGGTCGCCTTTCCCTTCCCGTTGCCCGTTATTTTCTTCGGAGAGCGAGGCATCATTGCACAACGTTGCTATCCGGAAAAAAAGCGCCGGCAGGTCCTTCCTTTCCCCGGATTGGGCACTGGCACCTTCATTGGTCGGGCGGACTGAGGCACCGTCGTCTTTCCAGTCGACTCTGGCTCGAACGCCGTCCAGCTGAATAGTATCCAGCGTCAGGCGGTTTTCGGTCAGCGTGCCGGTTTTGTCCGTAAAAATGACGGTGGTTTCTCCCAGCGTTTCAACTGCCGACAGCCGCTTGACGATCACATTGCGTTTGGCGAGGCGAAGCATCCCCCTGGCCAGGGCGATGCTGGCCACGATCGGCAGGCCTTCCGGGATGGCGGCGATCGTCCAGGCAATGGCGGTCTGCACCAACTGGTACACCGGCTTGCCTGCCATCCACCCGAAGAGGAAGAACAGGGCGGCCAGGCCCAGCGTCACCCAGATCAGCCGATGGCTTAGGCGCTGCAGCTTTTTGTCGAGTGGCGCCTGCTTCGCCTCTGCCGAGCTGACTAACGCTGAGATGTTGCCGATCTCCGTCCGCATGCCGGTAGCGGCCACCGCCACTTTGCCGCTGCCGTTGGTAATGGCCGTACCTTTGAATACCATATTCCTCCGGTCGGCCACCTGGGTATCCTCCTTCAGGGGGGCGGCGTCTTTTTCTACCGGGACGGACTCGCCCGTCAGGGGGGATTCGTCAATGGACAATTCCGACTCGGACAGTATCCGCCCGTCGGCAGGGACGAGCGCGCCGGTTTCCAGCAGCAGGATGTCGCCCGGCACCAGTTGTTCGGCGTTTATCTCCTGCTCCCGGCCGTCCCGCAGCACGCGGGCCTTCACCACGTCCATCTTTTTCAATGCCTTCATGCTTTGCCGCGCCTGAAATTCCATCCAGAAGCCGATGGCCGTATTGAGCACGATGACGACAATGATGGCGATGGCTTCCGGCGTGTCGCCAAAGGCAAAGGCAAGCCCGCAGGCGGCAACAAGCAGATAAATGACCGGGTTGTTGAGCTGGCTGAGCAAGAGCGCCAGCAGGCTTTGTTGCTCCTGCTCTTCCAGTTGGTTGGGGCCGTAGGCCTGCAGGCGTTGTTCAGCCTCTTGCCGACTCAGGCCCTCTTCCGCGTTGGTGTCGAGTTCTTGTAATAGCTCTTCGTTTTCCCTGGCGTGTGGGGAAGATATGTGTAGGGCTGAGCGTTGCTCGTTTTTTGCCATGTGTGCTGGTTTCTTACTTATAAAAGGGAAATTTTGGGTTCATGTTTGATGGCGGGGGAAATACCGTTGATGAAACCAGAGGGAGGGGCGTGGCAAAAGCATATCGGCTTCAGGTTTAACAGTACCGGGGATGAGGGCATTGGTGATGAAAAGAAGGAAAGGCGCGTAAGTATCACAAAACATATAATTATGGCTCACACTTTGTTCCGCCAGGGATCAATTCAAATTTTCCAGGAACCGCCTTATGATCTCTTCTGATTCTTCCGGAGCAATAATCACCGGCAGGAGCAATAATTCAAATAGCTTTCCAAGCCTGATCAATAGTTTTCCCAGATGGATAGCT
>JAGFJD010000257.1 GCA_024102975.1 Phaeodactylibacter sp. | reverse complement strand
TAGCGCAACATCTTCGCTCTTAATGGTTTCATGGTAAAACGGTTTGGTGAAATAATCATCTCTCGCTTTACCAGTTAAGCCTTTTGGAGGACAAAAGCTACCGCCGGAACGGCGGTTTAGTTCAACTTGTGCCCTAACGCAACAGCGAGTAAGCAAAACCCGCATTGCACCTTTCTCTTAAACGCTATTGCGTGTAAATTCCCAATGAATGAATTCGCCCCTACATCCAAATCCAATGGAACATAGGGGCGAAAATACTTGGCTCTCATAATTTTATCCATCTGGTGTTTTTACAGGCAAGCCTCAATTTACGAATTTGGGTGTTTAAAGGCAAGGCTGCTGCTAATTTTTTACATACCCCAATGTCAAAGTTCAAGGTCGTCGATCGGGCTTTTCACTTTCGCCCAGCCGGTATGGGTGATGTGCGTGTAAATCTCCGTCGTCTTGCTGCTCTCATGCCCAAGCAGTTCCTGAATGTAACGAAGGTCCACCCCCTTTTCCAGCAGGTGGGTCGCAAACGAATGCCGTAACGTATGCACTGTAGCATAAGGATTGATGCCGGACCGTTCCTTGGCTTTGCTGAATATGGCCTGCACGCTCCGCGCACTATACCGCCCCCCAGTCTGCCCCTCGAATACCCAGTCTACCGGGCGATATACCTCCATATATTGCTGCAAATGCTCCCATACCTTGGGCGACAGCAGCGTACAACGGTCCTTCTTGCCTTTGCCTCCGTATACGAACAAACGGTTCTGCTCCGGCTCCAGGTCGGCCAACCGTAGCTGTATCAGTTCCCCGAGCCTTAACCCACCTGAATAGATGAGCATCAGGATACATCTGTGTTTCAGGTTTTGGGTAGCCTGAATGAGCCGGGCCACTTCCGTTTCCGTCAGCACATGCGGCAATTTCTTAGCCCTCTTGGGGAGGATCAGGCGCCGCACTTTCTCCTCCTGGCCCGCCACTTCGGCAAAATACATCTTTATGGCGCTGAGGATTTGGTTCTGGTGCGATTCCGAGATGTTACGGGTTTTGACACGTGAATGTTCTTGATCACCGGCACATAATCTGCTAACAGGGATACCGGAATGTGGATGCGCACTTTGGCGCTGTCCTGCGGGTGGCGGCTGACGATAATGCGGTCGCCCCTGGTAATGCAAAAACGATTTCAACGCCTCCCGGCGCCGGGAAACGCGATTCGTTACCCGCGAGGTAGACCGCATCCTGCACCGCAACCGGGAAATCCTGCAAACCATCATGGGGGAAAAGCGAAACAAAATGACGATCGCGCGGCTGGAACTCGCCAAAATGGGGTTCAATTTTGATTACATCACCGGCATCTACGAAAACAGGCAGGGAAAGGCGTACCACAACGTCTACGACTTCGCGTGGATGGAATTTTCCACCCAGGAGATTCTCATCGTGCGCAGCAAAAGAAAGTAAAGGCTTAACTGCTTTCGACGCCGAAGCCTGGACGCAAATGGCGCAGGACGGTTGCTTTCAGCCGGTTAATAAAAACTCCCCCCCTCCTCCGCCATCCGCCCCAGCGTGGCCGCCGGCGCGAAGCGCGGCCCGTACTTGTCCTGCAGCCCGCGCATCGTTTCCACTACGGTTTTTATCCCCCACGTATCCATCGCCCGGAAGGGGCCGCCGGTGAAGGGCGGGAAGCCGATGCCGAAGACGGCCCCCAGGTCGCCCGCCTCCGGGTTGGGGATGATGCCCTCCTCCAGGCAAAGCACCGCCTCGTTGAGCATCAGCATCAGGCCGCGGTTCTGGATTTCTTCCGTAGAGAGGGTTTTCTTGCCGTCGCCCTGGAAGAACTCGTAGGCCGTGGGGTCAATACCCTGCCGCCGGCCCTTGTCGTTATACTTGTAAAAGCCCTTCTTGTTTTTCCGGCCCAACCTGCCGGCCTCGAACATGTTGACCACGGCCTCGCAAATCTCGAAGCCCGGCCGGCCGGCCACGATCTTGCGGGAGGTGTCGGTGACGTGGGCGGCAATGTCCAGCCCCACCTGGTCAAGCAGGGTGATGGGGCCCACGGGGAAGCCTTTCTTCAGGAAGGCCCGGTCGATGGCTTCCAGGGCGACGCCCTCGTCGGCCATCAGCAGGCATTCGTTGGTGTAGGGGCTGAGGATGCGGTTGACGTAAAAGCTGGGGCCGTCCTGCACGACGATGCAGGTCTTGCCCTGCCGGATGCCGAGATCGTAACAGGCGGCGATCACCCAGTCCGCCGTCTTGTCGGTTTTGACGATCTCCAGCAGGGGCATTTTGGGCACCGGCGAGAAGTAGTGCATACCGATCACCATCTCCGGCCTTTTGGCGTGCTGCGCCATTTCGGTAAGAGACAGGGAGGAGGTGTTGGAGGCGATGATGACGTCTTCCCGGCAGTGGGTTTCCACATCGCGGATGATCTGCTTCTTCAGATCCATCTTTTCCAGCACCGCCTCGATGACGATGTCGGCCTGCCCGAAATTGCGGTAGTCGAGCTGCCCGTGCAGGTCGGCCATCTGAGCTTCGGCTTCTACCTTAGTGAGGGCTTTCTGTTTTACTTTTTTCTGCAGGCTCTGCCAGATTTGCTGCTGAGCCTGGCTGACGACCTCCTGTTTGATGTCCTTCAGCAATACATGTACGCCCTTCGTGACGCTCACCTCGGCGATGCCGGCGCCCATGAAGCCGGCGCCGATCATGCCCAGCGTGTCCAGTTGCTTCGGCTTGTCGCCGTAGGGGTTTTTCTTGTTGTCGCTCATGGCGAAGAACAGGGCGCGCAGGGCGGCGCTCTCCGGCGTGAGCATCAGCTTTTCGAACCATTCCAGCTCTTTCCCGTAGCCGGCCTCCGGGCCCTGTTCGATGCCCGTTTCTACGCAGTCGATGATTGCCGGAATGGCGGGGTAGTTGCCCTGCGAACGCTTGAAGGCCATCTTGCGGGCCTGGCTGAACAGGATTTTCCGCCCGACGGGGTTGCCCTCCAGCAGCTTGTCGGCCAGGGATAGTTTTGATTTCCGCTCCATGGGCGCTTTGACCAGGCGTTTTGCCAGCATAGTTGCCGCCTGGTGCAGCTTGCCCTCTTCAGTCAGCTCGTCGGCCAGCCCGATCTTTTTGGCGCGGTAGGCGAAGATGTTCTTGCCCGTCAGCATCATATCCAGTGCCTTCTGGATACCGATGAGGCGGGGCAGGCGCTGGGTGCCGCCCCCGCCGGGCAGCAGGCCTAGCTTGACCTCCGGCAGGGCGAATTTGGTGCGGGCGGATTTGGTGGCGATGCGGGCGTGGCAGGCCAGGGAGAGCTCCGTGCCCAGGCCGTAGGCAGTGCCGTGGACGGCCGCCACGAAGGGCTTCCGGCTGCGCTCAATGCGGCCCAGCGCCCGATGGCCCTTCTCCTGGTAGGGCCGGAAGTCGCCCTCCTTTTCGATGGTGAAAGCCTTGATGTCGGCCCCGGCCATGAAGTCCGGCTTCTTGCTGATGAACACGGCGGCTTCAATCTCGGGGTCGCCCTCGATCTTGTCCATCAGTTCGTCGAACAGCTCAATGACGGCGGGGGAGACGACGTTCATCTTTTCCCGCTTGTTGTCAAACCAGATGGTGGCCACGCCGCCTTCTTTTTCTATGGTGATGAATTCTTCGAGTTGCATTTTTCGTTCTGTTTAGATTAGCTGGGATGCGGGCCTAATGTGTTGGAACGCGAATTTGCGCGGATTTGGCAAATTAACGCGAATCCCGGGAAACAATCCATTCAACAATCCGGCAACGTAACCATCTCCTTCCTACTCCCGCCGTTTCAACAGCATCGCATGCCCATGCGCTCCTGCCGCGCAGGCCGCCAGCAAGCCATACGTGCCTTCTTCCTTTTGGAGGCGGTTGGCCGTGGTGGTGGCAATGCGGGCACCGGTGGCGCCGAAGGGGTGGCCGATGGACAGGGAGCCGCCCCAAAGGTTGAATTTGTCCATATTTATTTCTCCCACCGCCTGATCCCGCCCCAGGTTCTCCCGCGCGAATGCGTCCGAAGCGAGGGCTTTCAGGTTGGAGAGGATTTGGCCGGCGAAGGCCTCGTGGAATTCGATGACGTCAATGTCGGCCAGTTCCATGTTCTGCCGCTTCAGCAGTTTGGACACAGCGTAGGCGGGGCCCAGGAGCAATTCCTTCTCCAGGCTCTGCCCGGTGAAGACGAAATCCACGACTTCCGCTTTGGGCGCCAGGCCCAGCGCTTTGGCCTTCTCCTCCGACATCAGGAGGACGGCGGCGGCGCCGTCGGTCAGGAAGGAGGAGTTGGCGGCGGTCAGGGTGCCGAACTTTTTGTCGAAGGCGGGGCGCAGCTTGCTGACTGTTGCGACGGTACTGTCACCCCGGATGCCATTGTCCCGGGTTATGGGCTTGAATTTCGGGGGCAGGCTCACCTCCACGACCTCTTCCGGCAGGTGGCCTTCTTCGAACGCCCGGGCGGCCAGCTGGTGGGAGCGCACGGCGTATTCGTCCTGCTCTTCCCGGCCGACCTGGAATCGGGCGGCCATGATGTCGCAGTCTTCGCCCATCACCCGGCCGGTGGTATATTCGGCGACCTGCGGGCGCTCCGGCACGAAGTCGGTGGGGCGCAGGGAGGCGAGGAAGCTCAGGTTGTCGCCCACCGTTTTCAGGCGCTGGGCGTTGAACAGCTTCCTGCGCATCTTGCGGGGAAACTGGATGGGCGTGTCGGAGGTGTGGTCGACGCCGCCTGCGATCACGACATCCGCCAGGCCGGCCATGATTTCCAGGCACCCGTCGGCAATCGCCCGGTTGGCAGAGATGCAGGCCTGGGAGACAGTATGGCAGGGCACCGTGCTCGGGATGCCGGCAGTGAGGGCCGCCTCCCGGGCCACGTTGGGCGTTTTGATGTTTGAGATCACGTTGCCCATGGCAACTTTGTCGACCAACGCCGGATCAAGGCCGGTTTTGGCGAGCAACCCCTTGATGGCATAGGCGCCCAGCTGATAGGACATCAGGTCCGCGTAATCTGTGCCGGAACGGAGAAAGGGCGTCCGGCAACCGTCGATGATGACTACTTTGTGCATGGTTGTGCTCGTTATTCGCAATTTGCTGTTCGCTGTTCGCTTGTGAACCGCGAGGCTCTGGTTCTCTGTTGAAGCTCATCCGGGCCAGCGAACCGCCAAAAGCGAATCGCGAACTGCGAACAGCGAACAGCGAACTCCCTAAAAACAATATCCCCTTTTTTCGACAATAAACCCAGCGATATTCCTTCTCAGTTCTTTGGGATTGACATCATAGGGCTTCAGCAGCGTATGAGCCACCAGGTTGTAAGTGCGCTTCTGCCCGCCGGCGGTGAAGCTGGCGACGGCTTCCAGGGCGGCCTTTCGGGCCAGGGCCAGCGCCTCGTAGAGGTAGAGCTGCATCATTTGCCGCTGGATGTCCAGTTTGGCGGGGTCGGCCTGCGGCAGGCGCTCCAGCTTTTTCACCTTCAGGAGCGCGCTCTCCGCAACGTAGGCTTCGGCCAAAATGGCGGCCAGGTTCAGGACGATCTCCTGTTCGTCGATCAGCTTTTTGCCCATTTTTTTGCCGGCCATGCCGGAGAGGAACAGGAAAGTATTTTTCAATCCCTGGACGATGCGCGTTTCTTCGGCGTAGGCCGTTTTCGGGCGGAAGGGCGCCAGTTGCCGCAGCAGGAAAGCCGGTATTTTTTTTCCGGCGCCGGCCAGGTCCAGCTCCTTCGACACCACCGCCCGCTTGGTCAGCTCCCCGACGGAGAGCAGGCGGTTGACTTCGTTGGTCCCTTCGTAGATTTTGGTGATCCGCGCGTCGCGGTAGCCCATCTCCATGCCCGTCTCCTGGGCGTAGCCCATGCCGCCGTGGATTTGTATGGCCTCGTCGGTGGCATAACAGACCAGTTCGGAGCCTTTGACCTTAATGATGGACGCCTCCACGGCAAACTCCCGGATGGCATTTATTTTCGCTTCGTTTTCGGGCAGGCCGGCGGCCTTCAGCTCGGCCTCTTTGCGGTCGATATAGTCTGCCGTGCGGAAGAGGGCGGCTTCGTTGGCGAAGGCCCGCATGGCAATGTCTCCGATCTTATACTGGATGGCGCCGAAGCCGGCGATGGGCTGGCCGAACTGCTGCCGTTCGACGGCATACTGAACGGCTTTAGTCAGGGAGAACTGCGCCCCGCCGATGCCGCCGGCGCCGGCTTTGATGCGCCCGCCGTTGAGGATGTTGAGGGCCATCCTGAAGCCTTCCTGCCGTTTGCCAAGCAGGTTTTCTGCCGGCACCCGGCAGTTGTCGAAGTAAATCTGCACGGTGGAAGAGCCTTTGATGCCCATTTTTTTCTCTTCGGGGCCCACGGAGAAGCCCTCGTAGTGCCGTTCGACGATGAAAGCGGAGAGCTTCTCGTCGCCGTCGATCTTGGCAAAGACGATGAACACGTCGGCAAAACCGCCGTTGGTGATCCAGATCTTCTGGCCGTTGAGCAGGTAGTGGCTGCCGTCGGGGCTTAGCGTGGCCGTCGTTTTGCCGGCGTTGGCGTCCGAGCCGGCGCCCGGTTCCGTGAGGGCGTAGGCGGCGATCAGCTCGCCGTGGGCGATGCCGGGCAGGTATTTTTCTTTTTGGGCCTCGTTGCCGTAGTAGACGATAGGCAGGCAGCCGATGGAGGTCTGCGCGCCCAGGGTGGTGGCGAAGGAGAACCCGTTGGCCATCACCTTGGAAAAGAGGGTATTGCCCTTAAAATCCAGCCCCATGCCGCCGTACTGTTCCGGTACGCTGACGCCGCAGAGGCCCAGCTCGCCGGCTTTTTTCAGCAGGGCCAGCACCTCCTCCTTATCCGCTTTATGGGTGACGGACAGTTCCCGCCCCCGCCGGGCGAAGGGCTCCTGAATCTCCCGGATGCAAAATTCGGTGACCATCCCGGCCATCATCCGGTGTTCTTCGCTCAGCTCTTCGCTGATGAACAGCTCTTCCGGGGGGGTATCGCCGGTGATAAAATACCCGCCTTTCAGTTTGGGGTTGGGCCGGGCCGGGGCGGTGCCGGCGTCTTTTACTTTTGCTTTTTCGAACGTCGTTTGTGTCATGAGATAACAGCTGGTTTTTTGCGCCTACACTGGGTATTATGGTATTCAGGTGTTATGGTATTGCGGCCAGCCCATCGTCAGCCCCGAAAAGCCCTCTATGGACACCGGTCCGTAATGCCGAAAAACCGTGAAACCGCAACACCTGTAGTAGTTGCGATTATTTACTCCGATATTTTCACGCCCGGCATAATTTCCAACCCTTCTGCTTTCCGCTCCTCGGTGATGTACGGATACACCAGGTGGCCGATGGCCCGTATGGCGCTATCCCAGCCGGGCTGGTTGTCGCCGAGGATGGCCTGCCGGGCAAACCAGAAGTGCAGGGCCTGCCAGATCGTCTCCGCCAGGGTGTCGTACAGGCCGGGCAGCGGCTCGGCAACCAGGGCGCCTTTTCCGACCTGCATATACAGCAGGTTTTTGATGATGTTGATCTCTTCCAGCACCTGCTGCCGGTGCCGGGCGCCGATCTCGGGGTAGGTCCGGATGATGTCGAGCGTATCCTGGAAGAAAAAGCGGAACTGCTGCATGTACTCCATATAAACCGCCGCCACCTCCAGCTCTTCCCCCCGCTTCCGGAACAGGCGCCCGCTGATGTCCAGTTCCTCCAGCGTCTTGAGCATGTACCGGTAGATGGACTCCATCAGGGATTCCTTGCTTTTGAAATGGTAGGTCAGGCTGCCGACGCTGACCCCCAGCGCGTCGGATATGTCCCGCATGCGGACGTCAAAGAAGCCGCGTTCGTTGAAGAGCTCTATGGCTTTTTGTATGATCTTTTTTTTCATTGCGATGCAGGAATAAGCTCACCTGTACAATGAGAGTTCGGTTTTGCCGTACAAATGTACGGGTTATTGGGCGTATTTTAAACTCGTGTACGGAAATTGGGCTGAATTATTTATGGATATGCCATTTACTGCTGCTTTGGGACTTTTAATCTACCCTGAAATATTACACTACTCCGGAGCTTTTCGTAACGCTATGCATATCGATTCTACCAACATCACCGCTCCCCGGCTTGCCGCCTAAGGCTATGGCCGATGGCGGCTTGGGCTGTTTCAAGCCTGTTGAATGGCCCGGAGGGCCATAATATTGCTAGTGCGACACTACCAAAAGCCAGAATCGTTACCCTTCCCCATTAAGCAACAAAACCCCTCCCTCTACGTAAAAATATTCCCAAAATTCCTATTATTGCTAAAGTCCATTACCCAACACAACCGGCTAACGCAGGAAGAAAAGAATTTATAGCAGAAAAAAATGAAGCGCCAACTGTCCGAAATCGACATCTGCATGAAGTACATCACACCGGCTTTGCAGAAGGCCGGCTGGGATATTCATGCCCAGGTGTTTCGGGAGGCATCCCTCAACCAGCTCACCAAGGGAAGGATACACGTCCGCGGGCAAATGTACCAGCGGGGGAAACCGAAACGGGCGGATTACATCCTTGTGGTCAACAACGTCCCCATTGCGGTGATCGAGGCAAAGAAGAATACGCTGTCGGTAAGTGCCGGCATGCAGCAGGCTCTGGAATACGCCGAGATGCTGGACTTGCTCTTTGCCTATAGCTCCAACGGGGATGCGTTTCACGAGCACGACAAGACTCTGAGCCAGGGAGACCTGGAACGCGAAGTAGCGCTGGGCCGCTTCCCCTCTCCCCAGGAGTTGTGGGAACGCTACAAACGCCACAAGGGCATCGAAGATGATGAAGTAGAGAAGGCCGTCACCCATGAATTCTACGAATACCAGGATGGTAAGCAGCCACGCTACTATCAAATCGTAGCAATCAACCGGACGGTGGAGGCGGTGGCGAAAGGGCAAGACAGAATACTGCTGGTAATGGCTACCGGAACGGGCAAGACCCTCACTGCCTTTCAGATCATTTGGAAGCTTTGGAAGTCGGGGCTCAAAAAGCGCATCCTTTTCCTGGCGGACCGCAATATCCTGCTGGACCAGACCAAGACGGGCGACTTCCGCTACTTCGGCGATAAGATGACCATCGTGCGGCAGCATAAGGTGGAGAAACAGTTCGAGGTCTACCTGGCGCTCTACCAGGGGCTGACCGGGCAGAGCGAGGTGGACAACATCTACCGGGAGTTTTCCCGTGACTTCTTCGACCTGGTGGTGATCGACGAGTGCCACCGGGGCAGCGCTTCGGCGGAATCCAACTGGCGGAGCATTCTGGAGTATTTTGACCGGGCTACCCATATCGGCCTGACGGCTACGCCCAAGGAGACCAGCAAGGTGTCTAACATATTCTATTTCGGAGAGCCGGTGTATTCCTATACGCTGAAGCAGGGCATTCAGGACGGCTTCCTGGCGCCCTACAAGGTCATCCGCATAGACATTGACCGGGACGTCCTCGGCTGGCGGCCGGAAGGAGGGCAGCTGGACATCGAGGGCAATATCGTGCCGGACCGCATTTACAACTCCAAAGACTTCGACAGGACACTGGTCATCGACAACCGGACCCGCCTGGTAGCGAAAAGGGTGTCGGAGTTTCTCAAAAAGACAGGACGGTTCAGCAAAACCATCGTCTTTTGCGTGGACATCGACCACGCAGAGCGCATGCGCATAGCCCTGGCGAACGAGAACAAGGACCTTTGTGCCGAGAACCCCAAATACGTGATGCGCATTACCGGCGACAATCCGGAGGGCAAGCGCCAGCTCGACAATTTCATTGACCCGGCGTCCCAATATCCGGTGATCGCCACCACCTCCAAGCTGCTGACCACCGGCGTGGACGCACAAACCTGCAAGCTCATCGTGCTGGACGCTCCAATCGAATCCATGACCGAGTTCAAACAGATCATCGGGCGGGGCACGCGGATTAATGAGGACTTCGGCAAGAGCTATTTTACTATCATGGACTGCCGCAACGTGACCAAGCTGTTCGCCGACCCGGCATTCGACGGGGAACCGATTTTGGTGTACGAGCCGGAAGCGGATGAAGATGCGGCGCCCTCCGAGGAGCAGGAAGAAGAGCTGGCCTACCCGACAGAAGAAGAGGTGGTATGGGAACCACCCACCGTGGAAGAGGAAGAAGTGCGCTACCGCAAAACCCGGGTGGATGGCATAGAGGTGTCCATTCTACGGGAGCGGGTGCAGTACCTGAACGCTGAGGGCAAGCTCATCACCGAATCGCTGCGGGACTACACCCGCAAGGGCCTGCGCCAGGAATTCCAGTCGCTGAATGAATTCCTCAACACCTGGAACGCCAAAAAGCGCAAGAAGGAACTCATCGAAGAATTGGAAGAGCAGGGCCTGCTGTTGCACGAGTTGCAATCGGTAGTGGACCAGGAGCTGGACCTCTTCGACCTGATCTGCCACATCGCCTTCGACCAGCCGCCGCTGACCCGCCGGGAGCGGGCTAACAACGTCAAAAAGCGGAATTATTTCACCAAATACGGCGAGCAGGCCCGCAAAGTACTGGAAGGTATCCTGGACAAATACGCAGACCAGGGCATTGAGGAGATCGAGACGATGAAGGTCCTGCAAATCGACCCCTTCCGGCAAATGGGCACGCCCCGGCAGATCACGGACCTGTTTGGGGGGAAGAAGGGGTATCTTGCAGCATTGCGGGAATTGGAGGAGGCGTTGTATGGGTTTAGGGCGTCATAAAAATAAAACATTACGCTACTCCGTAGCTTTAGCTTTTGCCTGCTTGTTGGATGAGAGTTCTACCAACATCTCGGCCCGCTGGGCCGAACGGGCATGGCTTCAGCGAGCCTGCCCCGTACACACAGTGTCGGGGAGCCAGATGTTTGGTAGAACCAACGGTTTTAGCATTCTGGAAAGCTCCGTAGGAGCTCAATGTTGGCAGAAAATGAATAAGGACAGGAATGGAAGCTCCGCAGGAGCGTAATGTTGACAGCAAAATGAATGTAACGTAAATTGCCGTTTCAGCTCCAGCGAGCCTGCCCCGTACACACAGTGTCTGGGAGCCGAATGGTGGTAGAAAAGAGGCTTTAGCCTTTCGAAAAGCTCCGTAGGAGCGAAATGTTGGTAGAAAAAGAATCTAAATCGCCATTTCAGCTCCAGAGGAGCGTAATGTTTTAAAAAACACCAAACCATTTTGCCATGGCCAACACATACACCCAACTCGACATTCAACTAGTCTTTGCTGTAAAAGGCAGAGAAAGCCTCATTCATAAATCCTGGAAAGAAGAGTTGTACAAATACATCACAGGCATCGTCCAGAACCATAAGCATAAAATGCTTCGGATCAATGGCATGCCCGATCATGTGCATATATTCCTTGGGTACCATCCCACTCAGCTTATCCCAAAGCTGGTGGAGGAAATTAAAACCTCCTCCAACGCCTTTGTCAGGGAGAAGGGCTTCACCAATTTCAATTTCAGCTGGCAGGAGGGCTATGGGGCTTTTTCCTACAGCCGGTCACACCGGGATGCCGTGATCAAATACATTGATAACCAGGAGCAGCATCATAGGAAGAAGAGCTTCCGGGAAGAGTACCTTGAGTTTCTTCAAAAATTCGAGATTGAATATAAGGAAGAGTATTTGTTTGATTTTCAGGATATCTATTCCTGGTAGGTGTTTCGGAATGTTGCTCTTGTATTCAGGCATGTTGCCCTTTGATATTTCGGCCCGCTGGGCCTGTGGAGAAACGATGTCTGTTTGTATCTACCAACATTTTGGCCCGCCGGGCCCGAAATGTACGGCTCCAGAGGAGCCGGATGTTGGTAGAACCAATGGTTGCAGCGTTTTGAGAAGCTCCAGCGGAGCGTAATGTTGGCAGGTTCGTTGCCCTTTTGCATTACGGCCCGTGTCTCGGCGCTGAAGTAAGCGAAAGCGCCCAGGCCTGCGATGTACGGCTCCAGAGGAGCCGGATGTTGGTAGAACCAATGGTTGCAGCGTTTTGAGAAGCTCCAGCGGAGCGTAATGTCGGTAAAAAGAAAATGTTTAAATTGCCGTTTCAGCTCCAGCGAGCTTGTCCCGACCAATGACATGGAGCGTAATGCATATAAAGATATTTCATTTGAAAAATCGGAACCACCCAATATGTCCTTAAACACCAGCATCAAAACAATCCAGAACATCATGCGCAAGGACGCCGGCGTGGACGGCGACGCCCAGCGCATCTCCCAGCTCACCTGGCTGCTCTTCCTGAAGATCTACGACGCCAAGGAAGAGGAGATCGAACTGCTAATGGACGAGGAGGACGAATACCGCTCGCCCATTCCCGAGGAGCTACGGTGGCGCAACTGGGCGGCCGACGACGAGGGCATTACCGGCGACGAGCTGCTAGACTTCGTTAACAACCGGCTCTTCCCCGAGCTAAAGGAACTACGGGGCGACGACAAATCCCGCCTGGTGCGCAGCGTCTTCGAGGATACCTACAACTACATGAAATCCGGCACCCTGCTACGGGCGGTCATCAATGAAATACAAAAAGGCATCCGCCTGGACACCCGGGAGGAGCGCCACCAGATGAACGACATCTACGAGAAAATCCTGCGCGACCTGCAGAGCGCCGGCAATGCCGGGGAGTTCTACACCCCACGGGCGGTGACCCGCTTCATCGTAGAGATGGTAAACCCTCAGCTGGGCGAACAGGTGTTAGACGCCGCCTGCGGCACCGGCGGCTTCCT
>JAGFJD010000252.1 GCA_024102975.1 Phaeodactylibacter sp. | reverse complement strand
ATCATCTGCTGCCCTGCCTGATGGACATCGAGTATGCCGTTCTCGATACTTACCGGAAGTACCCCCAGCTGAAAGATAAAGAAGTGGAAGACATCTACGAGCGGTTCAAGGCATTTTACCAGCAGCTCGCCAGAGACGCAGAGCCGTACGAGCCCGCCTCCAACACAGCCGCCCGGCAGGCCCTCATCGATGCTATTTTGCAGGCCCTGGACCTGCGGCAGGAAGAGGGCTCCGACAGTCATCTCATCATGAACCCGGAGGTCCAGCCCGGCGGGCACCCCATCCCCTGTGTCGAGGCCCTCTACGCCACGGCATTCAATTACCTGCGCCGCTCCGCACGCTTCTGGCGCAAAGAACGGGGCCCGACTGGCTACCTGAAATTCCTCACCGAGCAGCTACCTGGGTGATGGGCGCCGGAATTTTAAAAATTTGGCCATGAAAAAGCCCGCTTTACAGGCATACCTGTGGTCATGAAAAAGGACGAAGACTCGGGGCTGTATGATTCATAGTCTCCGTTGCATTAAAAAATTTGGCATTTCGATACAGGCGTTGATGGCGAGGGCAAGGGACCTGAACGTCATTTCGGAAAGCACCTATGTTCGGTTCCGGAAGTTTGTCAACCGCAACCGTAAAGAGGAGGGCTGGGGGCAATACCAGGGAAAAGAGCAATCCGGGCGCTTTCTGCAACTGGTCTACCGGGCCGCATCGGAGAGCATTATCTCAATGAGTAAAGCCGCAAATTTAGCGGGAAAGAAACTGGCGGAATTTCGGGAAGATTTTGTTGCACTATGACAGTTGTAGTAAATATAGTATTCGGTATTTTGCTTCTTGACAAGGCTCTTTTTGTTCTTGACACGCAGCAAGAACCTTCCTACATTGTAAGTAGCCTCAATATTTTGTAGCTTGTAGGCAAACCTGAATAAATGGGAAAAGATATCCGATGGCAACAACGATTCTCCAACTATAATAAAGCATTAGCGCAATTGGAGAAAGCAGTAAAACTTTCAAAAGAAAGGGAGCTATCTGATCTGGAGCAGCAAGGTATTATCCAGGCCTTTGAATACACTCATGAGCTGGCATGGAATACAATGAAAGACTACTTCGAATATCAGGGGGACAGCTCAATAAAAGGATCTCGGGACGCGACCCGCGCTGCATTTAAAGCTGAAATTATAACCAATGGGGAAGTCTGGATGGATATGATACGGAGTAGAAATAAAACCAGCCATACTTACAACCAGGAGACGGCAGATGAAATTTACGAAGCCATTCTGGATCATTATTATGAGGCATTCAAGCAGTTCCAGCAAAAGATGGAGGGCATCAGGAGTGGAGAACAAGGTGAAATCTTTAACGAAGAATTATGAAATTCGGATTAAAAGAACATACGATTGAAAAAATGAACAGCGTCTTTGCTCAATTTCCTGAAGTAGAGAAGGTAATACTCTATGGTTCGAGAGCAAAAGAGACTTATCGTCCTGGTTCCGATATCGACCTAACCCTGTTGGGGTCCAAACTAAACCTCAAAACGTTGTTCCGAATAGAGACTGAACTGGATGACCTGCTACTGCCTTACATGATAGATCTCTCCATTTTTGAGCATATCGATAATCCGGATTTGATCGATCATATCAATAGAGTTGGTAAGGTTTTTTATCAGCGGGAAGAGGCAGGGGTGGAGTATTAGCAGAACCAGGAATCCTTAAAATGGGCTGAAACAAACAGCAGATTATTTCCATTCGCTTCTTTTTCACCTGTTTCAAAATAGCCGTTTTGGACACCAGGACAGCCCCGAAAATTGTCCAACAATCCGCCGCCGCCCAAAATACGCCTCCACAATACCGGAAAGTTCGCACCTTTGCAGAAAAATATCCGGCACGATGCGCCCCCCGGGTTTGATCGTTAGAGCATTATTCCTGACCACATTACTTTCCGCTTTTCCGTCCGCCGGAAACAGCCAGGCCCACCGTGGCCCCATCGCATTCGACCACCTGACGCCGGAAAACGGGCTGTCCCATAACACTGTATATTCAATCCTCCAGGACCGGAGCGGGCTGATCTGGATCGGCACCCGCTATGGCCTCAACCGCTACGACGGCTACGAGTGCCGGGTTTTCCTGCCGGCGGAAGGCGATGGCGGCACCCTGGCAGGCCCCACCGTTCTGGCGCTGATGGAAGGCCGGCAGGGAAAAATATGGGTAGGCCACCGGGAAGCAGGCATCAGCGTATGGGACCCCGCGAAGGAGCGGTTCGAACGCTTCCCGGCCGGGCCGGACGCCGAAATCGACTGGGAGCGGGCCACCGTCCGCACTATTTTTGAAGACAGCCGGGGCTGGCTGTGGGTGGGCACCCTGGGCAGCGGCGCTGTTGTTTTTGATGAAAACTACAGGAAAACCGGGCACTTGTGCAGCGGGTGCAGCCTCCAACTTAGCAACGATTTCGTCTTCGATTTCCTGGAAGACGGGGAAGGGAAAATATGGATCGCCACCGACGGGAGGGGCATCAACCATTTTGACCCCGCCTCCCGGTCCAATACAGTGATCAGCAGCGATGACGCGCTGAACCTGGACAGCTATGAAAAATCCCTTCGCCAGGACCGGCAGGGCAACCTGTGGATCGGAACCGCCGGCAGCGGCTTGTATCAATACGATCCGGCAAACCGGCAGTTCAGGCATTTTTACCACAACGGCAGCAACCCGGAGCGCACCCTCTCCCACAATATCATCACCGACCTGGCATTCGACGCTGCCGGCCGCCTCTGGATCGCCACCGACGGGGGCGGCCTCAGCATCATGAACCCGTCTACCGGAGAATTTCAGCACGTAACGGCTTCGGCGAGCTTCCCCCAGGCGCTAAACACCAATGCCCTCTACCATTTGATGTTCGACCGGACCGGCAACCTCTGGGTAGGCACCTTCAACGGCGGGGTGAATATCCACAAGGCTTTCTCCTCCCCTTTCCTGATCTACGAGAACCAGAACGACTACGGCAGGAAAGGCCTCCGGTCGGTACTGGCCCTGGAGCAGGACGAAGCGGGCAGGCTCTGGATCGGCGCCGACGGGGGCGGCCTGTTTTATGCCGATGCCCATGGGGAAAGCGTGGGCGAACTGCAGGCAGCTATGGTTTCCGGCAAACCATTCCCAAAACCCGTGATCACCTGCCTGAAAACTACGGGAGAGGGTGGCTTGTGGGTCGGCACTTATGCCGACGGGTTGTCCTTTTTTGACACCAGGAGCGGCACCATCCGGAATTTCCGGCACCAGCCGGAAAATGCCGGTTCGCTTTCCCACAACAATATCTGGGATATAGAACCGGACAAAGCAGGGGGGCTGTGGATCGGCACCCTGGGCGGAGGGATCAACTACCTGCCGCCGGGCGCCGGCACTTTTCAACGATTCCCGTCCGATCCGGCAGACGATGCCGGCATTTCCAGCGTTCAGATCGTCGACGTGCTGCTGGATGAAAAACGCGGCTACGTCTGGGCCGCCAGCGAAGACCGGGGCCTGAACCGGCTGGACATCAACACGGGGCTCGTCCGCCGGTACGACCGCGAAGGGACCGGCGGGGCGCCTCCTCTGAGCGGCGACAACCTGCAATGCCTCTTCCAGGACAGCCAGGGCAGGCTCTGGGTCGGCACGGAATTCAACGGCCTGAACTGCCTCTCTCCGGATACCGATGAAATTTACCACCTCGATACCGAAGACGGCCTGCCCTCCAACATGGTCAACAGCATCGAAGAAGACGGGCAGGGGCACCTGTGGATCAGCACCCAGAAAGGCATCGTGCGCCTCGATCCCCGGGCCCGGACATTCATGGATTTCGGCGCCGACGACAACCTGCCCAACAACCAGTACAACCCCCGCGCCTCCCTCCGCCTGAAAAACGGGCAGTTGCTTTTCGGCGGAACCAACGGCTTTTCCATCCTCAACCCGTCCGGCATCAACCCCAACGCACATCCGCCGGAGGCCGTTTTCACCGGCCTGAAGCTGTCCGGGCAATCCGTACCCGTCGGTGAATGGAACGGGCGCACCGTGCTGAACGGCAACCTCAACGCCCCGGGAACGGTTGTCCGCCTCTCCTATGCGGACCGGGGCATCATCTTCGAATTTACGGGAACGGACTATACCAAGCCGGCAAAGAACAAGTACGCTTACCAACTGGAAGGCTTCGATGAACACTGGAACTACCTGGAAGCCGGCCAGCACCGGGCGTTTTTTTCCAACCTGAAGGGGGGCACCTACCGGTTGAAAATCAAAGCCTCCAACAGCGACGGCGTATGGGGGGCACCCCGGCCCCTGGCCATTGAAGTGTCGCCTCCCTTCTGGGAAACCTGGTGGTTCTACCTGCTGTGCCTGCTCGCCCTGCTTGGGGTCGCTTACCTCCTTATCCGATACCTGCTGGAACACCAGGAGGCCGCCTTCCAGGAGCAGTCCTTCCGGGCAGAACAGGAAATACTGAGGCTGAAAAACGAAAACCTCGAAAAAGAGGTGGAAGCCAAACAGGCCCGCCTCAGCGCTTCAGTACTACAGAGCGCCCACAAAAACCAGTTCCTGGAAGACTTGAAAGCCCGGATAATGAAGGTCGAATTGCCGGGCAGCAGCAGGTTACACCCCGAGTTGCGCCGCCTTATCCGCGCCATCGACGGCGAACTCCAACAGGAGGATTACTGGGAACAATTTCGACAGTCCTTCGACCAGATGCACCAGGAATTCGTACACGAACTCCAGCGCCGGCACCCTCATATCACCGACAACGATTTCCGGCTCTGCTATTTTATCCGCATGGGATTCTCCAACGCGGAGATCGCCTCCATCCTGAACATCACCGTCAACGGCGTAGAACAGAGCAAATACCGGCTGAAGAAAAAAATGGAACTGGATAAGGACGCTTCTCTCAATGAGTACATCCGGATGCTTTGACGGGGGTTCACAGTTCGAAGGCACAAACCACAAACCGCGAACAGCGAACAGCGAATAGCGAACAGCGAACAGCGAACAGCGAACAGCGAACAGCGAACAGCGAACTTACCCCCCCTGTCAATCCCAGGTTATCCCAGCAAAAATCCCGCCCTGGCGAGTGTTTGTCAGGTGCTTTTTTTATGTTTTTTCCGCTCCGCAGGCTTCCTTTGTAAAGCCTGATTGACCTCACCTGTTTGACCTCGCTATTCAGAAAAACATTCTGTCTGAACTTTGCCGGATCGGCCAAAAGGCAAGCTGGCTTCAGAGCTGGTTTGCAGGCCATTCCTGAGTCCGGGCGGCGGCCTGCAAACCAGCTCTGAACCATAATATTCCTTCACAACTGTAAACAACAAAAAGCATGAAAAATTTGATACGGAATTCGTGGCTGCTGCTCCTGGCGGCCTATCTCGTTTCCTTCGCTTCCTGCAAAAAGGACGAAGTCGTGGAAGTGTTATCCGGCTTTTCCTATACCATTGACCAGGACGATTTCAGGAAAGTGACCTTTACCAACGCCTCCCGGAATTACTCGAAAGTCTCCTGGGATTTTGGCGACAACTCCGCCGGTTCCGAGGAAGAGAACCCGGTACATACCTATCCGGGCGAAGGCACATACACGGTCAAGCTGACGGCCACCCACCCCAACGGGCAGGACACCGACGTTTCTTCCCAAACCATCACCATCACCGACCCGGACGCCGAGCTGACCAAGCTGGTGGGCGACGACTCCAAAAGCTGGAAACTGCTGCGGGTCGTAGCTCCGGGCCGCTGGCCGCTGGAAGTAGGCCCCATCGACCGCTCCCAGGTATGGTGGGCACAGGGGCGGGACAATGACGAGATCGCCCTGCGACCCTGCATCATGAACGACGAATTCATCTTCGGCCGCGACGGCAGCTATACCTATGACTCCAATGGCGACTTCTGGGCGGAAGGCGGCGTTTTCGAGCCGGCCAACCTCTGCCAAACCACCGAACCGGCCAACCTCACCGGGCCCGGCGGCACCGACCTGTCCGCCTTTGGCGACGGCACCCACGCCTTCACCCTCGCCAGCGGAAAACTCACCCTTACCGGCCTGGGCGCCTTCATCGGCCTGCCCAAGATCGGCACCGACACCGAAGTGAGCACGCCCCAGCAGTCGGTAACCCTCGACGTCATCAAATTATTTGACGGCGAGGTGGATACCCTGATCCTGGAGTCGAAGTGGAAATTCGGCAACAATACCACCGGCCAGCCCGACGCCTACTGGAGGGTAACCCTGGTTCACTACGACAAACCGGGCGACGAGCCTGCCCTTCCCGACCCGCTGCCCCAGGTTGGCTTCACGGCCGACATCAACGGCCTGACCGTCACCTTTACCAATACCTCCACCTACGCCTCCAGCTACAGCTGGGATTTCGGCGACGGCAACACCTCGACACAGGAAAACCCCACCCATACCTACGCCAGCGCCGGGATATACACCGTAAAGCTGACCGCCACCAACGATGCCGGCAGCAGCGCCGCCCAGCAACAACTGACCGTTACTTCCGGCACCGTGACGGAGGCCGACCTCGTCGGCAGCGCCTGGAGAATCCGCAATGCCGAGAACTCCATCTTCGTCGGCCCGGCCCTCGGCAGCAGCGCCTGGTGGGGCGTGCCCCCCAACTTCCTGGACGGCTCCTCGACGGGAACCGACGACTGGTCGTGCATCACCAACGACGAGTTCATCTTCAATGCCGACGGCTCTTATGAATACAAGACCAATGGCGACGCCCGCAACGACGGCTACATGGGCAGCCCCAACGGCTGCTGGTCGGACGCAGAAGTAGCCGCCAGCGGCAACGGCGCCGCCTTCGGCTCGGGCATCCACTCCTGGTCCTTTACGCCGGCTTCCTCCTCGCCTTCCGGCAGGGCTATCATCACCGTGACCAACGGCGCTTCCGGCGCAGCCTTCGTCGGCTTCTACAAAGGCTACTACGGCGGCGAAAATATCGACGGCGCTAACCCGCCCAACGGGGGCTTGCCCTCCAACCAGTATGAAGTCATGAGTTACCTCAACGACGGCACAACCGAAACGCTGACCATCTCCGTGGACATCTCCGGCGACCACAACGGCTCAGCCGCCTGGACGATGGTGCTGGTGCGGTAGGCAGCTGTGGTTCGGTGTTCGGTGTTCGGTGTTCGCGATTCGCGGCAACCGAATACCGAACACCCAATGCCGTTCAAAAGCCTCATTCCGTCAAAAACAAACAAGAAACAATGGCCAGGCTAATACTTTTTGCGATCAGCTATTTCACTATCCTGACCTCCTATGCCCAGGTTTCCGGCAGGGTGTCCGATACTTCAGGCGAGCCGCTGATCGGGGCAACCGTGTCCGTGAAGGGAACAACCGAGGGAACCATTACAGACGCAGACGGCAATTATACCATAGAAATGGCCACAGGAACCCTGGTTTTTTCCTACACCGGTTACGAACCGCAGGAGATTGCCATAGACGGCAAAACCAGGATCGACGTCGTGCTGCAAACCGCCAGTTATATCCTGAACGACGTAGTCGTCATCGGTTACGGCACACAGCGGAAGGAAGACCTCACCACCTCCGTGGTCGTCATCGACGAAAAGGCCATCAAAAACAGGCCCATGGTTTCTGCCGCCGAGGCCCTGCAGGGGAAGGCGGCGGGCGTGCAGGTCGTGCAGCCCTCCGGCAAGCCTGGTGCCGACATCGCCGTGCGGGTGCGCGGCGCCACCTCCGTGCTGGCAGGCAACGAGCCGCTTTACGTCGTGGACGGCGTACCCACCACCGACATCCGCGGGCTGAACCCGGCTGACATCGCCACCATGACGGTCCTGAAGGACGCCTCCTCGGCCGCCATCTACGGCGCGCGGGCAGCCAACGGCGTGGTCATCATCACCACCAGGCGGGGAGCGGAGAACACCTCCGTCATCACCTTCAGTGCTTACGCCGGCGTGTCGGACCTGCGCAAGACGGTCGAAACGCTCAGCACCAGGCAATACCGAGACCTGATGAATGAGATCATCCCCGGCGCGCTCGACCCGTCGGCTACCGGGTATACCGACTGGAGCGAAGAGGTATTCGGCTACGGCAGCAACCAGAGTTACCAACTGGCATTCTCGGGAGGCAACGAGAAAACCCGCTACCTCTTTTCCGCCAACTACCTCAACCAGGAGGGCATCGTAAAGCCCGCCCGTTTCGGCCGCTATTCGGTGCGCCTCAACCTCGACAACCAGGCCACCAGCTGGCTGAAGGTAGGCACCAGCGTGAACGTGCTGCGCTCCAGCACCAAAGACACGCCCGACAACGCCAGCAGCGGCCGGGGCGGCGTCATCATGAGCGCCCTCAACACGCCGCCTTTCCTCGGCATTTACAAGGATGACGGAAGCGGGCAGTACGACCCCAACCCCTTCCAGCCGTCCTGGGAGAACCCGGTGGCCTATATGTTCGGCCCCGACCAGGAAGCTATCGACACCCGCCTCTTCGGTAATTTCAACGCAGAGGCTACCCTGTTCAGAGGCTTTGCCCTGAAAACCAACTTAGGGGCCGACATCAACGCCCACCAATGGGAATACTACCTCAACCCCTTCCGCACCAACTACGGCCGCAACCAGAACGGCCTGGGGCAGGCCGACCGCTCCAACAGCGCCATCTGGCTGTGGGAAAATACCGCCAGCTATTCGGCCACTTTCGGCAACAGCCGAATGTCATTCCTGGCAGGCAGCAGCATCCAGAAGTCGCACTGGGGCAACTCCTACATCTACGGCAACGATTTCCCTGCCGATGTATCCGTTACTACCCTCAACGCGGCGAACAGCATCTCCGCCAGCACCGACGTGCAGGAATGGGCCCTGGCTTCCTTCTTCGGCCGAATCACCTACGATTACAAAAGCAAATACCTGCTGACGGCTTCAGCCCGGCGGGACGGCTCCTCCAAGCTCGCGCACCACTGGGGCACCATGCCTTCCTTCTCGCTCGGATGGCGCATCTCGGCAGAGCCGTTCATGCAGGGTTTCGACGCCATTTACGACATGAAGCTGCGCCTCGGCTGGGGCAGGAACGGCAACCAGGAGGGCATCTCCAACTACGCCCGCTACGGGCTGGTGTCATACTACCGCCGGGCAGCCACCAACCCCCTTTCCGGGCCGGCCGCCGTACAGGTTACCTACGGCAACCCCGACCTGCGGTGGGAAACCACCGACCAGTCCAACATCGGCCTGGACCTCTCCCTGTGGCAGGGGCGGGTCAACTTTACCGCCGACGCCTATTATAAAAAAACGGACGACGTGCTGCTAAACGTGCAGCTCTCCAACTCCCTGCCCATCACCTCCATACAGACCAATGCCGGAACCATCGAAAACAGAGGGCTGGAGTTTAACCTGTCCACCGTAAATACCACCGGCGCTCTGCGCTGGAACACCGATTTCAACATCTCCTTCAACAAGAACAAAGTGCTGGAACTGCAGTACACCGACGTGTACTACTTTGGCAGGGTGTACAGCAACAACCAGGACGTAGCCATCGTGCGCGAAGGCCTGCCGCTGGGCGTATTCTTCGGTTATGTTGCGGAAGGGGTAAATCCGGAAACCGGCGACCTGACATACAAGGACGTAAACGGGAACGGCATCTTCGACCCGGGCGACCGCACCGTCATCGGCGACGCCAACCCGGATTTCATCTATGGCCTGACCAACTCGCTTTCCTGGAAAAACTTCGGCCTGGACCTCTTCTTCCAGGGCAGCCAGGGCAACGACATCTTCAACGCCACCCGGATCGACCTGGAAGGCATGTTCGACAGCAAAAACCAATCCACTGCCGTGCTGCGCCGCTGGACGCCGGAAAACCGCTACACCGACATCCCCCGGGCCATCGGCGGCGGCAAGGTGGACAACGTGCGCAATTCCACCCGATTCGTGGAAGACGGCTCCTACCTCCGCCTGAAGGCAGTAACGCTGTCCTACAATTTCAACCCGCAAAGCCTGGAGCGCCTGAATATACGCCAACTCACGGTTTACGTGACCGGACAGAACCTGCTGACATTCACCCGGTACAGCGGTTTCGATCCCGAGGTGAACGCCTTCGGGCGAAGCGCCACCGAGCTGGGCGTCGACTACGGCACCTACCCGCAGGCCCGCATCCTCACCGCCGGCCTGAATGTTGAATTCTAAAACCGAGAACAATGAAGAAGCATACAGCAGCCTTTTATTTCCTCGCAGCCCTCACCCTGAGTTCCTGCGAGAAATACCTGGAACTGGAGCCGGCCTCGCAGAGCATTGCCGTGGACAATACCGGCGCCGATTCCGTGTATTTCAAAACGGCCAGCGAAGTGGAGGCCGCCCTTGCCGGCGCCTACTCCGATTTCAAAAACGAATATTACCAGCTCGATTACTACGTGAACGCCGACGCCCAGGCGGACGACGCTTACGCCGGCGGCGACAACCCCGACAACTTCCAGATCGACGACTACCGCCTCGACGCTACCAACCGGAACGTCAGCCGCGACTGGGCCTACCTGTATTCGACCATCGGCAAAACGAATACCATCCTGAACAACATCGACGCAGTGACCGACCCGGCGCTGACGGCGGCCAGAAAGGAGGAGATCATCGGCGAAGCCGCCTTCATCCGGGCATTCATGTACTTCCAGTTGGTGCAGCTGTGGGGCGATGTGCCGCTACAGTTGCAGGAGGTGAAATCCATCAGCGCCGACAAGCTGGATGAGATTTATTCGATCATCTTCCCCGCCCGCTCGCCCCGGGAAGAGGTGTATGCCCAGATTCTTACAGACCTGGAAGCGGCCCTGCTCCGGGTGCCTGCCACGGCGCCGCACAAGGGCTACGCGACAACCGGCGCCGTAAACGCCGTGCTGGCCAAAGTTTATGCCACCCAGGAACCGCACGACTGGGAAAAAGTCAGGCAATACTGCGACGCCGTCATCGCGGGAGGCTATTCATTGCTGCCCGATTACGAACAGCTCTGGGATAACGCCAACGAGAACTCCGCCGAATCCATTTTTGAGATCAACTACACCGGAGGAGCCGCCGACGGCAACTGGGGCACCAAGATTTTCCGGGGGCTCGACTGGAAAAAATTCAACCTGCCCTCCAACGACCTGGTGGCCGCCTTCGACGCCGAGAACGACCAGATCAGGAAAAACGCCTCTGTGATTTTCCTGGACGTCACCGGCAAATGGTCGGATCCGCACTGGCCCCAGACACAGTATCCGTTTATCAACAAATGGCGCAACTTCCAGGAAGGCAGCGACCAGAATTACATCTTCATCCGCCTGGCGGACATCCTGCTGCTGAAGGCCGAAGCGCTGAACGAGCTCGGCGACCCGGAAGGAGCCGCTGCCCTGGTTGACCAGATCCGGGAAAGAGTCAACCTGCCTCCCACAACCGCTACCTCCCAGGCAGAACTGCGCCGGGCCATCGAAAAGGAACGCCGCCTCGAACTGGCCTTCGAGGGACACCGCTGGTACGACCTGAAGCGCACCGGCCGCGCCATCGAAGTGATGAATAACGCCAAAGGCCCCAACGGGCAGCCCCTGGGCTACAACCTGACCCCGGAACGGCTCCTCTGGCCCATCCCCCAGGCAGAGCTGGATAAGAACTCGAAGCTGGTTCAGAATCCGGGGTATTGATATTTGTGATGTTTGAAGTTTGACCGTCTCTTCGAGCGTTCGACTGAACTCACGCCGAAGTCCGGTTAAAATTTGTGATGTTTGACCGTCTCTTCGAGCCGGTTAAAATGTGGCCAGTGCGGCCTGCGAAAAGATGACCGAAACCAGAAAAAATGAAAATCAGAATACTAATCCCGCTGCTGCTCTCCAATGCCATTGTTTTTGGCCAAAAGGCCAACGGCCCCGGTTATGCCGGAGAAGGGGAAAAAGTGTCCGTTATTACTACAGCTGAAAATTCCCCGTTCCGCCTCTCGCCGACAGCCACGCTTTCCTTTGCGCCCTTCGGGCAGCCCTTTGAGGACCAGCCCTGCGTTTTTGTCGATCCCTCGCAGTCTTTCCAGGAATTCATCGGCATCGGGGGGGCGTTGACCGACGCTTCGGCGGAGACATTCGCCAAACTGCCGCCCGGGCAGCAGGAAGAATTACTACGGGCCTATTACGATCCTGAAAAAGGCATCGGCTACACCCTGGCCCGGACGAACATCAACAGCTGCGATTTTTCGAGCGGCATGTACACCTACGTTGACGAAGGGGACGAGGAACTGCGCACCTTCAGCATCGCGCCCGACGAGCGGTTCAAAATCCCTTTCATCAAAAAGGCGATGGCGGCAGCAGGCGGGCAGCTCGACCTGTTCGTCAGCCCCTGGAGCCCCCCGGCCTGGATGAAGGACAACAACTCCATGCTGCAGGGGGGCAAACTGAAGCCGGAACACTACGGCACCTGGGCAAATTATTTCGTAAAATTCATCCGGGCTTACGAAAAAGCAGGCATCCCGGTCTGGGGCCTTTCCGTACAGAACGAACCCATGGCCAAACAAACCTGGGAATCCTGCATTTACACGGCACAGGAAGAGGCGGATTTTATCAAAAACCACCTCGGCCCGGCCTTGGAAAAGAACGGTTTTTCCGATAAAAAACTCATCGCCTGGGACCACAACCGCGACCTGCTCTACCAGCGCGCCTCCACCTACCTGAGCGACCCCGAAACCGCCCGCTATATCTGGGGCGTCGGCTTCCACTGGTACGAATCCTGGACCGGCGGGCATCAGTATGAAAACGTAAAGCGCGTGGCGGAGGCTTTCCCCGAAACAAAACTGCTGCTCACGGAAGCTTGCAATTATCCCTTCTCCTGGGAAACCTTTCCCGATTGGTCCTGGGGCGAGCGCTACGGCGAAAATATGATCCACGACTTCAACAACGGCGCCGTGGCCTGGACCGACTGGAACATCCTGCTCGACGAAACAGGCGGGCCCAACCACGTCGGCAACTTTTGCTTTGCCCCGGTTCACGCCAAAACAGAGGCCGGCACGCTGCACTATATGAATTCCTACTACTACATCGGCCACTTTTCGAAGTTCATCCGCCCCGGCGCGCGCCGCATCGCCTGTTCGTCGAGCCGGGCGCAGTTGCTCACAACGGGTTTTCTCAACCCGGACAAAAGCGTCACCGTGGTGGTGATGAACCCTACGGACGAAAAGATCGGCTACCGCTTGTATGTAGGCGGGCAGGCAGTGGAGGCGGAGAGCCTGCCGCATTCTATTGCTACCCTTATTTTTTAACGTGAAGTTGGACTGGATGTGTTGTTGCTATTCGAAATTGATGTCAGTCGAGGTTAAGGCTAAGGCTGAGGTTGAGAACCCTGAAGGCAGGGAATCTCAGGCAAGCCAGGCCTGGAGCAGGCATAGCAGAGAATGCCGGGCTTGCTGCTCCCATCTCTTTTTCTCGACCTTAACCTCGGGTTTTAAAAAAACGATTATGAATAAGTTTCTCCTCTTCCTCCCCCTTTTCAGCCTGCTGAGCTGCGAGGCCCAACCCGAAGCCGAACCTTTCGAGCCGCCCCCCGTCCTGCCAGTGGAGGTTTGGACGACGTCGGGCGACGGGGTGAACCTGCTTTACAAAAAGACGATCGATTTTGCCGCCGACGAGGACGGCCGTTTCCCGACCATTCAGATCGTTCCGGATCAGGAGTTCCAGGCGGTAGAAGGATTCGGCTACACCCTCACCGGCGGCAGCGCCATGCTGCTGTACCGCATGGCGGCCCCCGACCGGGCATCCCTGATCCAGGAGCTGTTCGGCAAGGGCGACAACTCCATCGGCGTGAGCTACCTGCGCGTCAGCATCGGCGCTTCCGACCTCGACCCCGTAGTGTTCAGCTACAACGACCTGCCGGCCGGGCAGGCGGACCCCGAGCTGCAGCATTTCAGCCTGTCGAGGGACACCCTGTTCCTCCTCCCCGTCCTGAAGGAAATCCTGGGCATCAATCCGGAAATTAAAATCATGGGCTCGCCCTGGAGCCCGCCGGCCTGGATGAAAAGCAACGGCAGCAGCGTTGGCGGCAACCTCAGGCCCCAGTATTACAGCGTTTATGCCCAATATTTCGTCAAATACATCCAGGCCATGCAGGCGCAGGGCATCGCCATTGACGCCATCACCCCACAGAACGAGCCGCAGCACGGCGGCAACAACCCCAGCATGGTCATGTCGGCAGCCCAGCAGGCCGAATTCATCAAAAACCACCTCGGCCCGGCATTCCAGGCGGCGGGCATTGCCACCAAGATCGTCATCTGGGACCACAACTGCGACCGGCCGGATTTCCCCCTCGACATCCTGAGCGATCCGGCGGCGAAGGCTTACGTGCACGGCACGGCCTTTCACCTCTACGCCGGCGACGTCAGCGCCCTGTCGCAAATCCACGACGCCCACCCCGACAAGGCCCTCTATTTCACCGAGCAGTGGACGGGGGCGAACGGCAGCTTCGACGGCGACCTGCTGTGGCACCTGAAGAACGTCATCATTGGCACCATGCGCAACTGGAGCCGGGTGGCCCTCGAATGGAACCTCGCCAGCGACCCCAATCTCGAACCCCACACGCCCGGCGGCTGCACCCAGTGCCTGGGCGCCGTGACCATCGACGGGTCAAAAGCTACGAAGAATGTCGGTTTCTACATTATCGCCCAGGCGGCGAAGTTCGTGCCGCCGGCCTCGAAACGGCTGGGCAGCAACATCATCGGGGGCCTGCCCAACGTGGCCTTCCGCCGCCCGGACGGCAAGACGGTGCTGATCGTGCTCAATGAACACAATGGCATACAGTCGTTCAACATCGGCATGGGTGGGAAATGGATCACGGCATCGCTGCCGGGGAGGACGGTGGGGACGTTGGTGTGGTGAAGAGATTTTGTGATCTGAAATTGGCAGGCTGCATGTATGCTCTTCTCATTTCCCGGGCGATTGATATGACCCGGGAGGGCAGTGCTTTGCTCCATAGTTTCAAACCCGGCACTCCCCTTCTCAGGCATTACCGTCAAGGCGTAAGCAGAAGTAACCTCGCCTATCCGTCGCTGCCGGCAATGGCTTTTTATCGTCCAGCAGGAAGCGGACAGCCAGTTCGAAGGCAATGCGGGGGCCGTACAGCTTCGCAGCCACTTGATTCAGGATGTGTTCGAACTGCACCACGCGGTGCTTGTCCTCGATTGGTTTAATATGTTCTCGCCAGTAATTGAAGTAGGTTTCAATGACCTGAGTCTCCTTCATGGTCAGTTCTCCAGTTTCCATTGGCTGGATAGATTAATTCTTCATTTAATGCAATAATTTCGTCAACATCTGGTTTATTTGAGATAAATTCAATTCATAGTTGAATAAAAAGCCTAAAATCCACTTTTTTTGTCGCCTTAAAACGCTCACTTCAAAAAAAAGGTTTATACTTTAGCGGCGCAATTTTTATCCAGGTTTTTCGAAATAAACTTATTATGGAAAACGCCGCTGTTATGAAACCTGCTCTGCCTAAACCGCCAACCGGGAAACCAGGCCGCCGAAAACCGCCAATCCTGTTTTTCGCTTTGATCTTAATGCTCCTTATCCTGACCGGCGGGATAAAGCATGGGGTGCAGATGGCCAGAGAATACATCGAAGGGACGAAAGGGCATGTTTACCTGGATGAGGAGGGTAATCCGGAAGTCATTCCGGAGATTCATGAAAAGCTGGAAACCCACAAAAAGAGGCGAGACAAGTGTATCCAATATGCTGCCCTTGCAATAGGCGACGGCTACCGGGCCTGTTACACTTGCCCGGACGGCCAAAAAACCATATTTTTAAGGGCAGATGAGGTGTGGAAATACGGAGAGACCTGCGATTATGAGACCCGAAAAAAGGATTCGGAATATGAGATGAACCAGGTATATTTAGTACCTCAAAATTATGGCACAAAAGATTATTGCTTCAAGGTTCAATTGGACAGCATTTATTTGTATAAAAAACATCCTGAAAACCTGGCTCGGCTGGAAAGGACAGGCATCTGGCTCAAACGGCCTCCAGGCAATAAAATATACCGCTAATGGAATTGAAGGCGCCACCATTTTTCATCTTATCCGTGAAAGACCCTATCTTGATTAAGAAGGGTAATATGGCTCACATTATTAACTATATCAGCGAGAGGATCGACCTTTCAAAATACGGCGATATGGTAGAAGGCATCACCTACAGCCCAACCATCAGCGAAAAACTGCCGGAAAACCTCAGAGGCAACGAGAACGATTATATAAAAAGCAGAAAACGCTGGTTCCTCTCCATAGACCTCGATTACCACAAAGCCCTCCAGATGAACGACTGGCAATACGACCAATACGTCCTGGAAGGTTTCCTGCAGTGCCTGGAGCGGCCGGGCGAGGTCAAAGGCTTCGACAAGGCGGCTTTCAGGAAGGATATACTGGAGATTATCGGGGCGTTGTTGCGGCAGGCTGCCTAATGAAGCTTTTCTGCTTATATTTGCCTGAGTTTGAAAAACAGGCAATATGAACCTCCAGAATTTTGAACGGTCCTTTTCTTCCAAAGTCCTCGGCCGGGGAATCCTTTATTTTAACGGCGGCAGGGTGCAGTTCCTGGAAAAATCAAGCGGCGTAGGCCGGGATGAATGGTTCGCCCTCGTGGAAGGAAGCGGCGACGACTACGAAGTTGAAATCGTCATGCTACCCAATGGAGACATCGTCCGCTACGCCTGCGAATGCCCCTACGACCAGGGCGGCCCCTGCAAACACATCGCCGCCGTGCTTTTTAAAATCCGGCAGGAAAATATTATGAATAAGGTGAAAGCGCCGGCTGCCTCCCGGCCAGGGCCCGTGCCTAAAACCCGAAGCGCGGAGGAAATGATGGGCGCCTACGCGGAACTGGGCGAAACCGAACAACGCCTGATCAAGATCGCCGCCCTGCTGTGGGAACCGACATCGCAGACCAAGCTGATGGAGCTGTTCAATGCGGCAAAATTCAGCAACAGGAGCAAAAATATATATCCTGCCGACATAAAACCTCTGCTGGAAAGACTCGTCAGCGAGGGGTTCCTCAATCTTGCCTATCAGCAATACGAATGCCCCGAAGAATTCGCCGACGACCTGTGCAACCGCTATTTTTCTGCGGACCCCGATTTTGCCCAATTGATCACCCCTATTCGGCGCACTTTTCCTTCCCACAATTACTGGTATCAGGCCTCCACCACCAACCGGCTGTTCCGGGACATGCGGATCGGGCGCTATGTCGGCAATACGGTTTTGTTCCAACAGAGCTTTTTCGCGCTGGTCCAACTGGGCAGGGAGGGCTTTACCCAGGATGAACTTGTCGAGTACTGGCTGGGCGAGGATTTTGATGAGGAAAAGCTGGAGTCCTTCCCTGACGGCGTCCGGACGTTCCTGCTTTCTCAGAGACTCTCCTCCGACACCTTCCACCTGTCTCCGCTGGACACTGGTTTTTTCCAGTATACACAGGATACTATAGGGCAACTGCTTGGGGAAGGCCGCCCGCTGCTGGCGCGCCTGCTGGTTCAATTGAACATATTACGGGGCGACTGGCAACAGGTAGAAAAATTGTCCGGCTATCTCGATGAAGTGACCCAGGTTACTTTTCCCGGCATCAGGCATCTTCTGGAGGGGCGATATGCTGAAGCGCTGGGTTCCCTCGATACCGCTCAGCAACTCGTCCGGAAGTTATCCGGAAACAACAAGGAAATCCTGTCCGGCCTGGGAGGCCTGTTCCACATTCTCGCCCTGGTGCATCCGCAGGATTCGAAGCTCTACAAAAAGGCGCACAGCGCCGTGCGGCAGGCCATCAGCCGGCCAAACGGTTACCAGGTCGTTTACAAATACCTGGACGCCGTCGTTTTTTTCCTGGAAAACAACAAACCGCTCGCCGGGCAAATGCTGCAGGCGGAGCCGCTGTTCCCGTTGTGCCTCTTTTTCCGTTATCTCTGCCGGTTCTGGGTAGACGAGTCGCTGGTGGATGCCAGAGAGGTGGAGCGCTACCGCAACAAGCTCGCCGCCGACGGCTACAACTGGATGGCCGCCGAGATGAACGCCCTGCTGGGCGAACTGGGGCAGCCCACCGAAGAGTACCCCCTGCCCGAAGGCGAACCCCTCGTCCACCTCCTGCCCCGCATCGAAGAGTGGGAAAATGCGATGAAAGTGCTGCTGGAACTGGGCGGCAAAGCGCCGGCCATCGCCGAATCGGAAAACCGCATCGCCTGGCTGGTCGATTTCGAAAAGGGCTGGGCCCAGGCCCGCCACCAGACGATTGGCAAGAGCGGAAGCTGGACAAAGGGGCGGGTGGTGGCCTTCGATCGCCTGATAAAGGGGGAGGTTGAGGGGTTGATGCCCCAGGATGAGTCCTTCATCAGGTCCGTCGGATACGCCTGGGGCAGCGAGTTCAACCTCGACGGGAAAGAAAAATGCTGGAAACAGCTCGTCGGCCACCCCCTGCTTTTTCTCCGCAAATCTCCCGCCACTGCTGTGCAGTTGGTGGAGGCCAAGCCCACCCTCATCGCCAAACGCGGGGCAAAGGGCTACCAAATGCACTTTACCCACAACGCGCACGAACCGGGGGCAAAAGTGGAAAAGGAATCCCCTACCCGCTACCTGTTCATCGAGGTGACCGAGCAGATGGCCCGCATTGCCCGCGCCTTCAACGGCAAAACCCTCACCGTGCCGCCAAGGGCCGAAACGCAACTGCGGGAAGCACTGAGCGGCCTGTCCCGGCTGGTGCCCGTGCAGTCGGCTTTCGAGGATGAAAACCTGCCGGCTGTAGAGGCCGACAGCCGCATCTGCGTCCACCTGCTGCCCGTCGGCGACGGCTTCCACGTGGAGCTGTACGTGAAGCCTTTCCGGGAAATGCCTCCTTATGTGAAACCGGGCGAGGGCGAATCCTTCCTCATTGCCCTGGTGAACGGCCAGCGGACCGCCGCCAACCGAAGCCTGGAAGCCGAGAAAAAGAACCGGAACGCCCTGCGGGAAAAAGTGCCGGTGTTGAAGAACAACCGCCCGCACAGCGGCACCTGGCAACTGGAAGACTCCGAGACCTGCCTGCAGTTGCTGCTGGAACTGCGGCCCCTGCTGGAGGCAGAGGAGATCATCCTGGAATGGCCCAAGGGCGAAAAACTGCGCGTCGACTCCGTCGCCGGCTTCGACCAGTTCCGCCTGTCGGTACGGGATGGAAGCCATTGGTTCGAGCTGGACGGCGAGCTGAGAGTCGACGAAGAAACAGTGCTTACCCTGCAGGAATTGCTGGCCCTGAGCGAGGGGCAAAGCCAGTTTGTAGAACTCAGCCCCGGCAAGTTCCTGGCCCTGACCGCCGAGTTCCGCCAGCGGCTGAAAGGCATCAACGGCCTCGTAAGCACAGCAAAAAAGGGCGGCAAACTACAGCTCCACCCGCTGGCGGCCCCTGCCATCGAGCCTTTCACCAGCGCCGTCGAACACCTGGATGCCAGCCGGAAGTTCCGGGAAAGCAGGGAACGGCTGGAGCAGGCTTTCGCCAAAAGCTACCGCCTGCCGAAAAACTTCAACGCCACCCTGCGCCCCTACCAACTGGAAGGCTATAAATGGCTGCGGCGTTGCGCCGAATGGGGCGTCGGTGCCTGCCTGGCCGACGACATGGGGCTGGGCAAGACGGTGCAGGCGCTCGCCCTGCTTGCCACCCGCGCCAAACTGGGCCCCGCCCTCGTCGTGGCGCCCGCCAGCGTCTGCCGCAACTGGGTAGCCGAAACCAACCGGTTCGCGCCGGCGCTGACGCCCGTCCTCTTCAGCGAAAGCGACCGGGAGGTTACGATCAAAAAAGCCAGCCAGGGCCACCTCATCATCGTGACTTACGACCTGATGGCCCGCGAAGAAAAACTGTTCACCCAAAAAGAATGGGCCACCGTCATCCTCGACGAAGCCCAGGCGATCAAAAACCGGGAGACCAAACGCTCGGAAACGGCGATGGGCCTGCAGGCCGGTTTCAAAATAGCGATGACGGGCACGCCGCTCGAAAACCACCTCGGCGAGCTGTGGAACCTCTTCCAGTTCCTCAACCCCGGCCTGCTGGGCAGCATCGGCCAGTTCAACGAACGCTTCGCCCTGCCCATCGAAAAATACCGGGACGAGAACCGACGCGAACAACTGCGCCGCCTGGTGCATCCCTTCATCCTGCGCCGCCGTAAGGCCGAGGTGCTCAAAGACCTGCCTGCAAAAACGGAGATCACCCTCACCGTCGAACTGCCACCGGAAGAACGGGCCTTCTACGAAGCCCTGCGCCGCAACGCCATAGAAAAACTGACAGCAACAGCCGGCGACGAGCAGGCCGGGCAGCAACACCTGCGCATCCTGGCCGAGATCATGCGCCTGCGCCGCGCTGCCTGCCACCCCTCGCTGGCCGAAGGCGGCGCCGGCTTCACCCGCAGCGCCAAGCTGGAACTGTTCTCCGAGATCGTCGACGAGCTGCTGGATAACGGCCACAAAGCCCTCGTATTCAGCCAGTTTGTCGACCACCTGAAAATCCTGGAGAAACACCTCAAGTCAAAAAAGATCAGCTACCAGTACCTCGACGGCAGTACGCCCGGCAAAAAGCGGCAGGCGGCGATCGACGCTTTCCAGTCCGGCGAGGGCGATATTTTTCTCATCAGCCTGAAAGCCGGCGGCACCGGCCTCAACCTCACCGCCGCCGACTACGTCATCCACACCGACCCCTGGTGGAACCCCGCCGTGGAAGACCAGGCCACCGACCGGGCCCACCGCATCGGCCAGGAACGCCCGGTGACGGCCTACCGCCTGGTGGCGGAACAGACCATTGAAGAAAAAATCCTGCAGCTGCACGCCCAAAAACGGGATTTGGCCGACTCGCTGCTGGCAGGGGCCGACGTGAGCGCCAGGCTGTCGGCAGAGGAACTGATGGAGTTGCTGCGAGAGGGGGCGTAAATTGTCGTCTGTTGTCTGTTTCAGGGGGCCCCGTGAACAAACAACAAGCAACGAGCAACAAAAATTAACGAAGTTCTGATTATTTATACCTCTGAAAAGCCCCGAGTCCGTATTTTGGCCGTATGGAAAACCAAACGCCGCTTTACGACCAGATCCAGGAAGCTCTTCGATACATCCGTACCCAAACGGATTTCACGCCCCGCTACGGCATCGTGCTCGGCACCGGCCTCAGCGGGCTGGCCGACGAGATCGAGGCAGTGGCGGAGATACCTTACGGCAATATCCCGCATTTTCCCACCTCCACGGTGAAAGGGCACAAGGGCAAACTCGTCTTCGGCCGGCTGGCCGGCCAGCCGGTGGTGGCCATGGCCGGGCGGTTTCACTACTACGAGGGCTACTCTGCCAAACAGATCACCTTTCCCGTTCGGGTGATGAAGTTCCTGGGCATCGAGCTGCTGATCCTTTCCAATGCTGCCGGCAGCGCCAACCAGCACATCATGGCCGGCGACATCGTTTTCCTTCGCGACCACATCAACCTGCAGCCCGACAATCCCCTGCGCGGTCCCAATGACGAGCGCCTCGGCCCCCGCTTCCCCGACATGCTGCACACCTACGACCGCCGCCTGAACGCCAAAGGGCTGGAGATCGCCCAAAAGCAGGGTATCCGCGCCCACGAGGGCGTCTACCTGGCCCTGCAGGGCCCCAACCTGGAAACGCCGGCCGAATACAACTTCTTCCACATCGCCGGGGCCGACCTGGTCGGCATGTCCACCGTGCCGGAAGTGCTGGTGGCCCGGCACATGGGCCTCGGCGTGATGGCTATGTCGGTGGCTACCAATAAGTGTTATCCGCTGGAGGAAATCCGGGAGACGACTCATGATGATGTGATCGCTGTAGCGCAGTCGGCGGAGCCGAAGATGCGGAAGATCGTGATGGAACTGCTGGCGTTTCTGGGCTGAGGCTGCTGAAGTGCTTTTTCAAAATAATTTTTCTCAATCCATTGATTTTGAGCGCTAAGTTCTTACATTATAATATGACAATGCTATCTCAAACCATATCGCAATGAAAGACAAACAAACCTGGAAAGAATTCTACGAAGCCGCCATCGCCTACCGGGACCTGAAGCCCTGGGAGTGGATGCACGATAGCGATATCTTTGGCATACAGGACCCGGAAAGCGGCGAGATCGGCTACTGCTGCGTCATGGGCAACGCGGGGGAGGTCTATGCATTGGGCCTTTACCCCGGCGACGAAGGCTTCAAATCCTACCTGCTCCTGCTCAACCAGCCGGACGAAATCTCGATGGAGGACCAGTTCGCCCTCGGCCTGAACCAGATTATGTTCAAAGTAGAATTCGTGGACCGCAGCGAACTCTCCGAAAAGGACCTGAAACAGATCAAAGCGCTGGGCCTCAAGTTCAGGGGCCGCAACCAGTGGGTGCAGGCGCGCCACCATTTGCCAGGCACGCTGGGCCGGCCCATCAATGCAGAACAAGCCAAACGGCTGACCCATGCGCTCCGCCAGGCCTGCGAGGTGGCCGCCCGTTACGAAGAAGACGAAGATGTCCTTTACGGCAAAGACGATAAAATGCTGCTAAGAGTGCCGGAACAAAAAGAAGGGCAACTCGCCTGGAAGGACAAGTACGTGACGCACAAGGGGTATAACATCACTCCTTTTCCGGTGATAAAACCCTCGCCGGCCCTCGTCAAAAAGGCCAAAAAAGAACTGAAGCACAGCAAGGGCGCCATCCTCTTCCTCTTCCAGTACATGCGCAGCCAGGTGAAGGGCGACGACGGCCTGCCGTTCCTCCCGCGCCTGGCGTTGTGGATTACCTACCCCGACGGCATGATCGTAAGCATGGAAATGCTGGGCCGCGAAGACGGGCTGGAAAAGCTGGAAGCCTCTTTCTTCAAACTCGTGCGCCAGATGGGCTTCATTCCCAGGCAGATCGTTTTTAATTCCATGATGGGCAGCAATGCTCTGTCGCGGCTGGCAATGGAACTGGAAATTGAAATGATGTATGCGCCGGAGGAAAAGATTTTTGAGGAGGTGATGCGGTCGATGGATATGTTTTTGTAAAAGGTCCGACCTGATCAGGGGGTAGCCAGAAATTCAACCTGGAGTTTGCCTTCCAGAGGGTTGTTGGCCTTGTTCGCTACTATTACCCGACCGGACAGCCAGGAAAGTCGCTTTTTAAGCTGTTGGGTAAGAATGCCTCCAGATACTTTCAGTCGATCCGGAACATGGCTGTCTTCTTCCATCCACAGAATGATGTGTAGGCGTTTGTTTTTGTCGATGAGATGGGCCAGATGTTGTGCCCATAGCTCTTCCTTATGGGTAGAATTGCGTACTCCTCCTACAATCCCAGCCAACGTATCGCGAACTTTTTGCGCTATAATGATATCCAACTCTTCAATCTTGGGTTTACTTTCAATTCGATGCCCACGATAATTTTTTACTTCAATGAAGTATATACTACCACCAGATATACCTACAAAGTCAACTGCTTTCGTTGCTGGCATGCTGTTTTCCAGATTTCGGTAGTCTTTCTCTTCGTCGTATTTTACCAAATTGCTCCAATCATCTACCTGGAACTCAAAGCGAAGATTACTCTCTTCAAATACCATTTTATTTTAAGGATTTTTGGTACAATCCCAATTCACGATCATGCAGGGCAGCATACTCATCGAGAATAGGGTTACGTTCTATCTCAGAAAGGGTATTCCCGCTTTCAACCTGAGTGCCTTTAAATTCTTCTCTGTACAAAGAGAAGAACTTCATATCCGGTACGGAATTTTCAACGATACGGTATTCAGAAGAAAGAGAAAGTTGGTGAGTGAGCAAATAGTCGTGAGTAGCCATAAAAACCTGGACACCAGTTTTGGCAAGAATCTGGATAAAGTTAGAAATAACAGATATGTATTTAGGATTGAGGCTGGTTTCCGGTTCATCCCAAAACAAGATGGTGTCTTTTTTGATGGAACCATTTAATACAAGAAAAATTATCTGAGCAATTTTATTTAATCCTTGAGCAACCAATTGAGCTCCATAGGAACGAGCATCTGAAAGTTCAACGACAAAACGGCCTCCTTCTAAAATTACTTTGCTTATGCCAGCTTTTTGCAATAACTCATCGACAAGCTGTTGGGCTTTTTGCTTTCCTTCGCCTTTCAACGGCAGCAGAGACAACGCTTTTGCCAGAAAGTAATAGGTTTCATCTATGGAACTTTCTCTGTTCTCATAGGCAGAGATAAAACCTTCATACCAGGATAACATTTCATTCGGAGGTAAATAAATTGCTGATACCTCTCCTGTTATTGCCAATTCTCTTGATACTTCCGACATTTCATCTTCTGTCACCTCAAAAGTGACATCATCATTATAAACGAAAGTCCCGATTCTAGTCCCGGCTTTACCTTTAGCGATCAACTCAGGTAATGCTTCAATTTTAAAAATGCCCTTCAGTAATTTTTCAAGCCGGTAAGCCGTCGTGTTTAAGGTAAGCCCTGTGTCGTTCTTTTCTATATGAGGATAGGAAAGCCCTCTTAAAAAACCATACATCACTTTCAACAAATGTGTCTTACCCGTTCCATTCTCCCCGATAAATATGTTAATGCCTGGCGAAAACTCCATTTCCACATCCCGAAAACAGGTGAAGTTCTGTAAGCGAAGCTTTTTTATCTTATGAATATCCATTGTCGACATGACCGCGTTTTTACTTTCTACAATAATACGAAAAATCTTAACCTTCCGTTTCTAAACATTTTGCCGCAACAAGCCTTTCATTTTAAACGGCAAAATTTTCGTAACTTTGCGCGCCTTTTACCAAATAAAACCAGCTATGCAAACCATATCACCCTACCAGCCAAAAAATAAAGTTCGGATCGTCACCGCCGCCTCCCTTTTCGACGGCCACGATGCCGCCATCAACATCATGCGCCGCATCATGCAGAGCTCCGGCGCAGAGATCATCCACCTCGGCCACAACCGCTCCGTCCGCGAAATTGTGGAAACGGCCATCATGGAAGACGCCCAGGGCATCGCCATCACCTCCTACCAGGGCGGCCACAACGAGTTCTTCAAATACATGTACGATCTGCTGAAGGAGAAAGGTGCCGGCCACATCAAAATCTTCGGCGGCGGCGGCGGCACGATACTGCCCGAGGAGATCGAAGAACTGCACGCGTACGGCATCACCCGCATCTACTCCCCCGACGACGGCCGCCAGATGGGCCTGCAGGGCATGATCAACGACGTGCTGGAACAGTGCGACTTCCCCGTCGGCGCCAGCCTCAACGGGCAACTGAAAGAATATAAAGACAAAAATCCCATGGTGCTGGCCCGCATGATCAGCGCCGTGGAAAACTTCCCGGAAGACAACCGCAACTGGCTGGATAAGCTGCGGCACGAAGTGGAAGGCAAAGTGATCCCCGTGCTCGGCATTACCGGCACCGGCGGCGCCGGCAAGTCCAGCCTGGTCGACGAACTGGTGCGCCGCTTCCTGATGGACTTCAAAAACAAAACCGTCGCCATCATCTCCGTCGACCCGTCCAAGCGCAAGACGGGCGGTGCCCTGCTGGGCGACCGCATCCGGATGAACTCCATTACCTCCGCCCTGGCCGACGGGCGGGTGTTTATGCGCTCCCTGGCCACCCGCCAGTCCAACCTGGCCCTGTCCAAACACGTGCAGGCGGCCGTGGATATCCTGAAGGCTGCGCAGTTTGACCTCATCATCCTGGAAACCTCCGGCATCGGGCAGTCCGACACGGAAATCGTCGACCATTCCGACGTGTCCCTCTACGTGATGACACCGGATTACGGCGCCGCTACCCAACTGGAGAAGATCGACATGCTCGACTTCGCCGACATCATCGCCATCAACAAATTCGACAAGCGGGGCGCTCAGGACGCCCTGCGGGACGTGAAAAAACAATACCAGCGCAACCACCAGCTCTGGGACAAGCCGATGGAGGAGATGCCGGCCTTTGGCACTATCGCCTCCCAGTTCAACGACCCGGGGACCAATACGCTCTACCGCGTTTTGATGGACACCGTGGTGGAACGTACCGGCGCTCCGCTGCAATCCGACTTCCACAGCTCCGACGAGATGAGCGAAAAAATCTACATCATCCCCCCGAAAAGGGTCCGCTACCTCTCCGAAATCTCTGACAACAACCGCAACTACGACAGTTGGGCAGAACGGCAGGTAGCCATCGCCCGCCAGCTGTTCGCCCTCAAACACTCCATCGAAACCCTGGAAAAACAGGACAACATCCCCAATAAGGCGGCAGCCCTGGATACGCTGAAAAAAGCCTGCGAAGACCTGGAGCTGGACCTGGACGGCGACTGCAAGCGCATCCTCGACGGATGGGAAGAGAAAAAAGCAGCTTACGCCGCCGATGAATACAAATATTTGGTGCGGGGCAAAGAGATCAGGGTGCCGACTTTTACCGAATCCCTCTCTCATACCCGCATCCCCAGAGTGGCGCTTCCGCGCTTCAATGACTGGGGCGAAATCCTGCGCTGGGTGCTGCAGGAAAACGTACCCGGAGAGTTCCCCTACACCGCCGGCGTCTTTCCTTTCAAGCGCAAGGGCGAAGACCCTACCCGCATGTTCGCCGGCGAAGGTGGCCCGGAGCGCACCAACAAGCGCTTCCACTACCTGTCCTACGATATGCCGGCCGCCCGCCTGTCCACCGCTTTCGACTCCGTGACCCTCTACGGGGAAGACCCGGATTACCGCCCGGACATCTACGGCAAAGTCGGCAACTCCGGCGTCAGCGTCTGTTGCCTGGACGATGCCAAAAAGCTCTATTCCGGCTTCGACCTATGCGACCCGAAGACCTCCGTCTCCATGACCATCAACGGCCCGGCAGCTACCATCGCCGCCTTCTTTATGAACGCCGCCATCGACCAGCAGTGCGAAAAATATATCCGGGAGCAGGGGATGGAGGATATGGTGGAGGCAAAGCTCAGGGAGTTATATGACGATAAAGGCCTGCCTCGCCCGAAATATAAAGCAGAGGGCCTGCCGGATGGAAACGACGGCCTGGGCCTGCTGCTCCTGGGCCTCACCGGCGACCAGGTGCTGGAAGAAAACATTTACAAAGAGATCAAGGCCAAAGCCCTTTCCGCCGTGCGCGGCACTGTACAGGCCGACATCCTCAAGGAAGACCAGGCACAAAACACCTGCATCTTTTCCACAGAGTTCTCCCTCCGCCTGATGGGAGATATGCAGGAATACTTTATCTGGAATAAGGTAAAGAATTTTTACTCGGTATCCATTTCCGGTTACCATATTGCCGAGGCGGGCGCCAATCCCATCTCCCAACTGGCTTTCACCCTGGCCAATGGCTTCACCTTCGTCGAATACTACCTCTCCCGGGGAATGGAGATTGACGACTTCGCGCCCAACCTGTCCTTCTTCTTTTCCAATGGAGTAGATGCCGAGTACGCCGTCATCGGCCGGGTGGCCCGCCGCATCTGGGCCAAAGCCATGAAGCACAAGTACGGCGCCAACGAGCGCTCCCAGAAGCTGAAGTACCACATCCAGACCTCCGGCCGCTCCCTGCATGCCCAGGAGATCAGCTTCAACGACATCCGCACCACCCTGCAGGCCCTCTACGCCATCTACGACAACTGCAACAGCCTGCACACCAACGCCTACGACGAGGCCATCACCACGCCGACCGAAGAGAGCGTACGACGCGCCGTGGCCATCCAGATGATCATCAACCACGAGCTGGGGCTGGCCAAAAACGAGAACCCCCTCCAGGGCGCCTTCATCATCGAAGAGCTGACTGAGTTGGTGGAGGAAGCGGTATTAATGGAGTTCGACCGCATCACCGAGCGCGGCGGCGTGCTGGGCGCCATGGAGACCATGTACCAGCGCGGCAAAATCCAGGACGAAAGCATCTACTACGAGACGCTCAAGCACACCGGCGAATTGCCCATCATCGGCGTCAATACTTTCCTCAACAAGGACGGCTCGCCCACCATTATCCCCAACGAGGTGATCCGGGCCACCAAAGAGGAAAAGGAAGCGCAGATCGAAACCCAGCGCAACCTGCGCAAAGCCAATGAAGAGAAGGGCCCGAAAATGCTGCGCCGCCTCCAGGAAGTGGCTATCCAGAACGGCAATACCTTCGAAGAGCTGATGGAAACGGTGAAATACTGCTCGCTGGGGCAGATCACCCACGCGCTGTACGAGGTGGGGGGGCAGTACCGGAGGAATATGTAAGCTTTTCGGACCGGCCACTTTCAAGTGGCCGGTTACTAATTTTCTAAAAGAGTAGCAGGACATGAGTTTCGGGGCATTTGCCTATACTACCTCCAAACAAGCTCTATCCGAAATATCGCCATTCACAACTATACCAAGCTGGACATAGCTGTTGTAAGGTCTATTATCGAAAACCACTTATCCACCTTCAGTGGGTTGACAAAGACGGCCCTGGAATTTGCCTGACACTCTTTCCTTTTCGACTTTTCATATCTGGCAGTACAACAGAAAAATCCTTACCTTCCCATCAAAAAACATGCAAACCAAAGGCAAATGCATCTACTGCGGCAACCTCTATGCCGGCCGCGGCCTCAGCCGCCACCTGGCCACCCACCTGAAAGATGAACCTGCGGCAGATCGCAAAAAATCCTTCCACCTGGTAGCGGACGCCAAGCCCTATTTCCTGCACCTGCTCATGGACGGCGATGCCCAACTGGATGAGCTGGACGAATTCCTGCGCGCCATCTGGCTGGAATGCTGCGGGCACATGAGCCAGTTCAGTTCCGGGCGCTGGAGCGACAAAATAAGCCTGAGCACCAAATGCAGGCGCGCTTTTGATAAGGACGTTGAGCTGTGGTATGCTTACGATTTTGGCTCTACCACTGAGTTCACCATCCGCTGCGTGGGCGTTTATCCCATTGCTACTAAAGAAGGTATCAAGCTGCTGACCCGAAACGAACCCCTGGATATCCCCTGCGACCACTGCAAAAAGAAACAGGCAACAGAACTGTGTAATGTCCATTACCAAGGCGAGGAGATGTTCTTCTGCGATGATTGCACTGAACAGCACGAGAAAGAATGCGAAGACGCCGAATACGCCATGATGCCCGTCGTCAACTCCCCCCGTATGGGCGTGTGCGGCTACACCGGCGGTTCGATCGACCTGGAGCGGGACCAGGCGGTGACTGATGAGTGAGATGGGAGTTCAGATACTTGCCTGAATAATCCGGGTAAAGTTATTAAACCGTTATTTGACCTGGGCAGGCCACGGGCAGTTTTTGGTTATTGCCTGGACTCGAAAGCCTGGGTTCCGAACCTTGCTATAACCAATAACTGCAGGGGTTGAGCAAAAAGGCCGAAAGCAGACAGGATTAACAGAATTTACAAGATGTAGTGGCTTGCGCCACAATGGCGTCCATATCCTGATAATCTTGTCAATCCTGTCTGACTATACTTTTTTCACAACCCCTTGCCTACCGCGCATACACCATCTTCTTACTAAACACCTGCCTCCCCGCCTGAATACTGCAGACGTAATAGCCCGCCGCCAGCCGGGCGCTGTCGGTACGGAAGACATGGCGGTGCTGGCCGGCCGCCTGGTAGCCGTCGAAAAGGGTGGCCACCGGCTGCCCGGCCAGGTTGAACACCTGCACTTTCACCCGCATGCCGGCAGGCAAGACATAGTGGATACCCACCTGCCCGCCTTCATAAGAAAGCCAGTACTTCATCTGCATGGCAGGCGGCTCATACACCGGCACAGCGGCGCAGCTCAGCCCCAGCTGCGGCAGGCGCTCAAATGGCTGGCCCAGTACGCCGTTTACCGTTTCCGGTTCGATGCACAGCCAGTTTTCCAGCACGGTGGCATAGATTTGCCGGAAATCGGTGCCATACTGCAGGTTGCCCACCGGATCCAGGTTTTGCAGGTCGGGATTCTGGCCGACGAAGCCGTTGCCATTCAGGCCCTCGCCGAAGAGCAGCAGCGGGGCGGCGGCGCCGTGGTCGCAACCGCCGGAGGCGTTCTGCTCAATGCGGCGGCCAAACTCGGAAAAAGTCATGCCCAGCACCTTGTCGGCTACCCCGCCGGCAGCCAGGTCGTCGTAGAAGGCTTTGACGCCTTTGGACAGGGTATTCAGCAGGCCGGGATGAATGTTGTTCTGGTTGGCATGGGTGTCGAAGCCGTCGAGGGTGACCATATACAGTTTGGTGCCCAGGCCGCCTTTGATGAGGCGGGCCACGATCGCCAGCTGGCGGGCAAAGCCGTTGTCGTAGTCCGCCGCGTTGGTGGAGGCATTGTAGGCGTTGGAGATCGCCTCGGCATAGCGGAAGATGCTGTTGGCCACTGTCCGCATGTAACCCACCTGTTCCCCATAGTAACAATCGGGCAGGATGCTGGTGTCGTACAGCTCCCCGTTCTGGGCAATTTCGTAGAGGGTATCCGGGTCGTCGACCACCACGCCCATATTGATCATATCGGAGTTGCTGAAGACCAGGTTGCCTGCGCCGCCAATCTGGATGGCGGGCGGCACGTCCGGCGGGTTGGTCAGGTAATCGGGGAACTGCCCTTCCAGGAAGCGGCCCAGCCAGCCGGATTCCACGGTTTCATTGGCGCCGCTGGCCGAAGCCCAGATGTCGGAAGAACGGAAGTGAGACAGGTTCTGATCCGGATAACCGACACTGTTGACGACTTTCATCTGCCCGTCCTGCCAGAGGGGCAATATGTCGCCCATCCAGTTGGGGATGCCAAATTCGTCGCTGAGGCTGGTGATGTCGGCCTGGGGCACCCGGATGGTGGGGCGGACGGCCTGGTAGGTACCGTAATCGTAAAGCGGGATGATCATGTTGAGCCCGTCATTGCCCCCCTTGAGGCGGATGAGGACGAGGATGCGGTCCGTGTTGGCGTTGGCCAGCGCCCAGCTCAGCGGAGAGCTGCCCATAGCGGTGATGGGCGTTTTGCCCAGCAGCAGGGACATGCTGCCCGCCAGGCCCAGGTTGCGGATGAACATGCGGCGGCTCCACATCTGGTGGTCCTGCTCATGGGCCTGGCCATGCTCAAGGGCGCTGCCGTGGCGTTGGGTTTTCTTTGGTTTATGATGATCGCACATGGTTGTCTTGTTTTAAGTTAATTGAAATTCCGGAAGGCGGGCGATATGCCGGAGCAGGAAAACCACCTGGGCGGGAACGGTTTCCCATTCGAGGTTCCAGTCGCCGGTATCGTAATAATTCTGCGGCACCTCCCATTTCAGGGCGGCTGTTGCCCGCTCATAAGCCTCGGGCGTGTCCAGCCCGGTGGGGATGAAATGGTCGACAAGAGCCTGAGTGACGAGGGCGGGGTCGGAAGAATTGCCGCTCAGGTTTTTGGCCAGCTGCCGCAGGCTCTCCGAAGCATTGCCAAAGAGGAAGAAGAGATAATAATCCATCCCCTGCCAGCGCCCGGCCATGGTGGTGCTGTCCACCCAGCTGCGGTTGCCGGGCCAGCCTGATACATCGGTGGGGCTGAAGAGCTGCTGCCCCAGGTCGTAAGCCAGGTAGGCGACAACCTGAACGACCTCGTCATTGTAAAGAAAATCGCCTTCGCGGACAAAGGAGAGGAAATGCTCCATCGGACTTTTCACCTGGGTGCCGATGATGTATTCGTCGAAGAAGTGTTCGCTCTTGAAGAGCTGACGGAACACCGGGGCCAGTTCGAAATTATTGTCGGTGAACGTCTGAGCCAGGCCCGCTACGATCTCGTCATCCACCTGTGGGTGGACAAAAGTGGTGTAGATTTTGGTGCAGATGTAGGTGGCCACTTGCTGGCTTCGTTGTTCAAAGAGTATATCGTGCAGTTCATCATACCCCCAGTTGCCGGTTTGGCCGAAGATGGTTTTTACGCCATTATCGTGCAGGAAAGGCACAAAGCTGACGGGGCCGCAGTAGGGCAGCGGGTTGTTCCACCCGGTGAGGGCGCGCGCCGTCTCCTGGATATCCACCTGGGTATAGCCGTTATCCCGGCCCAGGGTAAACAGTTCGTAGAGTTCCCGTGCGTAGTTTTCGTTCGGTTCGAAGACGGTGTTTTGCACGTTGTTCAGGAAGATGAGCATGGCCGGCGTCTTGCCGATCTCATAGACGAAATCCCGGAAATTGCCCAGGGCGTACTGCTGCAACAGCTTGTGGTACTGGTACAGGTGCGAGGCGCACAAATAGGATTCGAATTTGGTGACAAAGTGGTTGCTCCAGAACAGGGCGAGCTTTTCGCGGAAGCCGTTGGCCAGCATGTCATTGACCCATTGGGTGATCCAGGCCACGTATTGTTGCTGGACCTCCTCTTCGAAATTCTGGTAATCGTCGACGGTCCAGTACGCCCATTCCGGTTCGGGAGAGAGCGGCAGGGCCAGGGCTTCGTCGACCAGGGCATCGACCAGGGCGCCCGGCTCCTGGCTGAGCGCGGCGTCGATCTCGGCAGGCGTACCGCCGAAACCCATTCGCCGGTACAGATGCTGAGCGCGCTTTTTATCCCAGGGCGCCGCTCCCGAAGGCTGGTAGGGCGCCAGGGTGCCCGTCGCGCAGTTTAGGATTGCAGTGTACATATAAACGGAGTTTTTAGCATGAAGTGGAACTGGATACCATAACGAATTGAAGTCTTCCAACCCTACCCGGATAATGATTTTTCCTGATCTAATAAAGAAACCCAAACAACCACAAAGGTATCTGCCGGCCTACTCCTACCTCGATATCATCTGCTGCGATGTAATGATCGGCAAGGTGTTTCACCTGGCTTGCTTTTTTGTTTTTGCCTCCTACCTCAACCGTGAATTTATTATCGACTATAAAGTCTCCTTCGTCCGCGTGTTGCATCAAGTGCCGCCGCCGCATTTGATTGTAGAAAAAAGTTTCCCGCAAGTTGCCTTTGTCTGGCAGGTAAGGTGCCAGGGTGTAAGACAGGTTCGTATTGTCCAGGTAAAGTTTTTCGGGTTTTTGAAGAGCGGTAATGCCTTTGCCTTTCCGGTAGAGCGAAGCCGTAAGTTCGGCCCGGTCCAGGTGGTGAAGATACCGAAGTAAGGTGTTCCGGTCCAGGCCGGAACGTTCTGCCAGCTTAGTAATATTGGGCGTGAATGGCGCCGATTCAGCAATGATTTGTAATAAAAGGGCAATTTTAGAGACTTTCTGTACCGGGCCGGCTTCGGCCGAAGCCAGGTCAGATTCCAGTACCAACTGCACTACCTGCTTTAGCCGTACCGAGAACAACGGAAGGCTTTCCAAAAAAAAAGGGTAGTAACCATGCTCCAGGTAGGAAGAAAAATATTGCAGAGGCTTAATGCCTCTGTTGATCTCCAGCGCAATTTCTTCATGGTTGCTCAGCACTTCTTCCAATGAATAGATACGCGACTCATAAATACCTGTTACCTGCAAATATTCCCGAAAGGAAAGCCCTGGCATATCGTACATCACTGCCCGGCGGCTTAAATCCACATTTTGGCGGCTAAGCTCGACTATTGACGAACCTGTAAAGTTGCAGCAAAAGCGTGGTTTTCCCTACTCCCCGGGCACCTTTGATGCCTACAAGCCGCCAGTTCCATTCAATTTGCTCCCGTATTTGCCGTATGTGCTCCGTACTCGTCCGGTTGGCAAGTAATTTAGACTGACGGATGAGGTTTTCCATAATTTCGTGAATTGTTTCATGAAAAATACAAAAAAACCATGAATAGTTTCATGAAAATCGCCTAAACCGTTTTCTTTTCTATTCCAGCACAATACCCGCCAAAACCGCCACACTGCTGCTCCAGTCTTCGAATTTCTCATTATTTGGAGCAATTTGAGCAAAAACAACAACTCAAATTAACCCAAAATGACCATACATTTAAATAAAGTCCCGACGAACAACAGGCCGTTCGACCCGGCTCTGGATATGAATTTTAATGATCCCGGTAACCAAACCGGCAGCCGCCAAATAAAGCAGAAAATCCGCATCCTCTCCATCGACGGCGGCGGCATACGGGGCATCATCCCGGCTACCATTGTTTGGTATCTGGAGCAACGCCTCCAGTCCAGGACCGGCAACCCGGACGCCCGCATCAGCGACTATTTCGACCTGCTGGCCGGCACCAGCACCGGCGGCATCCTGGTCTGCACCTACCTGATGCCGGATCCCCGGAGGCCGGGGCGGCCGAAACTCGACGCCCGGGAATCGCTGGCCCTGTACCTGGATCAGGGCGGCTGTGGCATCTTTTCCCGTTCATTCTACCGAAAACTCACTAGCATGATGGGCTTGCTGGACGAGAAATACTGTTCGCAAGCTCTGGAGAAGGCCCTAAAGCGGTTTTTTGGCGAGGCCCGGCTCCGGGATTTCCTGAAGCCCTGCCTGGTCACCGCCTACAATATCACCAGCCGCCGGGCCTTCTTCTTTACCAGCCTGGATGCCAGGCAAGACCCTGCCCAGGACTTCCCGGCCTGGGAAGTGGCCCGTGCTACCGCTTCCGCACCGTCGTTCTTCAGCCCCGCCCTTCTGCGAATGCAAGGAGGGCACACTACTAGACATTTTTCTGGACACAGAGTACGCCGAGAAGGCACAGAGCCACACAGAGACCTGATTATCAATGGAAAAAACTCCGTGTACTCTGTGTTGACCTCCGTGCCTCTCTGTGTCC
>JAGFJD010000251.1 GCA_024102975.1 Phaeodactylibacter sp. | reverse complement strand
TGCTGGTTGGTTGTGTCTTTTGGCCTGTCAATGAACTTTTGGTTATCCGCTCCAGGATAACTGCCAGGGCTGTGCATTTTTTTGCCGCAAAGTGTCAACTAAATGGTGCCCTAAATTAAACATGCCTTAACCATCAACCGACAACAAACAACGCCAATAACCGGCCGCGAACGACTTTTTCCGGCGGGCAGGTTGTTTCCTTAACTGCGTTGTAGTAACTTTCCTCATTCAAAGCCAATTCACAAGTATTCGGAAAATACATCTGTATGAAAATCGTAAAAAGGCTTCTCCTGGCGCTCCTGATCCTGATAGTCTTACTGGCAGGCAGCGCCGTCGCGCTTCCCTTTTTGTTCAAAGATAAACTCACGGCCCTGGCCAAAGAAGAGATCAACAAAAACGTCGCGGCAAAAGTCGACTTTAAAGGGGTGGACTTATCCCTGCTGCGCAGCTTCCCCAACTTCAGCCTGGAACTGCAGGACTACTCCGTCGAGGGCGTCGGCGACTTTGAAGGCGTCCGGCTCGCCGGCGGCAAGAGCATCGGGTTTACCCTCGACCTGATGTCCGTGATCAGCTCTACCCGGCCCGTCGAAGTCAAATCCGTCACCCTGGAAGAGCCCAACATCCACGTGCTCGTCCTCAAAGACGGCCGTGCCAACTACGACATCGCCCTGCCGGCGGAAGAAGCGGCGGATACGGCCGCCACCGAAACAGACTACGGCAACGTGGTGGTCCAGCTCCAGGAATACAGCATCAGCAACGGCTACCTGATCTACGACGACCGCAGCATCGATGTGTACGTCGACGCCAAAAACATCAGCCACCAGGGTGCCGGCGACTTTACCATCGACGTGTACGACCTGGATACCTACACCGATGTCGAAGCGCTGACCGTTACGCAAAGCGGCATTACCTACCTCAAAGACGCGCATGCCACGCTCGACGCCATTTTCAACATTGAACAGGCAGACAGCAAGTACAACCTCCGGGATAACGAGCTGGCGATCAACGACCTGAAACTCACCGCCGACGGCTTCGTGCAGCTGGTGGAAGACGACATCAACATGGAACTGGCCTTCAGCAGCCCGCAGAACGACTTCAAGAGCCTGCTCTCCATGGTTCCCTACGCCTACATCGAAGGCTATGAGAACGTGAAGGCGGACGGCAAATTCACCCTCTCCGGAAATGTCTCGGGAACTTACAACGGCGACCGGGAGCAATACCCGGCTTTCCGCATCGAAAGCTCCATCTCGGAGGGCAACGTCCAGTACCCGGGCCTGCCCCTGGGCATCCGCAACATCAACACACAGGTGAATGTCAACAGCCCGACCAGCGACTTCAATGACCTCACGGTGGACGTCCCCCGCTTTGCCTTTACCGTCGGGCAAAACCCGTTCAACGGCAGCTTCGCCCTGCGCACGCCCATCTCCGACCCGGATGTAAAAACCACCGCCAAAGGCGTCATCAACCTGAAGGAGCTGGCCCAGGCCTTTCCGGTCGAAGGCATCCAGGAACTCAGCGGCATCATCAACGCCGACCTGCGGGCCGACACCCGCCTGTCTTATATCGAACAGGAACAATACGAGCGCGTGAACATGGACGGCCGCCTGCAGGTGAACCAGATCACCTACCGCAGCGAAGGCCTGCCCGCCGTGCAGATAAAGGACATGCAGATGGCCTTCACCCCCCAGAACGTGCGCCTGGACAACTTCCAGGCCCAGCTGGGCAAGAGCGATATCGCCGCCCAGGGCACGATCGACAACATCCTGGCCTACTTCTCCCCGGAAAAGACGATGAAGGGCAACCTGAAAGTGACATCCAACTACTTCCTGGCCGACGAGTGGATGCCCGCCGAGGAAACTGCTGCGCCCGCGCCCGCCGCTGCGCCGGCCGCAACCGAAGAAACGGAAATCTTCGACCGCTTCGACTTCACCCTGGACGCCACGGTGGAAGAGCTGGTTTATGACGTTTACACCATCCGCAAGGGCGTCGCCCGCGGCAATATGACGCCCAACCGCCTCACCGTCAGCCAGCTGTCCGGCCAGATCGGCGACAGCGACTTCAACGCCTCGGGCACCATCCTCAACGTGTTCGACTACCTCTTCGAAGACGGCGTGCTCGGCGGCAACATCAAGCTGAACAGCCGCCTGATGAACCTCAACCAGTTTATGGAAGAGGAAGAAGGCGCGGCCAGCAGCAGCACGGAAAGCGAAGCCTACTCCGTGATCCCCGTGCCGCCCAACATCGACATGACGGTCGACGCCAGCATCGGCAAAGTGGTGTATACCAACATGACGCTGGAAGACATCAACGGCCGGCTGGCCATCGCCGACCAGGCCATCGTGCTCGACAACGTCACCGCCCGCGGCCTGGGCGGCGCCATGGCCATGAGCGGCAGTTACGACACCAAAGACATCGACAACCCCACCTTCCGCTTCAAATACGACCTGCAGAAGCTCGACTTCCGCCAGGCGTTCAATACCTTCAATACCTTTGAGCAGTTCGCCCCCATCGGCAAGTTCATCAACGGTTCTTTCAGCAGCACCATGATTATGGACGGCGTCCTCGGCAGCGACCTGATGCCCAAACTGGAAAGCATCAACGCTGAAGGCTTCCTGGAAACCCTCAACGGCATGATCACCGGCTTCACTCCCCTGCAGGCCATCGGCGATAAGCTGAACGTCGATTACCTGAAGAACAACATCAACATCGCCAACAGCCGCAACTGGTTCACCGTCGAAAAGGGCACCCTGACGCTGCAGCAATACGACGCCAAGGTGAAGGACATCGCCATGAAGATCGGCGGCACCTACAACATCACCAACAAGATGGACCTCGACATCAAAGCCCAGATACCGAGGAAGCTGCTGGAGCAGAACGCCATCGGCGCAGCGGCCAGCAGCGGGTTCAACCTCCTGCAGAAAGAGGCATCCAAACTCGGCCTCAACATCCAGCAGGGCGAGTTCGTCAACGTGCTCATCAACCTGACCGGCGACATCCAGAAACCCCAGGTAGGCCTTAAGCTGCTCGGCATGGACGGCGAGGGCAGTGCCGCCGACGCCGCTAAGGGCCAGGTGAAGGCCGAAGCTCAGAAAGCCATTGAGGAGGGAAAAAAGGTGGTGAAGGAAACAGCCACCAAGGCCATCGACTCCGTCAAAACCGTCGCCACCCAAAAGGCAGACGAGGCCAAAAAACAACTGGAAGAGCAGGCCAAGAAAGAAGCGGAAAAAGCCCTGGGCAACCTGGTGGACAGCACGAAACAACAACAGGCCAAAGACCTGCTGGAAGGCGCCACCAAGGAAGGGGCGGACAAGATCAAGGACAACCTGGATAAGTGGAACCCATTCAAGAAGAAGAAGGATGGGGGGAATTAGTTCTCCACCACCTCAAAACTCGCCGTATGCTCGAAATCCCGGAAATCCACCGGGCTGACGCCGGATACGCCCTGTTCGGCCATGTAGACGCCGTAGATGGTGTCGACGGCGGCCATGGTGAGCTTGTTGTGGGTCACGATGATGAACTGGGAATCCTTTGAGAATTTCTTGATGATGCGGTTGAACTTCTCGATGTTGGCGTCGTCGAGGGGAGCGTCCACCTCGTCGAAGATGCAGAAGGGCGCCGGCTTGAGCAGATAGAGGGCGAAGAGCAGGGCGGTAGCCGTTAGGGTCTTCTCTCCTCCGGAAAGCTGGTTGATGGTCTGCGGGCGCTTGCCCTTGGGCTTGGCTACGATCTCGATCCGGGACTCCAGGGGGTCGTCGGGGTCCAGCAGGAGGAGGTCGCAGGCGTCGTCTTCGGTGAAGAGGCTGCGGAAGACGTCGATGAAGTACAGGCGGGCCTTTTCAAAGGCTTCCAGAAACTGCACCGTAGCCGTTTCCTCGATCTCCCTGATGGTTTCTTCCAGGTCTTTTTTGGCCTGCAGGATGTCGTCGCGCTGCCGGGTGATGCTTTCGAAGCGTTCGTTCATCTCGTCATACGCCTCGACCGCCATGGGGTTGATCTCGCCGTAGTTTTCCAGCCGGCCGCGCAGGCGCTCGACTTTCATCTCCAGTTCCTCCTGGGGGACGTCTGTTTGCGCCTCCTGGTTGATGATCTCGTTGATGTCGATGTTGAACTCGATGCGCAGGCGCTGGGCCACGGAGCTGACTTCGAATTTGAGGTCGTTGGCCTTGTCCTTGAGGTTGTTGACCAGCACCTGGGCGTCCTGCCGCTGCTTGTTCTGTTTGCGGAGGCTGTCTTCCAGCTCGTTGATCCCGCCCCGGGCCTGGAAGTAGCGCTGTTCGGCCTCGGTGAGCAGGGATTCCTTTTCTTTGCGCTGGGCATAGGCTTCCTGCAGTTGCTGCTCAAGCACATCAACAGCGTCCTGAATGGCTTTGATCTCTTCTCCGGCGCCTTCCAGTTTCTTCTGGTTGGCGGCCACGGCGGTGCGGGCCTCTTCGAGTTGCTTCTCGCGGAAGCTGAGTTCCCGCTGGAAGGACGACACCTTGTTTTGCTGGCGGACGAACTCGATGTTTTTGTCGTTGAAGGCCGAAGAAGCCTGGCTCAGCTCCTCGGCCACCTGCCGGTAGTTGACGTCTGTGTTGGCGATCTTTTCCTTGATGGCGGCGATCTCGCGGTTCTTCTCCTTAAGTGCTGTTTCGATGCCGGCATTGGCCTCATCCAGCTTGTTGATGGTTTTTTCGATGACGGCCCGCTTGTCGTCTGCTTCCTGGATGAAAGCCTCGAAGTTTTCCAGGCGGGTGCTCAGGGCCGCCTTTTCCTGCATCAGGCGGTTCAGCTGGTTTTGTTCCTGCTGGATTTCGGCAGGCGTGCGCTGGGCTTTGAGGCCTTCGATCTTCGACTTCAGGCTATAAAACTCGGTGGACAGGCGGTTTTCCTCCCGCTCCAGCTTTTTGATCGCGTTGTCCAGCACTTCCAGGTTCTTCTTGCGCCCGATCTTCTTGCCTTCGAACAGCCCGATGGATCCGCCGGAGACGCTGTAGCGGCGCTGGATGTAGCGGCCGCTTTTGGAGAGCAGCACGAAATCGCCGTCGGGCACCTGTCCCTGTATCTCTTCTTTTTCCGTCAGCAGCACCTTTTCCAAGAGGTAGCTGCACAGGTTGCGGTAGGCCGGGTCGGTCTCCACCAGTTCGATCGCCCGGGTGGTTTCGGGCAGGAGGGCCATGGGCGCCACGTAGTCCTGGAAAGCATCGAGCAGGAAGAAGTTGGCCTTGCCTTTCTGGGTTTTGCTCAGCAGCTGGATGGCCCGGTAGGCGGCTTCCATGTTCCGCACGACGTAGTAATTGAGGTAAGGTTCCAGATAGTTTTCGATGGCCACCCGGTATTCCTCCTTCACGTAGATCAGGTCGGACAGGAGGGGCGTGTCCTTATCCCATTCCGAAGATTTGGTGGTGCTCAGGAAGCGGATCGACTCCGGGAAGCCCTCCAGGTTTTCGACCATGCTCTTGGTGAGCTTGTATTCGTTGCGCTTGGCGTCCATCTCCCGGTTGACGCGGGTCATCTTTTTGGTCAGCTCTTCGAGGGCGGCTTCGGCGTGCTGCAGGCGTTCCTGCCGTTCCTCCTCGGCGCGTTCCAGGTTGGCCAGGGCTTCGGCCTTCTGGCGTTCCTCCGCTTCCAGGGCGTCCATCTTTCCGCGCAGGCCGCCCACCTCGCCCCGCCGCTGTTCGATCTCCTGCCGGTAGCGCTGCAGGCTGTTCTGGTTGCTTTCCGCCTGGTTGGTGTTGATGGCCTTTTGTTTTTCCAGCTCGAAGGCTTCCCGTTCCAGGGCCTGTTGTTTGGCCACCACCTCGTCCAGCCCGGCCTTCAGGGCGCCGTGGCTCTGGCGGATGGCTGCCAGCCGCTGCTCGGCGGCCGCCAGGCCTTCTTCCAGGCCGGCTTCCAGGCGTTTCTCCTGGTTGAGCTGGGAGCGGTAGTAATCGATGTCTTCTTCCAGCTGCCGGATGCGGGCTTTGGTATTGCGGATGTCTTCGGTGAGCTTGGACTGGTTTTCCTCCAGGAACTGCTGCTTCTGCTGGTTCATCCGCTTGTCGTTCTCCATGCCGCGGAGGTTGCCCACCAGGTTGTTCAGTTCCCGCTGCCGGTCGGAGAGGGCCTTTTCCTTGTCCAGGTTCTCCTTGCGCTCGCGTTCCAGGGCGGATTCCAGCTTGCTGATCTCCACTTCGTACTGCCGGTAGCGGTCCTCTTCAGCGTCCAGCTTGCGGCGCAGTTCGTTCTGCCGTTCTTTAAGAGTAGAGATTTTGAGGATAGCCAGATCGGTGCTGTAGTCCTTGTATTTGGCCTTCAGCTCGAAGTAGCGCTTGGTGCGCTTGGCCTGTTTTTCCAGAGATTTGAGGTTGTTGCTGATCTCGAAGAGCAGGTCCTCGACGCGTTCCAGGTCGTCGGAGGTATTCTTGAGCTTATTGAGGGTTTCGCGCTTGCGCACCTTGTATTTGGAGATGCCGGCGGCCTGTTCGAACATGCGGCGCCGGGAGTTGTCCTTGTCGGACAGGATGTCGTCCACCATGCCCAGGGCGATGATGGCGTAGGAGTTGGAGCCGATGCCGGTATCCAGGAAGAGGGACGTGATGTCCCGGAGGCGGCAGGGCACGCCGTTGAGGCGGTATTCGCTCTCCCCGCTGCGGTACAGCATGCGGGTAATGGTCACCGTGTGGTATTCGGTGGGCAGCAGGTTTTTGGTATTCTCGAACGTTAGGGATACGGAGGCCAGGCCGCCCGCCTTGCGGCGCCTGGTGCCGTTGAAGATGACGCTGGACATCTGGTCCAGGCGCAGTTCGCGGCTCTTCTGTTCGCCCAGCACCCAGCGGATGGCGTCCACGATGTTGGACTTGCCCGATCCGTTGGGCCCGACGATGCCGATGACATCTTCGTTGAAGTTGATCACCGTCTCGTTGGCGAAACTTTTAAACCCCTTTATTTCCAGCTGCTTCAATCTCATAGCTTGCAAAAATAAGCATTTAAAGGCGGGGGCGACAGGCCGGGCCGGCCTTTTTATCCACAAATGGGGAGGAAGATATACACAGGGGGTGTTGGGGAGGGAGGTTCAGGCATGATACCCTGATGGGTTTATTGGTTTATTGGTGCATTGGTTCATTGGTGAGGCTGCTCCTGAAAGTCAAAATGGGTATCCCGGCATTGAAATTGGGCAACTTTATTTGGATACGCCCTCCAATCGGAGAAATGTCCCCCGCTGGCGGCTACGAGTTGAAGGTTAGACAGCCGCTTACATTCCCAGGATGCCCTCCACCCGTTTCTCATTTGTTAAGGTTTTCTAAAGATTGCCCTCCGTTTGGGGGCAGCCCCTCCCCTTCCAGTATACGGGAATAGTTAACCATTATTCACCAACCAAAAATTGTTATCATGAAAACAATCAAAAGAGGAATGTTCGCCGTCGCAGCCCTGCTGTTTTGCCTAACCGGCGCCCATGCCCAGAGCCAGCAAACGGAGCCCGTATTCACCAACCGCAACATCATCAAGGTGAAGCCCTTGTCCTTCGAGTTCGGATACGAGCGGGTGCTCAACAACTTTATGTCGCTTCAGGCTACCGCCCGCTTCCTGCCCATCGGCATCAAAGGGGAAAACAGCGACGGCGACGCCGGCCTGGGCTTCAACAACTACCGCATCATGCCCGAAGCCCGCTTCTACCTGGCCAGCCGGAAGGGCATACCCCAGGGTTTCTTCCTGGCCCCCTACCTCAAGGCGGGACTGACCACCATCAAGGCGGAGACACGGAGCGCCACCGACCAGGCGGCCAACGTCAAGTTCAGAGGCTCCAGCCTGGGCGCCGGCTTCACCCTGGGCTGGCAGTGGGTGGCGCAGAGCGGCTTCTCCATCGACACCCAGTTTGGGTGGGGATACAACCGCAACCGCTTCAACGATGTGGAGGTGACGTACAGCGACGGCACGCGGGAAGTGGAAAAGGCGCCGATCGACAACCTGACGACGATGCTGCCCAGGTTTTCGTTCTCGATCGGGTATGCGTTTTGAGGTTTAGGCGCCACTTGAAAGTGGCGCCTCCCCAAAAAAAAACCGGCCGCGTTGGGCCGGTTTCCAAAAGAGCTTTGAGAGGCTATCTACATACCAAAACTGAGGGCATCCTTTGAGGCCCCCGTAATCTTTCATAGGATTATAATTGCATTCGTGGGATTACAACCTTTGTAGCAAGTCGTTTTTCGTTCCGTCGCTTCCGAAGGAACCTGCCAACGGCCGTTCATCATCGTTGACAATACAAAGGTGGGGAAAAAAGCAGGGCGCATGAAGTACAATTCAGCAAATTGCTGGTTGGGCGACAGCTGACCTAACCTGATTTATCAACTGAATATCAGTTATTTAACACCTGTAAATACACGTTTTTCTGTTTCCCGGTCATTTCACAAAAAAATTATTCCTGCAAAATTTCCGGATTGGGCAAGTCCGGGAAAGGGCAACTTTGCGCTGTGCCGGCGTGCTGTTGTTTTTTTTCCACATAGGCCATATAAAGGGTTTTCACAATAGAGCACATAAGCAGCGGCCACACCACTGGACAAAATGGTTTTGGACACAGAGAGCACTGAGGCCAACACAGAGTACACGGAGTGTTTTCCATTGATAATCAGGCCTCTGTGTGACTCTGTGTCTTCTCGGCGTACTCTGTGTCCAGAAAATGTCTAGTAGTGTG
>JAGFJD010000249.1 GCA_024102975.1 Phaeodactylibacter sp. | reverse complement strand
ATTACGTCGTTTGGTATACTAAAGACTCCTCAACGCTTAAATATAGACAACTATTCAAGGAATTAGAATTGGGTGGACCTGGTGCTACTAGATATAACTATGTTGAAAGTAAAGACGGAACAGTAAGGCGAATCAAAAAAGAAGAAATATTTGATAATTCATTGCTTCCGAAAGGTTCAAGAGTTTTTTTCAAACAAGGCTTAACATCAAGAAGTGGATCAGAAGGCACCTCTTTTGAAATAGAATTTAAAGGAAAAAAGTACAAACCAACCGCGGGGGGTTGGAGAACAGGAAAATCAGGAATAGATAATCTAATCAAGAGAAATCGGATAGCGGTTGAAGGTAACAGACTTACTTTCAAGAAGTATTTTGATGATTTTGGTTACATGGCAATTAATAATTTTTGGGATGACGTTAGTGGTGGAATTGCTAGCAGAACCGACCCAAAAATTTATGTAGTTCAAACATCTACAAAGATAGTCGAGCGTTGCTTACTTATGGCTACTGATCCCGGTGATCTTGTTTTGGATATTACCTGTGGCGCAGGAACAACGGCTTATGTTTCAGAGCAATGGGGGCGTCGATGGGTTACCTGTGACACTAGTAGAGTCGCTATCACTCTCGCGAAACAACGGCTAATGACAACCAATTTTGATTTTTACGAACTTGCCCATAAGACAGAAGGTATTGGCAGTGGTTTAAAGTACAAGTCTGTTCCTTACGTAACATTACGTACCATTGCAAATAATGAGCCTCCGGCTGAAATAATACTTTATGACCAACCCTTAATTAACAAAGAAAAAACCCGGATCACCGGCCCCTTTACCGTTGAAAGCGTTCCTGCCCCGATTGCCAAAAGCTTTGACGACCTGGAGGATGAGCCCGGCTCCGATACCTCCATTGCCCGCAGCGGAGAAACTCTGCGCCAAGCAGAATGGCGGGATGAGTTGCTCCGCGCCGGTGTACGGGCCAAAGGCAACGCCCAGATCGAGTTTTCCCGCGTAGAGCCGCTCAGCGGCGCCAAATACATCCAGGCCGAAGCGGAAACGAAGGTAAAGCCCCCCGATAAAAACCTATTTGAGAAAGATAATCAAATGAGCCTGGAGCAAAGGCCTCAGAAAGTCCTGGTGGTATTCGGCCCGGAACATGCGCCCCTGGAGCAACGCACTGTCGAATTGGCCCTGGATGAGGCCCGCTATCTCAAGCCGGATATCCTACTGTTCTGCGCATTCATGTTTGATGAAGAAGCTGCCAAGGATATCGACGAAACGCCGGAGCACCTGGTTGGTTTTAAGCTCCTGAAGGCTCAGATGAACATGGACCTTCAGACTCATGATCTGAAGAAGAAGAGCGGCACAAATGAAAGCTTCTGGCTGGTCGGCCAGCCCGATGTACGAGTCCATAAAATCACGAAAGGCGAGGAAAAAGGCAAAGTACAGGTCGAAGTGATGGGGTTTGATTATTACAATCCCAAGACCGGCAAGGTCGAAAGCGGCGGCAAAAAGAATATAGCTATGTGGATGCTCGATACCGACTATGATGGCCGCAGCATTTTTCCCTCCCAGGTCTTTTTCCCGATGGCGGGCAAAAAGGATGGATGGGCCAAGCTGGCAAAGAACCTGAAAGCCGAGATCGATGAGGAGAAGATCGAAGCTTTCCGGGGCACAAAATCTTTGCTCTTTGAACCCGGCAAAGCCATAGCGGTCAAGATCGTCGATGACCGGGGCATCGAGAGTTTACGGGTAATAAAAATGTGAGGCTATGGCGCAGAAGAGTATCGACAAGCTGATCATCAATTCTCCCTATGAGGAGCCAAAATATCATTGGCACTACGACCGGGAGACACGGACCTTTAGCAGGCGTGAAGGCCGCCGGCCGGCCGGCTACGTCATGGCCACTCCGAATTCCAAAGCTTTTGATGATCCAGGTATCTTCGTTCCGATTGAACTGGTCAATAAAATCCGTCCCCGCGTCAAGGATTGGAGAGAGCGCGGCTACCCTGGTGTTACCGGCATCACCAAACGACTGCTGGAGCACTGGCAAGACCCGGAGGAGCGTCAATATCGCCGGTTTTTCTTCTGCCAGTTAGAGGCAATCGAAACCTTGATCTGGCTTACGGAGGCGCCGGACGCGGATAAAGTCGGGATCGATGTTCCGGGTGACGGAGGCGAATTCGTAAGGTGGTGCAGCAAGATGGCCACCGGCTCCGGCAAGACGATCATCATGGCCATGATCATTGCCTGGAATACCCTCAATAAAGTCACCTACCGGCAGGACACCCGCTTTAGCAAGAACGTCCTGATCGTAGCGCCCGGCCTGACGGTCAAAAGCCGCTTGCAGGTTTTACAGCCCACCCAGGAAGGCAATTACTACGAAGAATTCAACATTGTCCCGCCCGGCCTGATGGACAAACTCCGCCAGGGCAAGATCATCATCCACAACTGGCATACGCTCGCCTGGGATACCCAGGAGAAACTCGATCAGAAGATCGAGAAAGGGCAAATCCGTTCGGTAGACAAGCGCAAGCACATTGAGATCAGCGATGAAGCCTATATCCGCCAGGTTATGCCGGGCATGGAAAACGCCCAGAATATCCTGGTCATCAATGATGAGGCGCATCATGCCTGGCGTGTTCCGGCAGAAAGTAAGGTCAAAGGAGTCAAGAAGGAAGATATCGAGGAGAGCACCATTTGGGTAGGCGGCCTTGATCGTATCCACAAAGCCAGAGGCATTTTGCGCTGTTTTGATCTTTCCGCCACGCCCTTTGCCCCATCAGGAAAGAAAGCCGCAGAGGAGGCTCTCTTTTCCTGGATTGTTTCCGACTTCGGCCTGAATGATGCGATCGAATCCGGCCTGGTCAAAACGCCGCGCGTAGTGATCCGGGATGACGGCATCCGTACTAAGGAACTACGTTCCCGCTTGTATCACATTTATTCCGATGATGAAGTCAAAGACGACATCAACCGCAGGGCAGATGAAAGCGAGCCTTTGCCTGATCTTTTGATCAATGCCTATTACCTTTTGGGCCAGGATTGGCTGGAAACGAAAAGGGACTGGCAGGAAGCCGGCCATAAAGTCCCACCGGTCATGATCACCGTAGCCAACCGTACGGAAACTTCTTCCCGGATCAAATACGCTTTTGACCACAACCAGATCCTGATCGAGGAGCTTTGCGATCCGCAGAGAACTCTACAGATTGATAGCAAGGTGCTGGACAGCGCCGAAGCGGAAACGGAAGCGCTTGATTTGGGCCTTCCGGAAGACGAGGACGGCGAGGAAGACGATGGGCCGAAACTGACCAAAAAGCAACAGGCCGAACTCCTGCGCCGGACAGTCGATACCGTCGGCAAGATTGGCGAGCCGGGTGAACAGATACAGAATGTGATTTCCGTCGGCATGTTATCCGAAGGCTGGGATGCCAAGACTGTCACCCACATCATGGGCTTGCGGGCATTCTCTTCGCAGCTCCTATGCGAGCAGGTTGTGGGCCGGGGATTGCGCCGCGTTTCTTATGACGTGGGCGAAGATGGATTGTTCGAGCCGGAATATGTCAATATTTTTGGTGTTCCTTTTACCTTCCTGCCGCACGAAGGCGGGGAAGACGGCCCTCCGCCTCCGCCCCCGCCGCCAAAGACCAAGATCGAGCCGGTGAAGGAAAAACAGGAACATGAAATTTCCTGGCCGAACATCATCCGGATTGACCGTGTGTACCGGCCAAAAATTTCTCTGGACCTTGAGAAAGCCAAACCGGTCGAACTGGACCCATATGAGTCGATTACCCAGGCAGAGTTGGCCGCCATGATCGGCGGCAAGCCAAACCCAGCTGCTCTATCGGAAATTGAGTTATCTAAAATTGCCGAAGAGACCCGCCTTCAGACCATCGTATTCAAAATGGCGTCCACAATTTACAACGCAGAGAAGCGGCATAATTGGAAAGGCAGCAAAGAATCCTTCCTGGTGCAACTGGTGAGGGTCGTCGATGAATTCATCTCCTCGAGCAAAGTAGTCATTAGGAATGCTCTATTCCATCAGGATGAACTGCGGCGCCGCGTTCTCATCATGCTGAACATGAATAAGATCATTCAGCATGTTTGGAATGAGATCAGAGCTGCAAACACGGAAAAACTCGTTCCGGTTTTTGACAAAGAGAACCCCATTAGGTCCACATCGGATGTACGCTCCTGGTACACCAGCAAACCCTGTGAATGGGTAGAAAAATCCCATATAAGCCACTGTGTTTATGATAGCACATGGGAAGCCTCCGAAGCCTATACTCTCGAGAAATCGGAATTGGTAGAATCCTTCGTCAAAAATGACCATCTTGGCTTTGCGATACTCTACAATTATAAAGGTGTAATCCGAAAATTTTTCCCTGACTTCATTATCAGGTTGGTTAATGGCGCCTATCTCATTCTTGAGACCAAAGGCCAGGATGATGAGCAGAACCGTACTAAACGCGCTTTTTTAGACCAGTGGGTAAAAGCAGTCAATGAACAGGGTGGTTTTGGTTATTGGAACTGGAAAGTATCTTTTCACCCCAGTGACCTTCATGAGATCCTCATTCAGGCGGCAAAAGAAGCATATAAGAGAGCATCCATTTACGTTGAACTGGAATTGACAGGAAGTTATGATGATTATCCGAATGAGGATATTTTAAAGCTAATCGGGAGCCTTCAGTCTGAATTAAACCTTATTGAACCAATAAGAATACTTTTAAAAGAAAGAGGAAGTATTCGTATTACAGTGGAAATAAATTCAGACACTGACGCTGACAAGTTTATGCAGGCTGCCTATTCAGGGAAATTATCTGATTTTGGCTTCACTGACTTTAGAATTAGGGACTATCAGGAATTACCAGAAAAATTTAGCCTTCCTGTCAGCAGACAAAATAAAAAGTTGGATTTATTCAAAAAGCTTTCTTTGAAAGGGGAGCTTGAGGAGTTATTGAACGCTCTTTGCAAAGATTTGAATCACTCTTCAAAGTTTAACGGAGAATTGAATTTATTATCAAGCAGATATTATCGAAACAAGAAAGCATTCCACGGAGGCCTAATTAATTATTCTGATATGAGGACTGAAGAAAATATGATCTGCTTAGCCTTGAATGATATAATATTCAACCTTAGTGAAAATGATTTTAAGGACTCTGACTTTATGTGACCCAAGCTAACCCTATTCTATTAACCCAGTTTTTCACAAGACTTTGTGTAAACGTTCCATTATTTCCAGGGTAAAGGCGAGTTTGGAAGCTGGAAGGCGCAGGCAAATTGGCCTCGTCGGTTCAATGAAATGACTAAAGGCCAGAACATATTGTTTCCTGAAAAGGCGAAAATCCTTAACTTTATCAAACAGTGATCAAAAGTAGGTGGTTCTTAATTTCGGGACCATGAGGATAAGACAGTTCCCAATCTTTCATAGTAAAAGACAATGGCAAAAGCGCTGATCAACGGAAATATTCTCACCTGGGCTCGTCAAAGGGCAGCAATTGCCCCGGACGATCTGGCCGCCTCTGTTCATGTAAAAGAGGAACAATTGATGGATTGGGAAAGCGGAGAAGATCATCCAACGTTCCGGCAGGCCCAAAATCTGGCCAAAAAACTGCTTATTCCTTTTGGATATTTGTTTTTGGCAAAACCTCCGGCTGTAGAGCCTCAGATAGCCGACCTGAGAACGGTAAGGGATGAAGAGCGGAATAAATTCAGCCTTGAATTCGAGGATGTCCTGAATGACGCCCAAAGGAAGCAAAACTGGTATAGGGAACAACTCCTCCAGGAAGGCGCTGAAAGGCTGGCATTCATTGGCAGGTTTTCCATTGCGGATAATGTTGAATATGTAGCGCAGGATATTCGGGACATCCTGGGGATCAACCGGGAGTTCAGGAATAGTTGTAGTTCCTGGGAAGATTTTCTTTCCAAATGTATTGAAAAGGCTGAGGCGCGGGGGATCCTTGTTCTCAGGAATGGAGTCGTAGGCAACAACAATCGCCGGAAACTATCCGTCCGGGAATTCAGAGGTTTTGTATTGAGTGATCCGCTAGCGCCTTTGATCTTTATTAATAATAATGACACCCAGGCGGCAAAGGTCTTCACCCTGGCACACGAACTAGCCCATCTTTGGATAAACGAATCCGGTGTTTCTAATGTCGACCCAGGTTCCGCAACGATTGTGCCAGTGAACAAAATTGAACGGTTTTGTAATCAAGTTGCCGCCGAGGTTCTGGTTCCTCAACATGCATTTCTGGAGTCCTGGGATGATAAGGCCGCTCTTCAGGAAAACCTGAACACCCTGTGCCGACTGTTTCGCGTGAGCGCTCCTGTCATTTTAATCAGGGCCAGAACGTTAAGAAAAATCTCTGATCAGGCTTTCTATGAGGAATACCCAAAGTATAATGCTGCCAGGCCAAGAACGGAATACACTAGCGGGAATTTCAACAACACCCTTCCTGTCAGGAACAGCAAAACGCTGACTCGCGCTATTATCAGTTCTGCTTTGGAAGGCACTACATTATACCGTGATGCTGCCCGATTGCTTGGCATTAAGGTCAGTACGCTTCATTCACTGGCATCCCATTTGGAAATAAGATAAGGAAGGATGCCAAGATATTGTTTAGACACGAATATTTTTATTCAGGCGCAGAATGGCCCCTATGCAATGGATATCGTTCCGGCCTTTTGGGATTGGCTGGATCAACAGGTGATTGCAGGCAGCTTGTTCAGTTCATTCATGGTCCACCAGGAAATTATTGCAGGCACAGACGATCTGGCTATTTGGGCCAAAGCCCGGAATAATACAGGGCTTTTTGAACCTCCTTCTGCCGATGCACAAAGGATCTTTGGCGCTATTTCGAATTATGTCTTATCCAATTACACACCGGCGGAAGCAAACTTTTTCCTGCAAGGGGCCGATCCCTGGGTAATTGCCCAGGCCCAAGCTGAAAATGCCAAAGTTGTAACCATGGAAAAACTCGTAGGCGCCAATTCCAAAAAAGTGAAGATCCCAAACATCTGTAACGAATTCGGGGTTGATTGGCTCAATACCTACCAGTTGTTGAGAGAATTACAGGCCAGATTTACTTTGTAGCCTGAAAAAAATTAGATTACGAATAAAATCAGATGGTACGCCCCGACACTGCCGAAAAAAAGCTCCAGCGGGATATTGCTGTGGAAGCCCTCACCCACAATGCCCCCCCCAATCAATCCTCACCCGAAACCCCGCCCCCTCCGAATGCCCGAGTACCCCCCGGTGCTGCAGCCGCCCGACGATCATCGCCGGGTGCGTCCCGAACCGCCGGGCATAGTGCAGGATCACCTCTTCGGACCGGAAATCGGCGGCCATGACTTCAGTTTCTTCTTTCTCCGAAAAGGTCCAGCGGACCGCAAAACCATCCGCTTCCTTTTCTTTTTCCAGGTCGGCGCCCGTGTAATCGGCGTTTTCCAGGAAGACGTCTTTCTTGCCACACAGCAAAATATGCCCCAATTCATGGAAAAAGGAAAACCAGAAAATATCATTGCGTTTATAGCGGGGCGACAACTGGATCAGCGGGGTCGTATTGTTTTCGATCCAACGCGCTACGCCATTGATGGGGGCTTTAGGCAGGCAGGGCGTACAGACTACTTTCACGCCAGCCTGCAAGCACAGGACCCGGGCCTGCTCGAAGAAATCGGCAGGATGGGCAGCCATTATTTCCCTGAGTTTCGGCAGGATGGCTTTAAGGGCCTTATCGGAGTACTCCGGAGCTGCCATATCCCGTGCCTGAAGATCTCCTCTTCTCAGCCAGGCGCTCAGAGCGTAGGGCGTTTTAGAATGGGCTAATGATACCCGGAAAGAGGCCTTGAGTTCCGTGTGCAGGTAGACCTTTGCCCAGGAGTGGTGTGAAGAGATGCCGAAATACTCCAGCAAGGCTTCGGCTCTGGTTTCCCATTTGCGGGTTTAGGGTACCCAACCTTTTTTTGCCATGTCATTGTCTCTCCCAATCAATCCAAACCTGAAACCTCGCCTCTCCAAATGGCCGGGAATCTCCCCCTTTTCCTTATTTTCGCCCAACCATGCCAAACCACCCACAAACCATGAACCCACGCATCATCTCCGCCGGCGCCGGCAGCGGCAAGACCTACCGCCTGACCAGCGAAATGGTGGACCTCCTCCGGCAGGGCGTCCGCGCCGGCGGCATCATCGCCACCACCTTTACCAACAAGGCGGCAGCCGAGCTGCAGGAGCGCGTGCGGGTGCGCCTCCTGGAGGAAGGCCTCAGCGAGCAGGCCGACCAGCTGGCCAACGCCCTCATCGGCACCGTCCACGGCCTGGGCGTCCGGCTGCTGCAGCGCTTCGCCTACGAGGCGGGCGTATCGCCGGAGGTGGCCATCATCGCCGACGAAGACCAGCAACTGCTCTTTAACCAGTCGCTGTCCACCGTGCTGACTGGCGAGCGGGTGGATCGGATGGAATACCTCAGCGACCGCCTCGGCCTCAATAAACGCGACCGCTACGACTGGCGGCAGGAAGTGAAAAAGGTGACCGATATCGCCCGCGCCAACGACTTCACGGCCGACGGCCTCGAAAAGAGCAAAATCCGCTCCTTCGAAAGCTTCCGCGAATTCATCGGCCAGCCCGATACGAGCCACCCGGAGGGCCATTTCGAACACCGCCTCAGCCAACTGATGGGCGAAACCATCGCCCGCCTGGACAACAACGCCGACGAAACCAAGAAGACCCGCGATGCCGCCAATACGCTCCGGGCCTTCCAGCGCACCCTGGAACTGCGCCAATACCTCTACTGGCACGAATGGGCCAAGATATCCAAGCTCAGCGTCGGCGCCAAAAGCCGCGACGACGCAGCCGAACTGCTGGAGTTCGCCGCCGCCCACCACCGCCACCCGGATTTTCAGGAGGACATCCAGGCGTTCATTTACAATATCTTCGACATCACCATCGACGCCACCCGCGAATACGACGGCTACAAGAAACGGCGCGGCCTGATCGACTACACCGACATGGAGGTGCTGGTCAACCAACTGCTCAACCAGCCCGCCGTCAAAGCCGTGCTGGCAGATGAGGTCGACCTGCTGATGGTCGACGAATTTCAGGACACCAGCCCCATCCAGCTGGAGATTTTCCTGAAGCTGTCCCGGCTGGCTAAATACTCCGTATGGGTAGGCGACCCCAAACAGTCGATCTACGGCTTCCGGGGGGCGGCGCCCGAGCTGATGCAGGCCATCATCCGCAAGGTGGGCGGCGTGAAACCGGAGGACATCCAGGAGTTTTCCTGGCGCTCGCGGGAGGACATCGTTTACGCTGCCAACGCCCTCTTCACCAAAGCTTTCACGGATTTGCCGCCCGAGCAGGTGGCCCTGAAGGCCAAGCGGGCCAAAAAACCCAACGCATACAGCCTCAGCAAAGAACCGGAACCCTCCGGGCTGAGCGACGCCCTGATGCACTGGCACTTCCGCTTCGACGGCGAGGGCCGCCTCCCCGGCCGGCCGTGGATGGAAGATTGCATCGCCAACTCCCTGCGGCAGTGGCTGGATCGGCAACCCCTCGTCGTGCCCAAAGGCGCCGGGCAGCCCCGGGCTGCCGCGCCGGGCGACGTGGCCATCCTCTGCCGGTCCAACAACGAATGCCAGGTGGTGGCCGAAGCCCTCCACCGGGCGGGCCTGCGGGCAGCTATCTCGCGCAGCGGCCTGCTGGCCACCGCCGAGGCCAAGCTCATCCTGGCCTGCCTGAAGTACATCCTCAACCAGTACGACTCCCTGTCGGTGGCCGAAATCCTGCTGCTGGCCAGCAGCCAGCCGATCGAGGACATCATCGAAAGCCGCCTGGAATACCTCGAACAGGCAGACAACGGCCAGGCCCGCCACCGCCAGTGGGCGGGCGACGATGCCTTCATCCTGGCCCTCGACCGGCTGCGGGAACAAGCCATCGAGCTGTCCAGCGCCGAAATCCTCAACCTGCTGCTGGAAGAGCTGGACCTGCGCCGCATCGTCGCCAGCTGGGGCAACCAGCAGCAACGCCTCGACAACGTCGACGTGCTGCGCCGCCTCGCCCTGCAGTACGAGGAAGCCTGCAACCGCCTCCACTCCGCTGCCTCCCTCGGCGGCTTCCTGCTCTGGCTGGCCGACCTGGAAAACAACGAGGCCGACATGCAGGGCTCCGGCGAAGGGCCCGACGCGGTCAACGTGCTGACCTACCACAAAAGCAAGGGCCTGGAGTGGCCCGCCGTCATCTGCCACAGCCTGGAGGGCAACCTGCGGGCCGACGTGTGGGGCGTCGACATCATCCAGGAGAGCGGGGAGGTCGACCTCGACAACGTGCTGGGCAACCGCTGGCTGCGCTACTGGGTCAACCCCTATGCCGACCAGAGCCAGAGCACCGTCCTGGACGAACGGCTGGCAGACAGCGACGCCAGCCGCCGCGCCCGCGAGAAAGCCCTGCAGGAGGAAGCGCGCCTGCTCTACGTCGGCCTGACCCGCGCCCGCGACTACCTCATCTTCCCCTCCCGCGCCCGCGCCACCCAGTGGCTCAACCGCGTGTGGCACCAGGGCGAGGAGGACCATCCCACCCTCGACGCCGACAGCCACGAAAGCCCCTGGGAATGGGCCGGGCAGTTCCTCAGGATCAACACCGAAGTCTTTCCCTATCCCCGGGACTTCACCCACGCCGATCTGCCGGAAACCGAAATCCGCTTCCTGGCGGAGCGCGCCGGGCGGCAGCAACATGAGCTTTACGACATCGATGCCGCCGCCGAACCCTTCAGCCACGAAATGAACGCCCGCATCGGCGACGTCCTCCATTACGACAACCAACTGAAATTAGAAGAAGGGATCGACCTGTACGCCGCCGCCAAAGGCATCAAGGCCTTTCTGACCGGCGACCGCCGGGAATACCCGCCCGCCGAACGCCTGCAGATGGCCCGGGGCTTCATCGAACGCTACGAGATGGGAGAGACGCCGCCCCAGGCCCTGGCTCTGCTGGGCGACGCCTGGAACAGTTTCCTGGCCCGGCAGTTCGACATCCGACAGGCCCACCGCAAATACCCCATCCGCTATTTCCACCACGGCCGCCTGTTTACCAACGTCATCGACCTGCTGCTGGAAACCCCGAAGGGGCTCGTCGTGATCCAGAACAGCGGCTTCGCCGGCGGCGACTCCACGAAGGAAAAGCAGCGGGCCCTGCAAAACCTCGGCAGCTGGTGCTACCTCAGCGGCTGCGCTGTACAGGAACTCTTCGGCGGGCAGCCGGTGCGTACCTTCGTGCATTTCGTGATGAGCGGAAGCCTGGTGGAGATCAGAGTGGAGCGGGTGGAGTAGGGTTGGCCGGGATGTTGAGGTTGAGGCTAAGGTTGAGGCTAAGGTTGAGGTTGAGGTTGAGGACCTCGAAGGCCGGTGTTCATAAGAAAGCCAGGCTTGAAGCGTTCTCTTCCGGGAAACAATCCATCCCTCCGGCTCTTCCTCTGCCTCAACCTCAGCCTTAACCTCAAACCTATTAAGGTGGCTATCTGAAAATTGCTACTCATTCATCAAATCCAGCTTCACTCCCAGCGCCAGCCCGTAAGAAATGTATTCGCCTTTGACCGCTCTTCCCTGCACTTCTCCACGGACCGGGTTGAACTGCACCCTCGGCTCCAGAAATATGCTGTGCCGGCCCAGGATTTGCCGCGCGACGCCGATACCGGACTGAAAGCCAACGGTCAGCGCCCGGTAGTTGATCGGGTCGTCGACCGTAGTTTCTCTTGTGCCGGAAACGGAGGAGGCAACCTCCCATTTTGCCTGGTTGGCCAGATGGAGCCGCGGTACGGCCGCTGCGGAGATGTAACAGCGGAACTTTTTGTCGACGAAAGCATACAGCAGTTTTACCGGCGCTTCCAGGTGGTAGTAGTTGTGGATAAATGTGATGTTCTCCTGCGGGTCGGTATTGGGGTCGAAGCCGCCCTGGCCGTCGTGTTGCAGCCCCCACCTCAGGACGTCGGGGCCCGTTTTGTGGCCGGTGTTGGCGAAATTGAAGCCTCCGGTTATGACCAGCCTTCGGCTCAGCTCCCTGGAGGCGAATATCCCAATGCTGTTGGAAAATTTGGAGCCTTCCCCTAACCGTTGATCCGAGGATTCGACGGAAATGTTCGGGAAGTAGTCGAGGCCTATGCCCCATCCTTGCTGGGACTGAGCTTTGGGCAACAGGATGACGGAGAGGAGCAGCGTCAGATAAAAAATCTTCTTCATGATTAATAGTATTTTGATGGTGTTGCTTAGCTGGATTGTGGCCTCATGCCGTTTTTTTGCCACAAACTGTACATGGTGCTTTTTTGGCTGGAAAGCGCACCACAAAATAAAAAACGCCCTCCTCTTTTTCCTCTTTTTCCGGCCTTATTTGTTTATGATAGAAACCATTCCGAATCATGCGCAAGGTAATCCTTTATATCGCCGCCAGCATCGACGGCTACATCGCCCGGACGGACGGGGGCATCGACTGGCTTTCCATCGTGGAAAAAAAAGGGGAAGACTACGGCTACGGTGCCTTCCTCGCCTCGGTGGACACAACGCTGATGGGACGCAGAACCTACGACGACGTGCTGGGCTTCGGCGGCCCCTTCCCATACCAGGGCCTGGCCAACTACGTCTTCTCCCGCCAGCAACGCCAGCCAGATGACAATCCTGTACAACACGTCACCGAAGACCCGGCGGCCTTTGTAAAAAGGATGAAAGCAGCCCCCGGCGGCGACATCTGGCTCATCGGCGGCGGACAGCTCAACACCGTCCTGCTCAACGCCGGGCTGATCGACGAGCTGATCCTCTCCGTCATCCCCATCGTGCTGGGGGCCGGCATCCCGCTCTTCGGGGGGCAGCCGAAGGAAGCGAAGTGGCGGCTGGCGGAGCATCAGGCTTTTGATACGGGGCTGGTGCAGATGAGGTATCTGAGGGGGTAGCGTTGTGGTATTTCGGTATTTCGGTGTTGCGGTGTTGCGGTGTTGGGGTTACCGACTACCCGTCTGACGTTGGACAACCGGTGGAGCTTCGTACATCCCCGACCCTTCGGGTACGAGGCAGGCAGTACACAGCCCAGGGCCACCACTGGACCCATACTTCGTATACAATTCCGGAAACTTTTGTCCAACCTCACACCACTGGACAAAATGGTTTTGGACACAGAGAGGCACGGAGGTCAACACAGAGTACACGGAGTTTTTTCCATTGATAATCAGGTCTCTGTGTGGCTCTGTGCCTTCTCGGCGTACTCTGTGTCCAGAAAAATGTCTAGTAGTGTG
>JAGFJD010000244.1 GCA_024102975.1 Phaeodactylibacter sp. | reverse complement strand
TGCTGGCATTTTTCCGGGTCATAGTCCATAAGCAGGCTGTCGGTATGCGCATAGAATGAAAGGCTGATGTTCCGGCTAATGGCCAGAGAGTGGAACGATTCGACGAGGTAGCTCAGGTATTTGATGATGTCTCCCTGAATATAATGAGGTTCCATCTTGCCTGCCTCCAGTTTGGAGAGGTTCAGCATCTGGTTGATGAGTTGGAGCAGTTTTTGGCTGTTGCGTTTGATCAGGCCGGTATGTTCGGCAACCTTCCAGCGCGGGTTTTCTTGTATCTGATCCGCCAGCCCCTGAATGACGGTGAGCGGCGTACGGAATTCGTGGGTGATGTTGGCGTAGAAGCGGCTTTTGAAGGCTTCCAGTTCTTTAAGGCGCATCGACTCTTCTTTCTCTTTCTGCAGGGAAGCCCTCAGCTGCCAACGCTTTTTTTGATATTGATAGAGGCTGTAGAGCGTTAGTAGAACGAACAACAGGTAAAGGCAATAAGCCCACCAGGTTTGCCACCATGGTGGATAAATGCGAAAGGGATATTCAAATACATTGCTCCATTCTTGTGCTGCGCTCATGGCCTTGATCTTGAAAGTATAATTGCCGGGCGGCAGGTTTCGGTAATCAGCCTGATTATTTGCCTGCAGCGGACTCCATTTCTCCTCCAACCCATCCATTTTGTAAGTATACTGTAACCTTTGCGGCGCCTGCCAATCGATAGCCGAAAAATGGAATGTGAGATGATTGATATGATGGGGTAATTTCAAGCCTATTGGGTAATTGTAAAAAGCAGACACCGAGTCGAAGGCCTGATTTAAGGTTTTTCCGAAGGAGAAAGTATTACGGTAAGAGGCATCCTGCAATTCCCGGAAGGATACAAATTGTTGTTCGACTTCGAGATGCAAAAGCTGCATATTTTTAGGCTTACCCTTTGGAAATTTAAACTGCTCAAGCTCCAAACGCATGGCTCCTCTTTTTGTACCTAGCCAGAGCTGGTTATTTTGATCCAGATAAATGCCTTTTTCAAGCTGGTTAGTCTTGAGTTCACTTCCTTCTCCAAAGATAATTGTTTTGAAGGCAGAAGGCCCCTCACCCCCCCCTGGAGAAAGTATCGTAATGCCCTTTTCCGTAATTACCCATATATTATGCTCTTCATCTTCCCGGATGGAACGGATATTATTGTGACTCAGGCCCTCTTCCGTGGTGAAGTTTATGATATCCTCAGGGCTTCCCGTCAGTTCGGCACGGATAAGGCTCAGGCCGCCTTCCGTGCCTATCCACATTCGGCCTTTCCGGTCTATGAAAATGGCAAAAACATTATTATCGATCAGGCCTTCATTGGTAGTATAATAGGTGTAACTGTGCCCGTCGAAGCGGGCCAGCCCCATACGAGTGGCTAACCATAAATACCCTTCTTTATCTTCCAGGATCTGGTTGATAATGTTGAATTTCAAATCCGGAACTAACTGGTAGTTGGAAAACGACACCCCGTCAAAACGGCTTAAGCCTCCCCCATTAGTGCCCACCCAAATGTAGCCATTCTTGTCCTCATACAGGTCGTTGATAATATTAAAGCACAAGCCTTCCTCGGTGGTATAATTAGTGAAATACTCGCCGTCAAACTGGCTTACTCCAGAGTTTGTGGCGATCCAAATCTTTCCATTCCTATCCTCAATAAGATCGTCTACCTTATCATCTATCAGGCCATTCTCGTTGAGCAGACACGTGAAATTCCGGCCATCGTATTTAATGGCGCCTCCGCCGTAAGTTCCAAACCAGAATGCGCCTTGCTTGTCCTGTAGAATAGCTTTAACCTGCCGGTTTCCCAACGATTGCTCTTCCAGATACCAATGCCCCTGATGTTCCAAATGGTTGAGGCCTCCACCATCTGTTCCCAACCAGGCGCTGGACGTCTCATGATCCAAGACCAAGCATAGTATTGTATTGAGTGTTAGGCCTTCTTCAGTTTGAAAGCTGGTGAATGTTTGCCCGTCGAAGATATTCAGGCCTCCAAGCGAACCAAAATACAAGCGATCGCTTTCATCTTCAGCGATCGACATGATGGTATTATGGTTCAAGCCGTCAGTAATGGTAAAATTGAACAAGCTTTTCCCTTCCAGTACACATACACCTCCCCCATTAGTACCCAGCCAAATTCTGGACTGATGATCCTGGAAAACAGACCGGATATCATTACTGGGCAGCCCTTCGTCGGTTGTATATTGTGTAAATGACTGCCCATCGAAACAAGTAGCCCCTCCCTGATTGGTGCCGAACCATAGATTACCTTGTTTGTCCAACAGCATAGCTTGTATATGATTGCCCGATAAGCCTTGTTCAGTAGTATAATGGATAAAACGGTTGCCAGGCTGGCCAATAGGCTTTTCGAGTATCAATTTACAGGCTCCATATACGGTGCCAAACCACAAATTTCCCCGCTGATCCTCTGTCATAGCAAGAACCCAGTCGTTTAATAAACCTTGTGAAGAATTGTAAATCGTAAAGTTGTTGCCATCATAACATATCAACCCACCGCCAAAAGTGCCGAACCAGATGCGCCCCTGGCTATCCTCCATCATTGAGTAGACCCGGTTGTCACTCAATCCTTCTTTCGCAGTAAAATGGGTTAAGTAAGTTCCGTCGTAGCAACTTACCCCTCCCTCCCAGGTGCCAATCCATAATCGGCCTTTGCCGTCCTTTAAAACACTCAGGACAGCAGAGGCATTCAGGCCCTGTTCCGTGCTAATGTAATTGATCCCTTTTGTAGCACTATCCTTAAATCTCGGAGCCAAAGCCAGGCGGGGACGGGAATAGTTGACGAGCATTGTTTTTCCTCTTGCTTCTTCTATCTGGGGTACTGGAATACCGTTTTGGCCGGGGGTAAAGGTTGGAAGGTCAAAAGGGAGTGCAATTTTCTTTCCCGGCCCGGCTGGCCGTACGTTAGACGAAGCCTGTTTCACTTTTAGCCGCCCTTTCACCGGAGTCCTCCTGGCGCGCGCTACTATATCGGGATCGATCGATTTCCCCTCAATTGGTATGGGGACACCGGTTGGCAATGTATCTCCAGATTCCGTGAACATATAATATTTCTGGGGTCTCGAGGAAGGCGTACTGTATTCCTGGCTATATACGGAAGACACCATCAGAATCAGGATTATAGTAAGCTGTATTCTGTCCATAACAGCGTTTTTGATTAAGGCTTTTTAGCTTCGCGCTTCGCTTGGGGAGACTCCAAACTCCTGCGAAAAAACCCGCGAAAAATAAGAAGGATCCTTGAAGCCCACCCGGTAGGCGATCTCAGAGATGTTGAGCTGCGGGTCCTTGAGGAGTTCATAGGCTATGGACAGGCGCGTCAGCCGAATGTGTTGAGAGGCAGACATATCCGTGAGCGCCTTAAGTTTGCGGTGCAATTGCACCCGGCTCATGCCCACTTCGCGGCTCAGTTGCTCCACGCTGAAATCCGGCTCGCTCAGGTGGGCTTCGATCGTGTTCCGGACTTTTTGCAGGAAGGCGTCTTCCGGCGCCGGGCCGCCACTATCGGCCGACTGGTATTTTTGCTGCAGCTTTCGCC
>JAGFJD010000230.1 GCA_024102975.1 Phaeodactylibacter sp. | reverse complement strand
GGCTGATTTTGGGTTCTCGCGAAGCTCATTTTTTGGCACATAGCCGAGCTACGGGCCAAAAAACAGCTGAAGCGAGGTTCCAAAAGCGGGTTTTTGCAGCCCAAATGACCACCTCCAAACAAGCACTTAGCGTGAAGGCCAGCAGGCTCATTAGGGCAAAGGCCTTCACGCCAAAGCATTGACGTCGAACTTATTTTTTAAGTATTCGTCAAATAATTTTCCAGCTCCAGCAAGCTGTTCAGATTATGGGCCGAGTTAAAAACGTCGATCTCCGGCAGGGCGGCGCTCATGCCTTTGGCGATGGGTTCATAGCCTTTCATGCCCTTCAGCGGATTGAGCCAGATCAGGCGCCGGGTGCGCTGTTTGATCTGCGCCAGTTCGCCGGCCAGCAGCTCCGGCTCGCCGGTATCCAGCCCGTCACTCAAAACGATCACTGTAGAGCTGCCCGACAGTGCCTGCCTGGCGTATTGTTCGTTGAATTGCTGAAAGCACTCCCCAATCCTGGTCCCGCTCGACCAGTTGTGCGCCCGGGCAGTGAGCAAGGAAAGGGTTTGCCCCAGGTCTTTGGAGTCCAGATAATCGGTAATGCGCACCAGGGTCGTGCTGAAGATGAACGCTTCCACCTGCTCGAAATGGGCGCGCAGGGCCCAGATGAAGCGCAGGAGGAAGAAGCTATACTTGTCCATCGAGCCGCTCACGTCCAGCAGGATGGCCAGCCGCTGCCGGCGGGGGATGCGCTTTCTGCGGCGCAGGTCGAGAGGGTCGCCGCCGGTGCTGATGCTGGCGCGGATGGTCTGCCGCAGGTCGATCCGCCCCTGGCTGGCGGAAGCCTTCAGCCGGCGCTTCAGCCGCAGGCTCATCTGCTTCCACAACTCCAGGGCCAGCTCTTCAAGCAAATCGCTGTCCATCTCTTCCACCTTCGAAAAATCGGTCCGCCGCAAACGCTCCACCTTGTTGGCGCCCGACACATTGCGGCCTTCGTCCTTCTGCTCTTCTTCCTTGCTCTGCCCCTGCCCCATCCACACCAGCGAACCCGGCGACCGGCGCTGGATGTTCGACTGGTTCCGGTACGTCGTCTTACTCTGGATGGCGCCTTTGCGCCCGCCCCAGAAGCGCTCGAAGAGCTGCTCAAAGCGCTCGCTCTCCTCCCGGGTGATGCAAAAGATGGCCTTCAGGGCGTACTTGAAGGTATTTTTCCCGCCCAGCGTCCCGCAGGAAGCTGCCGTCAGCGCGTCCTCCGTTTCCTGTACGCCCACGGTCCAGCCTTCCTGCCGCGCCAGGTGGGCAAAGCCGATAACCGCCTCGGTGAGGCTATTGTAGGAAGATGCATGTGGGCGATCCGACATATTGCTTGTTGTAGTGCGCCGGGAAAATCAACCAAGTCAACTCAATCAACCAAATCAACCAAATCAACCAAATCAACCAACTATTCAACCAGCACCCCCTGCGCCTTCACCCGCTCAATATCCTTGGCCGACTTCAGCAGGCAGCCCAGGCTCCGGGCTATGGCATCCTCGCTGAGGTCTTTATATCCCAGCGCCTGCAGCCCCCGCACCCAATCCAGCGTCTCGGCGATGCCGGGCGTCTTTTCCAGCTTTTGCTTCCGGATGGACTGCACGGACCGGACCACCTGCGTCAGCAGCCGCTCCTCGATGCCGGGCAGGTGCCTGAGCACGATGCGCTTTTCCTTCTCCTCGTCCGGAAAATTGACCCAGTGGTAAAGGCAGCGCCGTTTGAGGGCGTCGCTCAGCTCCCGCGTGCGGTTGGAGGTCAGGATCACAAGCGGGCGGTGGGTGGCCTTGATGGTGCCCATCTCCGGTATGCTGATCTGAAAGGCAGACAACAGCTCCAGCAGGAAAGCCTCAAACTCCTCGTCCGCCCGGTCGATCTCGTCGATCAGCAGGACGGGCGCCCGCTCCGCCTGGGTGATCGACTGCAGCAGGGGGCGCTTCAGCAGGAACTCCTCGCCGAAAATGTGCGCCTCCTTCTCCGCCTCCGTCTTGTCGCTGGATTCCTGGATTTTGATGGACAACAACTGCTTCTGGTAGTTCCACTCGTAAACGGCGGAGTTGACGTCCAGCCCTTCATAACACTGCAGGCGGATGACGCCGGTGTCCAGGTAGGAAGCCAGCACATTGGCCACCTCGGTTTTGCCCACCCCCGGGTGCCCCTCCAGCAGAAGTGGCTTGCCCAGGCGCAGCATGAGAAAGAGGATGGTGGCCAGCTCTTCGTCCGCGACATAACCAAGGCGGCTGAAGCCCTCAGTGATCGTTTCTGTGTCTTTGATCAGTTCTTTCACAAATACCCGTTTTGATTTTTGATTCGCGATTTTTGATTTTTGATTTGCCCGGTGCAGGCTGCAAGGAAGCGGTGGTTTCCCCCGGGCAAATCGCACATCAAAAATCAAACATCAGACATCAAAAATTTCAGGTTCTCCTACCTGCTATTTCTTCCCGAACATGCCCTTAATCACTGACCCGGCGCTGAGGGTATTGTCCACCTCCTGCCCTGCCAGCTTGGCCCTGAAGTTGTCGACAAACTGGTCGAACACGGAACCGGAAACGTCATTGATGAGGCGGGAGCCGAACTGCGCCAGCATGCCGGTGATGGTCACTTCCATGGTGCAGGTCACGTCGGTCTGGCCATCCTTTTCGACGAGGATGCCGTTCATCAGCATGTCGGCGCTGCCCTTGCCCTTGGAGTCCAGCCCCTTGCCCAGCAACTGCATCCTGTAGTTTTCCTTGTCCCGCTCCTGGAAAGTGATCTGCCCGTTGTACTTGGCCTTTACCGGCCCGAATTTCAGGCTGACCTCCCCCTTGTAGTTGTCCTCGTCGATGGTGTCGGTAAGGCTGGCACCCGGCACGCAGGTGACAATCCTTGCCGGGTCGCTGAGGTATTCCCATACTTTGTCGATGGGTTCGTCAACTTGAAAGTTCTTTTCTATTGTGGTCTTCATTTTTATAAGGTTTATGGAGGCAGCCCCGGGGATGTAGAGTTGTTCCTCCATCTTCCGGGGCTGCCGTATATTCACTAATTCACTCATTCACTAATTCACTAATTCACTCATTCACTAATTCACTCATTCACTCAATTCACCCCCTTTTCCCTCAACGCCTTCCACACCTTATACGGCGTGATCGGGATGTCGAGGTGGGTAATGCCGTAGGGCGACAGCGCATCGACGATGGCGTTGGCGATGGCCGGCGGGGCGCCTACCGTGGGCGACTCCCCTACCCCTTTGGCGCCGATCGGATGGTGGGGCGAGGGAGTGACGGTATGGCCGGTCTCCCAGTTGGGCGATTCCACTGCCGTGGGCACCAGGTAGTCCATAAAGGTGCCGTTGAGGATGTTGCCGTCTTCGTCGTAGATGAGTTCCTCGTACATGGCCGGGGCGATGCCCTGGGTGAGGCCGCCGTGGACCTGCCCCTGTACGATCATCGGGTTGATGATGTTGCCGCAGTCGTCGATGGCGACGAAACGGCGCACCTTGATCTCCCCGGTGTCCTTATCGATGTCCACCACGCAGATGTAGGCGCCGGAGGGGAAGGTCAGGTTGGGGGGGTCGTAGTAGTGGGTTGCTTCGAAACCGGCCTCCATGCCCTGCGGGTGGTTGGTATAAGCGGCAAAGACGATCTCCTGGATGGTCTTGGCCTTCTCCGGCGCACCTTTGACGAAGAACTTGCCGGGTTCCCACTCGAGGTCATCCTCGCTCACCTCCAGCAGGTAGGCGGCGATCTTGCGGGCCTTGTCCCTGAGCTTGCGGGCGGCAACGGCGGCAGCGGCGCCGGCGGTCGGCGTGCTGCGGCTGGCGTAGGTGCCCAGCCCGTAGGGTGCAGTATCGGTATCGCCTTCTTCCACCTGGATGTGCTCGGCGGGAATGCCAAGTTCTTCGGCGATGATCTGCGCGTAGGTCGTTTCGTGGCCCTGCCCCTGCGACTTGGTGCCGAAGCGGGCAATGGCTTTGCCGGTGGGATGCACGCGAATCTCGGCGCTGTCGAACATCTTGATGCCCAGGATGTCGAAATCCTTGGACGGGCCGGCGCCGACGATCTCCGTAAAGGTGGAAATGCCGATGCCCATCAGTTCGCCCCGCTTGCGCTTCCCGGCCTGCTCCTTGCGCAGCTCTTCGTAGCCTACGGCTTCCATGGCCTTTTTCAGGCCGGCGTGGTAGTCGCCGCTGTCGTATTCCCAACCGGTGGGAGATTTCCAGGGGAAGTCTTCCTTCTTGATGAAGTTCTGCATGCGCAGCTCCGCCGGATCCTTGCCGATCTCGAACGCGAAGCGGTCGGTGATGCGCTCGATAGCGTGTACGGCTTCGGTCACGCGGAAAGAGCAACGGTAAGCTACGCCTCCGGGCGGCTTGTTGGTGTAAACGGCGTCCGCTTCCATGAAGGCGGTTTGGTAGTCGTAAGATCCCGTGCCTATGGAGAACATGCCGGTCGGGAATTTGGAGGGGTTGGCAGCCGCATCCGTATAACCGTGGTCGGCCAGGATTTTGAAGCGTGTGCCGAGGATCTTGCCGTCCTTCGTGCCGGCCATTTCAGCGGTGATGTGGTAATCGCGGGCGAAAGAATCGGCCTGCAGGTTCTCGCTGCGGTCTTCCACCCACTTCACCGGCTTGCCCACCAGGAAGGAGACGGCGATGGCAATGACGTAGCCCGGATATACCGGCACTTTGCCGCCGAAGCCGCCGCCGATGTCCGGAGAAACAACCCGGACTTTTTCCTCGGTCAGGCCCACATGGCCGGCTACCAGGGCGATCACGGTGCGGATGGCGTGGGGCGCCTGGGTGGTCATGTACATGGTGAGATGGTTGTTCACCTTGTCGTAGTCGGCCACGCACCCGCAGGTCTCGATGGAGGCTACGTGGATGCGGGGGATGTGCATCTGCTCCCTGACCACCACCTCTGCTTCGCTGAACAGCTTTTCGGTGGCATCGCGGTCGCCCACCTCCCAGTGCCAGATGTGGTTGTCTTTCTTGCCCTCCTTGTCGGTACGCAGTACCGGCGCTTCCGGATCGAGCGCTTTATACGGGTCGATGACCGGCTTCATGGGCTCGTACTCGACCATGACCGCCTCCTTGCCGTCGCGGGCAGCATAGCGGTCGGTGGCGATGACGGCAGCCACTTCCTGGGCCTGGTACATGACCGTATCGGTGGGCAACACCATCTGGGTGTCCGACATCAGGGTCGGCATCCAGTGCAGGTTGTACTTTTCCAGGTCCCTGCCGGTCACCACGGCGATCACGCCGGGAATCTTGAGGGCTTCTTCCGTATTGATGCTCTTTATTTTGGCGTAGGCATAGGGGCTGCGCACGATGTCCATGTGGAGCATCCCGGGCAGCTGTATGTCATCCACATAGTGCCCCTTGCCCTGGATGAAACGGACGTCCTCCTTCCTCTTGATGGAGTGGCCCATTCCTCCTATCTCTTTGGATGTTTTACACTTTATCATTTGTTATCAGGATTGAAGATGAATGTTATGGTTGGTTCGCAGTTGGCGGTTCGCAGTTCGCAGTTCGCGGTTGGCGGTTGGCGGTTTTTACCCGGCCGAGGTACGAGGACGGGCGCGGTTCGCGGTTTGCGGTTTGCGGTTTGCGGTTCGCAGTTCGCAGTTCGCAGTTCGCCAACAGCCAACAGCGAATAGCGAATAGCGAATAGCAGGCGCTCCGCTGCCCCTACACAAACTCCGGCTCCGTCGACGGCGTCTCTTCGCCCCGCATTTTGGCGCCGGCGTACTGGATGGCCTTCACGATGTTGTTGTAACCGGTACAGCGGCAGAGGTTTCCGGCGATCCCCCAGCGGATTTCTTCCTCCGAGGGGTTGGGATTGTGTTCCAGCAATTCCACGGCGCGCATCAGCATGCCGGGGGTGCAGAAGCCGCAGTGCAGGCCGTGGTTTTCTTTGAAGCCTTCCTGGAGGGGGTGCAGGCCTTCGGCGGTGGCCAGGCCCTCGACGGTGGAGATTTCTTTGCCGTTGACCTGGATGGCCAGCACGGTGCAGGATTTGATGGATTTGCCGTTCAGGAGGACGGTACAGGCGCCGCAACTGCTGGTGTCGCACCCGATATGCGTGCCGGTGAGGCGCAATTTTTCCCGGATCACGTGCACCAGCAGTTCCCGGGGCTCGACCTCCAGGGTGTGCTTTTCACCGTTGACGGATATGGTAATCTGTTTTTTCATTATTAATAGGATTTTTTGTCCCTGATCAGGACTTGGCTCTTTCAATAGCTTTGTTGATCATGCGTTTGGTAAGCACTTTGACCATGGCGCGCTTGTAGTCCTCGTCACCGCGCAGGTCGGAAGAAGGGTTGCAGTCTTCCGCAGCGTACTGCCCGGCCAGATCGATCCTTTCCGCGTCCGGTTTGTGCCCGACCAGCACCTCTTCGGAGCGGGCGGCCCGGAGGGGCACCGGATTGACGTTGGTCAGGCCGATGCCGGCGTAGGTGCAGGTGCCCTGCTCGTCGAGCGTGAGCTGTACAGCGACGCCGGCCGTGGCGTAGTCGCCCACTTTGCGTTCCAGCTTGTGGTAGGCATTGCCGGTGCGCGGCCCGGGAACCGGGATGCGGATTTCGGTGAGGATTTCGTTGGGCTGGACGGCGGTCATGTAGAAACCGTAGAAAAACTCGTCGATCGGCACGGTGCGTTGCCCTTCGGCGCTGCTGATGACGACTTCCGCCCGCAGGGCCATCATGACCGCAGGATGGTCGTTGGCCGCATCCCCATGGGCGATATTGCCGCCGATGGTGCCCATATTGCGGACCTGCGGGTCGGCGATCAGCTTGGTCGCGTCCAGAAAAATAGGATACTTGGCGCGGACGATCTTAGCGGTTTCCAGCTCGGCCTCCCGCGTGAGCGCCCCGATCTTCAGGTAACCACCTTCCTCCTTGATGTAGGAAAGCCCCGGGATGTTGTTGATGTCGATCAAAAACTCCGGCGAGGCGAACCTCAGTTTCATCATTGGTATCAGGCTATGGCCACCTGCAAGAATTTTGGCTTCGTCGCCGTGTTGCTCCAGCAGGGAGAAGGCCTCCTCAAGGCTGGCCGGAGCGGCGTAGTCGAATGATGCAGGTATCATGGTTTTGGATTTAGAAAATTAAACATGGCTCGAAATTAGAAAAAAAATTCTAATTTTCGTGTTTTTATGCAAAAATTCTGTTTTAAGGGGTGAAAATTTTGCGATCGGGGGTTGGGGAGAATTTAATTTCTCAGGTTGCAGGGCAGGAAATCAGATATGGGGCGCTGCCCGGTTTGCTACGGATTGAGAGGGTAACAGCAAAGGAGGAAAAAGGTTTGAAATTTCAGGAGGGGATTGTTGGTTGGATGGTTTACCACACAGGACGCATAGGCAGGGGACGGAGGGTTATTTAACACATAGGGCACATAGGCGTTTTCACCGTAGGCCACATAGAAGGTTGCCCACACAGGCAGTATAGCCCTGCCCCAGACCACTGGACATTTTGGGGGCTACTTGTGTAAAGGTGTGAAAGTGTAAACGTGTAAATGATTGGGAGCCAATTTCTTTTACACCTTTACACGCTTACACTTTTACACGGGCCAGAAAATGT
>JAGFJD010000229.1 GCA_024102975.1 Phaeodactylibacter sp. | reverse complement strand
ACATTTTCTGGCCCGTGTAAAAGTGTAAGCGTGTAAAGGTGTAAAAGAAATTGGCTCCCAATCATTTACACGTTTACACTTTCACACCTTTACACAAGTAGCCCCCAAAATGTCCAGTGGTCTGGGGTAAAGGCTTATTTCAGCGGAAGCTTTCATCTTTTTTGGGGTAATTTAAAAAAAAAGAGGAGTCATCCCGGGCTTTTCAGTTCGGGATCATGCATTTCAAGACTTTGGGATGACTCCTGGTTTATCTAAGGGCAACGGGCTATCCGGCTACCTGGGCCCTTCGCTTCGCCATCTCTTCTTTCAGGCGGCGCCATTCCTGCCCCATGAGCCGGTTCATGCTTTTGTCGACCACGTAGTGTTTGGCAATGTTCCATAACCCGCGGGCGCGACGGGCGTAAGATTCGTTGGCGCGCAGGGAAATTGAATACCCGCCATCCAGATATTCTATGTAGTGCCAGTAGCCGCTGGGCATAAAGAGGGTTTCTCCCGGCTGCAGGATGGCTTCATAGCCGTGCACATGGCGCAGGGCCGGGTAGTTTTCGTAGTCCGGATGGTTGATGTCGATGTAGCTGGCGACGGTGAAGGGGTGCTGGTAGATAAACCTCGACTGTTCGGGAGGGAAAAGCACGACCCGTTTCCGGCCGTGGAACTGGCTGAGGAAGACATGGGAGAGGTCGATGTCGTAGTGGAGTGCGACTTTAGAGCCTTCGCCTCCGAAGAACATGAACGGAAAATCCCGGATGAACCCGTCCATTATAGTGGGCATGTTAAAATCATGGCACAGTTCGGGGACGTGCCTGAAGATGTTGAACAAGAACATCCGCAGGTTGGTCGGCCCCTGCTCAATGGCTTCCAGGAATTCGCGGAACGGGACGACTTTATCCGGGGCCATGTACTTCTTCCCCGGTTTGGAAACGTTGTCAGAAAATACGGGCACCATCAGGTGTCCGTAGTTTTCTTTAAAGAATTCCATGGTCCATTTTGCTTTTGCGGGCCAATGGTCCATCAAGTCAACCAGGATAACGGGGGTGTGGGGCTCCAGATATTCCCGGGTAAAGGTTTCCCGCGTAAGCCCCGCCCTCCTATCGACCGCTTTGAGGGATAGCATACGATTGAGTTTTGAAGGTTGAAAATGATTACAGTTGATGACTCAAAAACCCAGAAGGGCCACTTTTCCAGGCGGCCCGGTTCATTACAGGGCAAGCTGCAATATTACGCCAATAATCTGTAGTTTGCAGCGGTCCACGCCGTTAAAAATCAGTTGCGGAACCGGTTCCGGGCGGAGAGGTCAGCAAATTGCTGAATAACAATAATCGCATTGGTTATATTTCCTGTTGAACAATAAGTGGATTTTGCTATAATTGCACCAATTTATCTCTATTTTTGTAATCCTGATCCTTCAGGCGGGGAAGACTTTCCCATAGCTTTGACATACGTTGGCCTGGCCTGGCAACCGGATCAGCGAGAGCATCCTGCTGCTGGAGCTGGCCTGTTATCCCATGTCGCGCCGGCGGAGTACAGTTGAGTTCAGAAAAAGATAATGGTGGCAAAAAAGCGAAAAAAAACGGGGCAGTTAAGCCTCAAACTCGGCCTTAACGATGAACGGGTACCCAAACTGGCGGGCATACTCAGCCTCTTCCTATCTATCTATCTGTTTATTGCTTTCACTTCTTACCTGTTTACCTGGAAAGTCGACCAGGACAGGGTGCTCCGGTTCTCCTGGGGGCTGCTTCTGAAAAGCGAGATGGAAATGGCCAACTGGCTGGGCCGTTTGGGGGCGATCGTTTCCAATATGTTCTTTTACTGGGGCTTTGGTTTGCCCTCCTACCTTGTCATCGCCATCCTCGTTGTCGGCGGCCTGGCCCTGATCCGTCGGCAGCCCCTACGCCTGCATTGGCCGCGATTCCGGTTGTGGTTGCTGCTCATGATGGTGGCTTCCGTATTTCTGGAGTTTGTGGCAGGGGGAGCGGAATTCCCCTGGGGAGGCGCCTTCGGGGAAGGCGTCAGCGCCTGGTTGCTCAGCTTTGTCGGCACCGCCGGGATGATCATCCTCATGTTGTTCCTCGTTTTGGGGATCGTCGTATGGAACGTCAACCCCAATTTCAACGAAATGACCCCGCAGGGCGCCGTAAAAGACTCCATACAATATGTCAACGACTGGCTTACCGGGCGCCTGCCCGGCAAGAGCCGGCAGCCATCGGGCCCGGGCCAGGCACCGCCTGGCCTGCGCCCCGGAGAGCGGGGCGAGGAAGGCGAGGAACTTGCCGGCGACGGCACCCCGGCCTCCGCAAACGGCAAGAAACAACTAGCTTTTGACCTGCCGGACGATATCAGCCAGCAGAAACCGGAATCCCTCAAGGTGGGCGAAGCAGAACTGGAGATCGAAACGATGTCCGGAGATGCTGTCCCTTCCGAAAGCAGTTCCGGTATCGGCGGCCCTACCGGCCCTAAGCTGGCCTTCCAGGAAGAAAACCAGGACCACAGCGAACCTTATGACCCGACCCTGGAACTTTCCTCCTACGAATTTCCCGTAACATCCCTGCTCAGGGACTATTCCGACCAGCGCATGGAGATCGACCGGGCGGAACTGGAGGCCAACAAGGACCAGATCATCGAGACGCTGCTCAACTACAAGATAGAGATTACCAAAATCCGGGCAACTATTGGCCCTACGGTCACCCTCTACGAGATCATCCCGGCGCCCGGCGTGCGCATTTCCAAGATCAAAAACCTGGAGGACGATATCGCCCTCAGCCTGGCCGCCCTCGGCATCCGGATCATCGCGCCTATCCCCGGGCGGGGCACGATCGGTATCGAAGTGCCCAATAAGAACCCGCAGGTCGTCTCGATGAAGGAAGTCCTGCAATCGGATAAGTTCAAGCGCGCCAAAATGGACCTGCCGATCGCCCTGGGCAAGACCATCTCCAACGAGGTGTTCGTCGCCGACCTGGCCAAAATGCCCCACCTGCTGGTGGCCGGCGCGACGGGCCAGGGCAAGTCGGTTGGGGTCAACGCCATCATCATGTCCCTGCTCTATAAAAAGCACCCTTCCCAGGTGAAGCTGGTGCTGGTCGACCCCAAAAAGGTAGAACTCTTCCCGTACAGCCAACTGGAGCACCATTTCCTGGCTTTCCTTCCCGGCCAGGACGAGCCGATCACGACCGAGACCAGCCGCGTGATCCATACCCTCAATTCGCTGTGCATCGAGATGGACCAGCGGTACAACCTGCTCAAGAAGGCTGCCGCCCGCAACATCCGGGAATACAACGAAAAGTTCGTGCAGCGGCGGCTCAACCCCCACAAAGGCCACCGGTTCCTGCCGTTCATCGTGCTGGTCATCGATGAATTCGCCGATATGATCATGACGGCGGGCAAAGAGGTGGAACTGCCCATCGGCCGCCTGGCACAGCTGGCCCGCGCCGTAGGCATTCACCTGATCATCGCTACCCAGCGCCCCTCGGTCAACATCATCACCGGCGTGATCAAGGCCAACTTCCCGGCGCGCATCGCCTATAAGGTAAGTTCCAAAGTGGACTCGCGCACCATCCTGGACGGCGGCGGCGCCGACCAGCTCATCGGCCGGGGCGATATGCTCCTGCTTTTCGGCGGGGAAACCAAACGCATCCAGGGCGCCTTCGTCGACACGCCGGAGGTGGAAGATGTCGTCCAGTTCATCGCCAGCCAGCGCGGTTACCCGGAGCCTTTCTTCCTGCCGGAATTCCACGGGGACGACGAGGAAATCCAGGGCGCCCAGGGCCTGACCTACGCCGAACTGGATGAAATGTTCGAAGACGCCGCCCGGCTCATCGTCCAGAACCAGCACGGCTCCACCTCTATGATCCAGCGCCGCCTGAAACTGGGATACAACCGCGCCGGCCGCATCATGGACCAACTGGAAGCCCTGGGCGTCGTCGGCCCCAGCGAGGGCAGCAAAGCCCGGGAAGTGCTCATCTATGATGAGATGGAACTGGAAAAATACCTCGAAGATCTCCGCAACCGGAAGTAGCTTTGGCGAACAGGGCAGGTTTCTGCCAACGGGGGGGCAACGAAACCTGCCCTGTTCGCCATTGCCGCCCCTCCGCCCTGCCAAGCCCAGCCCCTGCCTGCCCTTTTCACGTCTTTCCGCCTTCAAATTTCCTGTCGCACCGGAAAAGAGCAGTGCGCCGGCCCTTTCACCAGACAACGCAAGAGAGAAAGGGAGGGCCGGGCACTGCTGAAAACCCAACTTTCATCCAACGCTTCGTCCGGGGCATGTCCCGGTCTTGTTTCCTCAAGTTGGGAGTGGAAAAACCAAATTGCTATGCGCTATCCTCTTTTTTGCTCAACAGGACGAATTCATCGATGACGATGCGCGGCAATTTCCGGCGGACGCCGTTTTTGTCCTCGAACTGGTCGTACGACAGCCTGCCGCGCAGGGCCACTTCCTTTCCCTTTTTGCACAGGGCACCGACGTTTTCCGCCACTTTGCCCCAGGCGACGCAGCGGTGCCATTCGGTACTGCGTATCTTTTCGCCGTTCTGGTTGCGGTAATATTCGTTGGTGGCAAGAGAGATGTTGGCCACCATGTTGCCGTTTTTCGTTTGCACGACTTCGGGGTCTTTGCCGAGGTGGCCGATCAGGGTGACGCTGTTTTTAATGGTTCGCATGACTTAAATGATTTTGAGGTGAAAACTGATTGTTGCTGATGACGCTACAAAGATGTGGGGGATATCAAGTGCTAGTCGAATAATAAATGTTTAATGCCGTTTGTAGTCGTTTGTAGACGTTTACGCGATGGCCCGCGAGATTCTGTGCAGCATTTGAAGTGGGAGGTGGGTGCGATGGCGGGCGGAGTTCGCAACAGATGAAGGGCACTTTGGCTAAGAGCATGTTTGGAGGTAGTCCCCGACACTATGTGTACGGGGCAGGCTATTTGGGCTGCAAATGCCAGATTTTGGAACCTCACGGCGGTTATTTTTTGGTCCGTAGCTAGTACTACTTTGTTAACTTAAAATAAAGCCGCGTAGCGGCGATAGCTTTTTGCCAGGGGCGTTAGCCCCTGGTCAAAATGGGCGCTGGTTTAAGCTGCGTAGCAGCGACACAGAGCCTTTTGGGTA
>JAGFJD010000225.1 GCA_024102975.1 Phaeodactylibacter sp. | reverse complement strand
ACATTTTCTGGTCCGTTTAAAAGTGTAAGCGTGTAAAGGTGTAAAAGAAATTGGCTCCCAATCATTTACACGTTTACACTTTCACACCTTTACACAAGTAGCCCCCAAAATGTCCAGTGGTCTGACGGCACCGCCTGCTGCCTGAACGGGTTGGGGAAAACCTCATGAGCACCGGCCCGAAATACCGTAAAACCGCAAGGCCAAAATACCTCAGTAAAACCAAAACCCATTCGGCGCTACTCCCGCCAGCGCTTCATCCAGCAAATTTCCCTCCCGATCGTAGCGGTAGATCATCTGCCTGCTTTTGTAGTCGCCGGCCTCGCCGAGCCAGATATAGCCGGTGCCCGGCTCTATGCCCAGGCCGTACAGGTCGCGGCCGTCGGCGGGGATCAAAGGCGCAGAGGGCAGGGCGGCGGCATTGACGGGCATGGCGTACAGGTCGATCTTCGTATAAAACAGCCGCTGGCCCGCCTTGTCGATGGCCAGGCGGGGGGCGAAGCCGATGTTGTTGTCCGGAAAAGAGAAGCTCTGCAGGACAACCCTGGCCTCCGGGTCCACCTGGTAAAGCCCGCCGGGCGTGCCGTTATCAACATCGCCGGAGCAGAGCGCCCAGATCTTGCCGCCGGCGTCCTGCACCAGGGCAGTGGGGCTTAGGCCTACTTCGATACTGTCTGCAAGGACGTGGTTTTCGCTGTCGACTACGAACAGTTGCCGGTTGGGCGCCTGGCCGAAGGAACTGGGGCTGGCAGCAAAAACTTCATCGCCCACCTTAACCATCTGCTCGGTCCAGCTCTGCGGCATGGGTATGGAGACGATGACGGCCCGGCTGGAGAGGCTCACCACGTGGATCGCCCCTCCGAACAGGTCGGAGACGTAGGCCGTCTCGTCGTCGATGGGCAGGAAGTAGCGGGGCGAGCCCTGGATTTCAATGGCGCCTTCCGATTCAAAAGTATTCACATCCACGATCTCGATGCGCTGCGAGTTGTTGAGCACCAGGTAGGCGGTTTCGCCCACCAGCGCCATGCCCTGCAGGATATCGCCCAGGGGGCGCCCGTTAGCGCCGGCAAACAGCTCCTGCTCTATGGATTTGTCTTCGAACTTGAAGTAGCTCACCGATGCATTGCCATCGTTGAAGCCGCCTTCGTTGGTGACCAATACCCCGGCGCCGGCCTCGACCAGGCTGCCCGTGGGGTTTTCATCCTTTTTGCAGTTGCTTAGCCACAGGGTGGCGATCAGTGCCAGGAGAAGATAAATTCGCATATTGGTTGTTTTTAGTTTTTAGTTTTTTGCCACATATTTCCATATTTCCCCTCATTCATTCAAATTCAACATTCACCCCAACCCGGTAGTGCCTTCCCGGCATGGGCCGGTTGGCGACCAGTTCGTAGTTTTCATCCCACAGGTTTTCCACTTTGGCGTACAGTTGCCCGGAGAGCCGTTTCCAGCGCCAGGCCCGCGACAGGCGCAGGGCGCCAGCGGCATAGCCAGGCAGCCAGTCAGAATTGTCGGACAGGATGTAGGTGCGGCCGGCCCATTCCTGGAGGTAGCTTGCCTGCCAGCCTCCGGCCTGCCAGGCCAGGCTGGCGCCGCCCTGGTGCAGGGGCACGTAGATCAGCTGCCGGGCGCCTTCGTTGGTGGAACGCGTATAGCCGTAATTGGCGTCCAGTTGCAGGCTTCCGCCCGCCAGCTTTCGCTCCAGCCGGAGGCGGGCGCTGCCGCCGCGGCTCCATACCCGGCGGATGTTCTCCGGGCGGAACAGGCCGCCCTCCGGCAACCAGATGATCCAGTCCTGCACATTATAGTTAAAACCTGAGAGCCGGGCCCGGGCAGACCAGGGGCCCCATTCCTTCCGGGCCTGGAGGTAAAGCGATTGATTCCATCCCTTCTCCGGGCGCAGGCTGGGGTTGCCGGCGGCGGGCCAGTAGAGGTCGTTGAAGGTAGGCAGGCGGTAGTTGCGGGAGGCGGACAGGCCGGCCTCCAGGGCGCTTCCGTCCTGCCAGCGCAGGCTCAGGGCAGGCGTGAAGGGGATGGCCCGCCCGTTCACCCATTCCTGCCGCCCGCTCAGCACGGCCAGCCACTGCCGGCCCGGCTGCCACCGCAGTGCGGCAAACAATGCCCAGCGATCCTGCCGCGGAAAGCCTGCATACACGTCGGAGCGGGCTTCCAGGTAGTTGAACTGCAGGCCGCCTTTGACATCCAGGCCGGGGGAGAGCTGATGCGTTCCTTCTCCTTCCGCCAGCAGGTAACGCGTGCGGCTGTCCGAGAAAGTATTGGCCAGGGAATCGGCGTACCGGAGGCGGTTCTGGAAGGCTGCCAGGCGGGTGATCCAGCTGCTTCGTTCGCCTGCCCACTGCCAGTCGAGGGCCGCCCGCAGGGCGTCGTCTTCCTGGCGGGCGGCGCTTTGTGGCTGCACCCGGCTGGGCGGTATGTCCCGCTCGGCGCGGTGTGCCCAGAGGCGGGTGCTTAACTGGTGGCCGCCGGCCAGCCGGATGGTATTCTCCTGGAGGGCGCCCATCTGCCGGGTGCCGGCATGGGGCAGGCGTTTTTGTTCGCCATATATGTCGGTATAGGGATAGTCGTTGTCGGCGGATTGCAGGAAGAGCTTGGTGGCAGACCGGAAGCGGTCGCTTCCGTGAGCCAGCTGCAACCCCTGGCTCCGGTAGCCGAAGCTGCCGCCCTCGCCCTGGTAGCTCAGGCGCAGGCCGCCGGATGACGGCAGGCGGCTGTCCAGGTGGATGGCGCCGCCCAAAGCGCCGCTGCCCCAGAGGGAACTGCTGCCCCCCAGGGCCAGGCGGGTTTCTTCAAAAAAGAAGAGCGGGAGGATGCTCAGGTCGGTCAGCCCCAGCATGGGGTCCTGGAGCGGAAGGCCGTTCCACAATACCGCCGTATGCCCGGCCGACGTGCCGCGGACGGCCGCCGTAGCAATATTGCCTGCCCCGTAGTCGCGCACGTAAACGCCGCCCTGGCAGCGCAGGGCTTCCGACAGGTTCTGCGTTTTCAGGAAGGCGAGCTGCTGGCTGTCCGGGATCACCTGCTCCTGTCCCGGCTGCCAGCCCCGCAGGCGTGAAGCGGTGATGGTCACCTCGGGGATGTCGATGGTGTCGGATTGGGCAATAGCACGGCCGGGAAGCGCCGGCAGTACCAGGAGCAGAAAGCAGAAATGTATGAAGACAGGTCTGAAGAAAGCCATGCATTGGTGTTGAGCTACACGGGCGGGGGGCGGTGGCGGGAGCTGGCCGGAGATATTGGTTATTTGTTTTTGGCACTCCGGCAGTCCGTGTGGAAGTTATTGGTTATTGCCGGCACTTGGCGCCAAAAAGAACGCCGCAGCTGTCCAACATTCCGAAACTCCAGCACTCCAACCATTCATCACTACGTATACCATCCACCCTGCCTCTAACCCGAAGGCAACAATGAAACATCCGCTCCGGCAGGTCTTCTGACTCGCTTCATCGGATTGCCGCCTTCCCGTTAAAAAACAGTGGCTCCTGACAATCCGGTTGGAACGCCAATCACAACCAGTAACCGGCACCCGCTCAAAAACGGAAATAACCAATAACCCGGTTCCTTAGCATCCTGGAAGCTCACAGCTGCGGGTACAGTCCCTGGATCAGTATAATACTTACACAGGAGTTCCCTATTATGCCTTTCGGCAACCGGAGCGGGAGCGAAGGTACGAAAAATACGGGGTTTTGTGAGAGGGGAGGTTTGGGAATAAAGGGAAATCTGTTGAGATACATGGAAACACATGGAAATGCATGCAAGTAGCCCCGGCACTTCCCCGGAACGCTTTTTACGGGGCAGGCAGTGTGCGAGGTATACTGTTGTCAAGCCTTGCCGCAGCGAGACTGCTCGTACTGCTGTGTTTCTTTGGGGACTGTCCAAAGTTTGGTGTTCGGCGTTCAAAGCTATCCTGAAAACCAGGCCATTGTGACGTAACCCCCAAACCCCAAAACCCAAAACCCCAAAACCCCAAAACCCAAAACCCAAAAC
>JAGFJD010000215.1 GCA_024102975.1 Phaeodactylibacter sp. | reverse complement strand
GGCCATCTATGGAACCTCACTTCACCATTTTTTCGCCCCGTAGCACCACTACGAGGCGAAAAAATGGCTTCGTGAGAACCCAAATCTGGCCATTCTCGGCATCAAAAACAAAATCCCAACACGCTCTAAAGAGTAGGCAGTATATTTTACCGGCTCTTATATTGCGAGTATTTATTTGTAGGAACCCTATTTTTTCTGTACTTCTACCTGCCTCAAACACAACTCATCCAACTGCTCCTTATGCACGGGCGAAGGCGCGTCGATCATCATATCCCGGCCCATGTTGTTCTTGGGGAAGGCGATGAAGTCGCGGATGGAGTTCTGGCCGTTCATCACAGCGCAGAGGCGGTCGAAGCCGAAGGCGATGCCGCCGTGGGGCGGCGCGCCGTACTCGAAAGCGCCCAAAAGGAAGCCGAACTGGGCTTCCGCTTCTTCCGGCGTGAAGCCCAGCAGCTTGAAGTTGCGCTCCTGCAGGGCGCGGTCGTGGATACGAATGGAGCCACCGCCGATCTCGACGCCGTTGATCACCAGGTCGTAGGCGTCGGCGCGCAGGGCTTTCAGCGTGTCGTGGTCTCCGCTGAGCATGCGGGCCACATCCTCCTTTTTGGGGGAGGTGAAGGGGTGGTGCATGGCGTAGAAGCGCTCCGTGTCCTCGTCCCATTCCAGGAGGGGGAAGTCGACCACCCAGAGCGGCTTGAAGTCGCCGGGCTGCATCAGGCCGAGGCGGCGGCCCATTTCCAGGCGCAGCTCGCTGAGTTGCTTGCGCGTTTTTTCTGCTTCGCCGGCCAGGACGAGCATCATGTCGCCTGCCCGGGCGCCGGCTTTTTCGCCCCAGGCCCGGAGCGCGTCTTCGGAAAAGAATTTATCGACGGAAGACTTGACGCTGCCGTCGGTATTGAACCTGACGTAGACCAGGCCTTTGGCGCCGATCTGCGGGCGCTTCACCCACTCGGTCAGTTCGTCGATCTGCTTGCGGGTGTAGTCGGCGGCGCCGGGCGCGCAGATGCCCGCCACCAGTTCTGCGCTGTCGAAGACCTGGAAGCCTTTGTTCCGGGCCACGTCGTTCAGTTCGGCAAACTCCATGCCGAAGCGCAGGTCCGGCTTGTCGGAGCCGAAGCGGCGCATGGCCTCGTCGTAGGACATGTGCGGGAAGTCGGGCAGCCCGACGCCGCTCACGGTTTTGAACAGGTGTTTGGTCAGCCCTTCGAACGTAGCCAGCACCTCTTCCTGGGTGATGAAGGCCATCTCGCAGTCGATCTGGGTAAACTCCGGCTGGCGGTCGGCGCGCAGGTCCTCATCCCGGAAGCACTTCACGATCTGGAAGTATTTATCCATGCCGGCCACCATCAGGATTTGCTTGAACGTCTGCGGGCTTTGCGGAAGGGCGTAGAACTGGCCCGGGTTCATTCGGGAGGGCACGATAAAGTCGCGCGCCCCTTCCGGAGTGCTCTTGATGAGGAAGGGCGTTTCGATCTCCAGGAAGCCCTGGTCGGCCAGGTATTTGCGCGTTTCGATGGCCAGGCGGCTGCGGAAGATGATATTTTGCTGTACCGGGCTGCGGCGCAGGTCGAGGTAGCGGTATTTCATGCGCAGGTCGTCGCCGCCGTCGGTGTCGTCTTCGATGGTAAAAGGCGGCACTTTGGAGGCGTTGAGCACGTCCATGGATTTTACTTCGATCTCGATATCGCCGGTGGCGCGGTTGGGGTTTTTGTTGCTGCGCTCGCGCACCTGCCCGGTGGCGCTGATGACGAACTCGCGGCCCAGCTTGCGGGCGCGCTCGCACAGCCCGGCGTCGTCGTCCATATTAAAAACGAGCTGGGTGATGCCGTAGCGGTCGCGCAGGTCGATAAAGGTCATGCCGCCAAAATCGCGGGCGGCCTGCACCCAGCCGGATAGTTTCGCTTCTTTGCCCACATCAGAGATGCGGAGTTCGCCGCAGTTGTGTGTACGGTACATAGGATTTTAATTGATGATTGAACGTATACACGTATACACGCATACACATATACACAGTTTCATAAAGAGGGGCAAAAGTAAGGAAAATGTTACTTAGAAAAAACAACCTTCCGATACTCCCCCCTGCCAAGCGGGAAATACGCCGCATTCAGGTTTTCCAATGAATAAGTTTTAAAAGGCGTGACAAACACCGTATCCAACTGCAAAGCCTCGGAAAACGCCGACAAATCCGGATGAACAAGCAAGGTTTTGGGTTCTTTGCTGCCAGAGATGAGCAGGCTTTCGTACGGCACGCCCCAACTCATCAGCAGGGTGTCCATAGGCGCTTCCGCTTCGGGCAGGTAGAACCGGTTGGCGCCGGCCGGCTGTTCAGAAAGCGTATTAGCGATCCAGCGCCAACGAGCCTCGAAGGGGGTGTGGTGGAGGGAGATGGCAGCAAGGCGGAGGATGAGGATGGCGGCAAACAGCGGCAGCAGCCACTGCTGCCTGATCCGGTGAGCGATATCGAATAAAAAAGGAACCATCACGAAAATGCTCAGCGCCATGTAGTTGACCTCGGCGTAGAAGCGGTAGGTAGAATGAGGGGAGCCGATGTGCAGGAGCATAATATAACCAAAGCAGGTGCCCAGCACCAGGCCCAATTTGAGCCACTGCCGGCGATAGGCGTAAAAAGCCGTGACGACGAGCAGGAAAATGGGGAAAAAATACCAGATACTCAGGACATTCTCCAGGAATTTGCCGTGGGCCGGCATAGAAAAGTAGTTGGGGAAGTAAGCCTCCAGGTTCTCTCTGAACGCGCCGTACTTGGCGTCGTCGTACCAGTTGGCAGACAAACGGGATTTCAGGGCCAGGGCGGCGGCCATAAAACCGGCCAGCAGCCAGTAGGCGCGGCCGGCAATCTTTTCCCGCAGGTGCAGCCCGAAAAATGCCCACAGGAAATAGAAGGGAATGAAGACCAGCGGGTGGTAATAGGCCAGCGCCACCACGCCCAGGACACTCACCGCCCACATCCAGGGTTTTTCCTGCCGGGGGTAGCGCAGCCAGTAGGCGTAGAACACCAGCAAGGCGCCCAGCCCCTGCTGCTGCTCGGAGGTCGCCCAGTAGAAGGCGTCGTATACGATAAGGGTGTAGAGGAATACCAGCGCCCAGCCCAGCAGGTCGTTGCGCAGCACTTTTACAATCAGTGCATAGAACCCCAGAAACAACAACGGGAAGGAGATGGAATACAGCAGGGAAATCACCGGCAGGGAAGCGCCCAGCCTGAGACCCAGCAAAGGCAGCAGTTGCACCACGGCTGAGCCAAAGCGGTTGACCATTACCTGCACGCTGCCTTCGTTGACCAGCAGGAAAGTCTGGAAAGCAATATCCAGCAGCCAGGCACGCTCGCGGAAGAACACCGCCGCCAGGGCCAGCAATGCCGCCATAGCCAGGTAGCCCAGGCGTCGCAGGCCGGGTTGGGCCCGGCGGTATTCGGCTGTTGTATCCATGTGGCAAAGGTAAAAAACCAAAACCTTTGGCAACTTGAAGTTTACGTTTATCTTACAGGTCAAATATCAAAACTAAGACCATGAGCACCGCTGCCGCCGCCGTCCGCAAATTCGGGACCGCCCCGGTATTCTTCACTGCCATCTCCACCATCCTGGGGGCGGTGATGTTCCTGCGGTTTGGTTTCGCGGTCGGGCAGGTGGGCTTGGCAGGCACCATCCTGATCGTCCTCATCGGCCATGCTGTGACCATACCCACGGCCATGGCCATTGCCGAGATCGCCACCAACCAGAAGGTAGAGGGAGGAGGCGAATACTACATCATATCCCGCTCTTTCGGCCTGGTCATCGGCTCGTCTATCGGCATCGCCCTTTATTTTTCCCAGGCCATCAGCGTGGCCTTTTACATCATCGCCTTTGCGGAGGCGTTCAATGCTCTTTTCGACTACCTGCTGCAAAACTACCACTGGCACCCGGCCCTGGAGTGGTTGTTTACAAAAAAACAGACGGTGAGCATTCCCGCCCTGTTCGCCCTGACCGCCATCGTACTGACCAAGGGGGCCGACCTGGGAGTCAAAACGCTCTACGTGGTAGTGGCCACTCTTTTTCTGTCCCTGGTGGCCTTCTTCATCGGCGAGACCGATTACGGCAGGAATGTAGAAGTCGATCCCTTTGCCAATGTTTCTGATTACCGGCCGCCCGCCCAGTCGGCGGACGATACGGCCGCTTTTTCTTTTCCGCAGGATACGGTAACGGACGATTACCCCAACCCCAATATCCCGAGACTTAGCCCGGCAGACCCCGGCCGGCAGGCTAGTTCCTCGCAGCCGCCGGTGGAAGTATTCAGCTTTTTTACCGTCTTTGCCATCATCTTTCCCGCCTTCACCGGCATGACGGCCGGCGTGGGCCTTTCCGGCGACCTGCGCAACCCCAGCAAGTCCATTCCCCTGGGCACGCTGGCCGGCACCCTCTGCGGCATGGTCGTCTACCTGTTCATTACCTACAAGCTGGCGGATTCCGCCAGCCCGGCGGACCTGGCGGACACCAGCCGCCTCATCATGGCGGAGATCGCCTGGCAGGGCTGGTGGCTCATCCCCGTCGGGCTGGCGGCGGCTACCATCTCCTCGGCCATCGGGTCGATCCTGGTGGCGCCCCGCACCCTGCAGGCCATTGCGCGGGACCGCCTGATCCCTTCACGGAGCATCAACTACTGGCTGTCGCGCGGCCGGGGCAAGAACGATGAACCCTTCAATGCAACAGTGGTGACGGTTGTGCTGGCTTTTGTTTTTATCCTGATGGGAGAGCTGGACGCCGTGGCGAAGATCATCTCCATGTTCTTCATGGTTACCTACGGATCCCTCTGCCTGATTTCTTTTTTGCAGCATTTCGCCGCCGACCCTTCCTATCGGCCGACCTTCCGTTCGCGCTGGTACATCTCCCTCTTCGGCGCCATTGCCTGTTTCGGGCTGATGTTTTTTATGAACCCCGGGTACGCCTTCTTTTCCCTGGCTCTGATGGTCGTCTTCTACCTGCTGGTGAGCCGTTACAACCCGGAGAAAAAAAACCTGGCGGTCATCTTCCAGGGGGTGATCTTCCAGATCAGCCGGCAGTTGCAGGTCTTTTTGCAAAAAACCGAAAAAGAGCAGACGGCGAGCTGGCGCCCGTCGACCGTATGTATCTCCGAGCACTCCTTCGACCGCCTGGCCGCCTTCGACATGCTGCGCTGGATATCGCAGCGGTACGGTTTCGGGACCTACATCCACAAAATCACGGGTTACCTGTCCAAGTCGACCCACCTGGAAGCCAGGAAGTGCAAGAACCGCCTGATCAAAATGGCGGAGGCGAGCGACAGCAACATTTACATCGACACCCTGGTCAGCCCTTCCTACACCTCGGCGGTGGCGCAGGTCATCCAACTGCCCGGCATATCCGGCACGGAAAACAACGTGTTGCTCACCGAGTTTTCCAAGATGAAGCCCACTAACCTGGAAGACATCGTCGACAACTTCAAGCTCATCAAATCCGTCGATTTTGACCTGCTCATCCTGGGCAGCACGGAGCGGGGCTACGGCCTCAAACAGAGCATACACGTCTGGATCACCTCCAACGATTACGAGAACGCCAACCTGATGATCCTGCTGGCCTACATCATCCTGGGCCACCGGGAGTGGAAGGATGGGTACATCAAAATCTTTGCCATCTACCCGGAGGAAAACGCCGAGGAGGAATGGGGCCGGCTACACAGCCTGATCGAAGCCGGCCAGTTGCCCATCGCCCCTCACAACATCGAAGTCATCCCCCGAAAGCCAGACATCGATCCCCGGGAAATCATCGCCGGAAAATCCAAAGACGCCGACCTCACCATTATTGGCTTCCGGGAGGAAGTGGCCCGCCACGAAGGAGCTGCTGTTTTCAAAGGCTATGAAAGCATCGGCAATACCCTTTTCGTTAATGCCGCTGAACAGATCAAGATCAAGTGAAATTCAGCCGGCTCCCCGGTTGTTCATGTTTTTTTACAATGGCGTGACAATGCGGCCTTCCTGCAAATCCGGCTGTCTGATCGGATCAGGCTGGATTTTCAGGCGCATATTACCTGATTGATTATCAGTGTTTTAAAATTTAGCTGATTCGTGATTAATGCCCTCCTGTAACGTGATATTTATCACAAAAGAGTAAAATGTCATCTCTTCCGGTGATATTTGTCATCGAGTTCGCTATGCCTCGATAATAGTTTTGTTTAACCTTGTTGCAGTCTCATGACAATAGGTGTGTAACGGGGATATATTTTTGCAACTTATAATCTGGAACTATAGACTGGGCACTATGCTGGCGAATTATAAAATACTGACCGTAACACACAAGCACACCCAACTCAAGGAGATTGGTGGCTTTGTCATAAAGGCTGCCGATAGCCGTGCGCTCAAAGCGCGCCTGGAAGCCCTTAAGGACGGTTTTCAGCTCGATGAGCTGTTGTATCTCCCTACCTGCAACCGGGTGATGTATTTTTTTACTACCGCTCAGCCAATTACGTCCCAGTTTATCTCCCGCTTTTTCCAGTCCGTCAATCCGGAGTTGCCCGCCGCTGCCTTAAGCCAAATTGAGGATGTCGTACAGTGCCTGGAAGGGGAGGCTGCTCTGGGGCACCTTCTCGATGTTTCCGCTTCGATCGACTCCCTGGTCATCGGCGAGCGCCAAATCCTCCGCCAGTTGCGGGAAGCTTTTGACCAGTGCTGGGAATGGGGGCTTGCCGGCAACTTCATCCGGCTTGCTTATCAGCAGGCGGTTGTGGCTGCCAAAGCAGTATACTCCAATACCCGCATAGGCGAAAAACAGATTTCTGTGGTTTCCCTGGCCGTTCAAAAGCTGTTAAATGCAGGGCTGAATAAAAATGCCCGAATTCTGATGGTTGGCGCCGGGCAAACGAATCAACTGGTCGCCAAATTCCTCGTCAAACACGCCTTCAACGATATTGTAGTGTTCAACCGCACGCTCGACAAGGCGGAACAGCTGGCCGCCTTGCTGGCAGGCAAAGCGCAGCCGCTGGACGCCCTGCCTGCCTACACGGCGGGCTTTGATTGCCTGATCGTTTGCACCGGCGCTACCAACGCAGTCATCACGCCAGAATTATACGCTTCCTTGCTTCAGGGCGAAAAAGGGCGCAAAGTAGCGATCGACCTGTCGGTTCCCCGTAATATCTCGGAAGCAGTGGTTGAAAACAACGATATCAACTACATCGAAATAGATGGCCTGCGCCACCTGGCAGAGGCCAACCTTTCTTTCCGCGAGCAGGAGGTCGGGGAGGCCAGGATGATCCTTAAAGAATACCTGCGGGAGTTTCCCACCCTGTTCAAGCAGCGCCAGCTGGAAATTGCCATGCGGCGCGTTCCCACCGAAATTAAAGCTGTCCGGCACAAAGCCGTCAACGAAGTTTTCCGCAAAGAGGTGGAAATGCTCGACGGCCAAAGCCGGGAGCTGCTGGAAAAGATGATGGCGTACATGGAGAAGAAGTGCATCGGCATCCCGATGAGGGCAGCGCGGGAGGCGGTGTTGGCGGGGAAGTGAATTGGTAGGGGATTGCTGAATGGTTGGATTGCTGAGGACACTCCGGAAACTCATGTCACCGAAGAATATTCTGTCCACCCCCTAAATCCCCCGTGCCCCGACGCTGTCCGCGAGCGCCGAAGCTACTCAGCGGAGGAGCTAGCCAGCTATGGCGCAAACGTCCAGCGGGGGACATCCCCTCCGATTTGGTGGTGCGTTCTCCCACGCTGGCGGGGTGTCTTGCGACATAATGTTGTATATCATAAATCGACAGTAAGTTATATCCATTTCAATAGCAATGTCGTTTGCGAGGGTCTGTGACCCGATGCAGTATAATTTGCAAGTCTCCAGACTTGCGGTTTTTTAGTTACGCAAGTCTGGAGACTTGCTGATTTAGACGTATCGGGACATAGTCCCTCACGAACAAGATACAACTTTATGTCTATTTAAAAGACCTAGGTTTGAGATTTTACAATAGTAACCTTTCCAGGTAATGATATCCAATGCCATACTTTTCTTTGATGGTTTTCACCTGTTTTAAAGCTTCATCATTCCTCTTTCCTTTCATACCCACGATCATCAGGTTTTTTGCTGTATGTTCAGTTGAAATGAACTCGAACACTTTGGTTTCGTAGCCATTGGCTTCCATCAGCAGGGCGCGGATGCCGTCGGTGATCAGCTCGGCCTGCCGCTCTTCGAGGATGCCGTGCCGCAGGATGGCCTGCATGTCGGTCCGGCAGTTCATCTGTTTGCGGATCTGCTTGTGGCAGCAGGGCGCCACGATGATGATCCCGGCCCCGGACCGTATGCCTTTGGCGATGGCGATATCGGTGGCCACATCGCAGGCGTGCAGGGCGATGAGCAGGTCGATGCGCTCCGGCTGAAAGTCGTTTATGTCCTGGGCGAGGAAGGAAAGCCCGTCGTATCCGGATTCCTTTGCCAGTTCATTGCAGAAATCCACCAGTTTCTGCCGCAGTTCTATGCCCGTGATGGTGGGCTGCATGCCCAGGTTGTTGGCCAGGTGGTCGTACAGCGCAAAGGTGAGGTAGCCTTTGCCGGACCCCATATCGACAATATGCGGCTTCTCCGGCAGAGGATGTTGCCGGAGCAGGTTGTCGATGATCTCAATGTATTTGTTGATCTGCCGGTACTTGGCCTGCCCGGCGGCCAGCACCTTGCCCTGGGCGCCGGTAATGCCCATGGGTTGCAGGTAAGGGTTGCCGGCAGCCTCGATGAGGTATTGTTTCTGGCGGTCATGCGTTTTGGAGGGCTGTTCCTGAAGGCTGGCCGGGCGGAAGAAAAGCCGGGGCTTGCGCTTTTTGCTGAACTGTATGGAAACGTCTTCCTTCAGGGTAAGCAGGTCGCCGTTGAGGAAGTCTGCTCCCAGCCACAGCCCAACCATGGCCAGCGCTTCCGGCACGGGGTGGTTTTTCACCTCGTCCCGGGTGGCGTAGCGCAGCGTGAAGGAAAGCGCCTGTTCCCCTTTCAGCTCGATCAGACGGGCATAGACATTTCGGAGATCCTTGTCTTTGCCGCCGGGCTTGCTCAGGGTCAGCTTGATGAAGCTGCCGCTTTCTATGCTTTGTTGCAGCCGCCGGATGAACCGGGCGACGATTTCGTTCTTGTGTTCCATTTCCTTTAATGATAAACTTGCCAGGTTTCTTCTCCCGGCAGTCCTCTGCAAACTTGTCAAGTTTTTTCCAAGCTTATAAGGCAATCTTCAAATATACCGGACAGTGGTCCGAGTGCACCACATCCGTCATCTGGTAAGCTTCCAGCAGTTTGTCCTTCAGGTTGTCGGTCACCGACTGGTAGTCGATGCGCCAGCCTTTGTTTTTCTTGCGGGCGCCGGCGCGGTAGGTCCACCAGCTGTACTCCACCTTTTCGGGATTGAGGTAGCGGAAGGCATCGGTAAATCCGTTGTCGAACCATTGGCTCATCCATTCCCGTTCTTCGGGCAGGAAGCCGGAGTTGTTTTTGTTGCGCACCGGGTCGTGGATGTCGATCTCGTTATGGGCGATGTTGTAGTCGCCGACGATGATGAGCCTGGGGCGTTCCCTGCGCAGCTCATTGACCCAGCGGTGGAAGTCGTCGAGGAACTCCATCTTGAAGGCCTGCCTCATGTCACCCGTCGTTCCGGAGGGGAAGTAGCAATTGAGCACCGACCAGTCGCCGTAGTCGGTGCGCAGGATGCGCCCTTCCTGATCGTATTTTTCGATGCCGCATCCGGCGACGACGTCGTCCGGCTCGATACGGCTGAAGGTGGCCACGCCGCTGTAGCCTTTCTTCTCGGCGCTGTGCCAGTGTTGTTCATAACCCAGCGCTTCGAATTCCGTTCGCTCTTTCACCTGCTCCGGGTGGGCTTTGGTTTCCTGAACGCAGAAAATGTCGATGCCGTTGGCCCGGACCCAGTCGAGCAGCCCCTTGTTCAGGGCGGCCCGGATGCCGTTGACGTTGTAGGAGACGATGGTTTTGGGCATGGTTCATTGGTTTGAGGAGCAAAGATAAGGAAACCTACCTTAATGACTTTACAGGCCTTAAATACCACGGCCCTGGCTTTTTCCGTTCTATTCCCGGATTTTAAAGTTATCTTTGCACCTCGGTTTAAAAAATGGAATAAAGTGAGAAAAGCATTACTTTTCGTTGCGATAATCCTGGGGACAGCATCCATTGTACATGCGCAAAAAGGCTGGGAAGCCGGCGGCTGGCTTGGCGGCGCCTATTATTTTGGCGACCTGAACACCAACTACGACCTCAGCATGCCGGGATTGGCCGGAGGCATTATCGCACGTTACAACTTCAACGACCGGTTGTGCTTCAAGATGTCGGCCAACTATGGAAAGGTCATGGCCGACGACGCCAACTCCAGCAACCCCTTCGAACAGGCCCGCAACCTGAGTTTCGAATCCATCCTCATCGATGGCACGGCGCAACTGGAATTCAATTTCCTGCCTTATACGCACGGCAGCAAGGACGAGTTCTTCACGCCTTATGTCTTTGCCGGCTTCAACGTATTTCACTTCAACCCCAAAGCGTCTTACCAGGGCGAAATGGTGGAGCTGCGCCCCCTGGGCACCGAAGGGCAATTCAAAGGCGAAGAGTACTACAGCGTCAGCGGCGGCCTGGCCTACGGGCTGGGCATCAAGCTGGACCTGAGCTATGAGCTGAGCCTCAATTTCGAGCTCAGCGCCCGCAGCTTGTTCACCGACTACCTGGACGACGTAAGCACGGTCTACCCGGACAAGGGCGACCTGCTCAAGCTGCGCAACCAAACCGCAGTGGCCCTTTCCGACCGCTCTAAGGAAATTCCAGGATCCGGAGACAGCCAGATCGGGAACAAAGGCACCCAGCGCGGCAACAGCAACAACAACGACAGCTATGTGTTGCTGGGAGTCGGGCTGGTGTATTACTTCGGCGATATCCGCTGCCCGGAGTACGGAAGGAGAAGGTAAAAAAAGTATATGGTCCTGCAAAAAGAATTCAGCCTGCCGCCCTACCCCCGGGGGTACCATATTATTACCGGCGAAGTCCTGCGCCAGTTGCCGGAAGGACTGCCGGACCGGGGCATCCTGCACCTCTTCATTAAGCATACCTCCGCCGCCCTGACGGTCAACGAAAATGCCGACCCTGATGTGCGGACAGACTTCGAGAGCATTTTCAACCACGTCGTCCCGGAGAACCTGCCCTTCCTCCGGCATACCGTCGAAGGGCCGGACGATATGCCCGCCCACATCAAAGCGGCCATGATCGGTTCTTCCATCAGCATCCCCATCACCCGCGGCCGCCTCAACCTGGGAACCTGGCAAGGGATTTACCTCTGCGAGTTTCGCAACCACGGCGGCGCCCGGAGGTTGGTGGCGACGGTGGTGGGGTAGAAGGGGTTATTTGGGGTTATTGGTTATTAGGGGTTATTGTTCCGGCCTTTAAAACGCCAGGCTTCTTTCCGAAAAATGAACGGCCCTTCCTTTCTTGGATAACAAAATAACCAATAACTGCACCTGTCATGCGCGAGGTCAATAACTCCGCATCTGCTGCGCCAAAGCGCTATTCTCCTGTACGTTTACAAATCTGCCCCACTTTTTTTAAATTGAGCAGGAACACTGCAAAACTATACCACTATGCCTTTCTTTGGGAACTTACTGAAAAGAGGATTGAAAATAGGAGAAAGACTGGAACAGCGCCAGGTAGACCCCATGCGCCTGCAAACCCACACCCTGCGCCGGTTGCTGAAACGAACCCAGCAGACTGCTTTCGGGCAGTATTACGACTTCAAAGATATTCTCCGGGAGGATGGCCTGGCCGCCGGTTTTCGGGAGAAGGTACCCATCTTCGATTATGACGCCATGTACGAACGCTGGTGGCACATGGCGCTAAAGGGGGTGGAAAATGTTTCCTGGCGGGGCAGGATCAAATATTTTGCGCTCAGCTCCGGGACTTCCGGCGCGCCCAGCAAGCACATTCCGGTTTCGGATGAAATGCAGCGGGCCATGCGCCATGCCGGCCTCAAAATGTTTTTTGCCCTCACCAATTTCGACGTCGACCCGGAGTTGTACACCAAGCCCATGCTCATGCTGGGGGGAAGCAGCGACCTGCAGGACCAGGGCGATTATTTCATGGGCGACCTCAGCGGCATCAATGCCAGCCGCCCGCCCTTTTGGTTGCGCCCCTATTACAAGCCGGGGGCGGAGATTGCCCGCATCCGCGACTGGGAGGAGCGCATCAATGAGATCGCCCGCCTGGCGCCGGAATGGGACATTGGGTTCATCGTCGGCATCCCATCCTGGCTGCAGCTCATGCTGGAGCGAATTCTGGAATTTCACCAACTGGAAAATATCCACCAGATATGGCCCAACCTTAAGGTCTGCGTACACGGAGGCATCGCTTTTGAACCGATGCGGAAAGGGTTTGAAAGGCTCTTTGCCCGCCCGCTGATATATATGGACACCTATCTGGCCTCCGAAGGGTTTATCGCCTACCAGGACCGGCCCGGTGCCAGAGGCATGCGCCTGCTGGTGCGCAACGGCATCTTCCTGGAGTTCATCCCTTTTAATTCCGCCAACTTTGACGAAGACGGCCGTTTGGTTGGGCAACCCCGGGCGCTGACCATCGGGGAGGTTCAGGAAGGAGTGGACTACGCCCTGCTGATCAGCACCTGTTCCGGCGCCTGGCGTTACCTCATCGGCGATACGGTCCGCTTTACCGATAAAGAACGCTGGGAGATCGTCATCACCGGGCGCACCAAACACTATCTGAGCATTTGCGGAGAACATCTCTCGGTGGATAATATGAACCAGGGCATTCAGCATGTCGAAGAGAAGCTGAACATCAACATCCGGGAATTTACGGTCAGCCCATTCGTGGAGGAAGGCAATTTCATGCACAAATGGCACATCGGCTGCGAACCCATGGCCGACAGCGCCGCCGTGGCCCGGTTGCTGGACGAGCGGTTGATGGAGGTCAACGACGATTACCGGACCGAACGAGGTTCTTTGCTCCAAATCCAGGTACAAACCCTTCCTGCCGAAATTTTCTACCAATGGCAGGAATCGAAAGGCAAAATGGGCGGGCAAAACAAATTCCCGCGCGTGATGAAAGGCGAGCAGTTTGCAGACTGGGAAAACTTCGTCCGCCAAAAACTAAAAACCCCGGGAAGCAAAGCCGGCATTTCCCATAACCGGTAAATCCCTGTATTTTGCGGGCAAACGAACAACGAGAGTACGGCATGGATCTTATTTTCAACGGCATAAAACTCGGGTTGATCCTGGCGATCCTGGTCGGCCCTATTTTCTTTGCGCTCATACAGGCCGGGGTGGAGCAGGGCATTCGCGCCGGCACCATGGTTGGATTGGGCATCTGGATCAGCGACGTGCTCTTCATCTTCGGTGCCTATTTCGGGGTGTCTTACCTCACCGGACTGGTGGAATCGCCGGAATTCGCCCTCTATCTGGGCATTGCCGGCAGCATCACCCTCACGGCATTTGGCCTGGGTGCGCTGATCACCGCTCCGCAGGCCGGCGCCAGCCCGCAGTGGGCGAAGGCCAACCTGCGGGCATCGGGCTATTTTTCGCTCTGGCTGAAAGGCTTTCTCATCAATACCATCAACCCTTTCACCTTTTTTTTCTGGATCGGCGTAACCACCACTATGGTCTTCGATGGCGGGCTCGACAGCAGGGAAGCCACCCTGTTTTTCGGCGGGATTTTCGGCACTATTGTATTCACGGACTTCTCCAAAGTTATCCTGGCCAAACGCATCCGGCGGGCCCTCCAACCTATTCATTTATTGTGGCTGCGCCGGATTTCGGGAGGTGCGTTGATCGTTTTTGCGCTTGTGCTGCTCGTGAGGGTGTTGATGTTGTAGCTACAGAAGGGGGGTGGATTGTTGGATTAGAAGGTTACAATACGGTTATTTGAGCGGTTAATCTCTTAAATTTGTGCCGATGGCAGCAGAAAAGATCGAGATCGCGCCCTACGACCCTGCCTGGGCCACCGCCTTCGAGTCGGAGCGCCGGCAGCTGGTTTTTCACCTGGAACACCTGCGCGTAAGGGTAGAGCATATTGGAAGCACAGCTGTCGAAGGGCTGGGCGCCAAGCCCATTATCGATATCCTGGTCGGGATTGAAAAAAAGGAACTGCTCGGGTCGGTGGTCAGTCCGCTCCTCGATTGTGGTTATTGTTATTATTCCTGCTATGAAAAGAAAATGCCGGAACGCCTCTTTTTTGCCCGCCTGAGCAAGCTGCAAAGACAGGTTTTCGAAGACCCCGGACAACTTCCGCCGCGCCATCAGTTTCCGCCTACGCACCACCTGCACGTCGTCGCTTACGGTTCCCCTTCATGGAAACGCCACCTGGCCTTTCGCGATTACCTGCGCACCCATTCCATGGCGCGCGACGCCTACTACCGCCTGAAAGTAAAGCTGGCTAATGGCACCTGGGAAAGCGGGAATGATTATGCGGATGCCAAGACGGGGTTTATCCGGGGAATTGAGCGGTTGATTGAGCTGACGGGGTAGCTGAGGTTGAGGCTGAGGTTGAGGTTGAGGCTGAGGCTGAGAACATTGAGGGCCCGAAGCCGCATCAACCTCAGCCTTAACCTCAGCCTCAGCCTTAACCTTTAACCTTAACCTCAACGCTCCCGGTTTGAATAGCGACATATTCTTCTCTGTCGCCTAAATATGTATAGCTCTGTCGCCCGTCGCCGCCAGGGCTGCCTCCCGGAAGGCCTCTGTATAAGTCGGGTGGGCGTGGCTCATCCGGGCGACATCCTCGGCGGATGCCCGGAACTCCATCAGGGCAACGGCCTCGGCGATGATGTCGGCAGTGCGCGGGCCGACCATATGGACGCCCAGGATTTCGTCTGTTTCTTTGTGGGACAGGACTTTGATCATGCCTTCCGTGTCCGTGCTGGCGCGGGCCCGCCCCAGGGCTTTGAAGGGGAACTTTCCGGATTTGTAAGGCATACCTTCCTCTTTCAGTTGTTCTTCGGTTTTCCCCACGCCGGCCACTTCCGGCCAGGTGTAAACAACCCCCGGGATGAGGTTGTAGTCGATATGCGGCTTTTGCCCGGCGATCACCTCGGCGGCGAAGACGCCCTCTTCCTCCGCTTTGTGGGCGAGCATAGCGCCGCGGATGACGTCGCCGATAGCATAGATGTTCTCCACGTTGGTCTGCAGCTTGTCATTGACCCGTATGCGGCCTTTCTCGTCAATTTCCACCCCCACTTTGTCCAGCCCGAGGTTGGCGGTGTAAGGTTGACGGCCGATGGAGACCAGGCAATAATCGGCATTGATTGTAAATTGCTCTTCCGAGTCGCGCTTTTGCACCGTCACCGTGACGCTTTTCTTGTTGACCCTGACGTTGGTCACGGCGTGCCTGAGGTGGAATTTCATGCCGAGCTTTTTCAGGGCGCGCATCAGTTCTTTGCTGCAGTCGCCATCCATGCCCGGAATGATCCGGTCGAGGAATTCGACGACCTCCACCTCTGTTCCCAGGCGGGCAAAAACCGAGCCGAGTTCCAGCCCGATCACGCCCCCGCCAACGACGACCATGCTTTTGGGTGCTTTTTCGATATTGAGGGCTTCCGTAGAAGTGATTACCCGTTCTTTGTCGTAGTGGAAACTATCGGGAACGATGGGCTTGGAGCCGGTGGCGATGATCACCTTGTCGGTTTCTATCTCTTCGCTGGCGCCGTCTTCTTTGGCGATGCTGATTTTGTGCGCGTCGACAAAAGAACCATGCCCGTGGAATACGTCGATCTTGTTTTTCTTCATCAGGAAGTTGAGGCCGCCCACGGTCTGTTCGACCACTTCGTTCTTTCGTTTGATCATCTGCGGCATGTTGACCTTCAGGTTCTCCAGTTCGATGCCGTGCATGCCGAATTTTTCTTTGGCGTTATGGTAGTGTTCCGAGGAATCCAGCAGAGCTTTGGAAGGGATGCAACCCACATTGAGGCAGGTACCTCCCAGCGTATTGTACCGTTCGATGATGGCGGTTTTCATGCCGAGCTGCGCAGCCCGTATGGCAGCCACGTAGCCGCCGGGGCCGGAGCCGATGACGGTAAGGTCGTATTTCATTGTTGTTGACAGGTTTTTATGGCTTCTTATTCTGGTTGTCGTTCTTATTGGGGCCGCCTCCTTTTTTATTGCCCCGCCGGCGGGAGCGCCGGCCCCGGCCCTTATTGTCCTGGCCGCCTTTATTCGCCGGTTTCTGTTTATCCGTTTTTTCTTTTTCTTTAGGCGGGTTGGCCCTGGCTTTGGGCGGGCTCTTCTTTTGGGGGCTACCTCCCTTCCGGCGTTTTTTCCTGCGCTTGCGGCGCCGCTCTTCCTCCGGCAGTTCGATGGCGCCGGTTACGTCTTCGAAATCCATCTCCGCCTCCTCTTCCACGATCTCGGATAAGGACTGCAGGCTGATCAGGTCGGCAGGCTTCTCTCCTTTCTTGTTCATGTCGCGGATTTGCCGGGCGCGGGCCGCTTCGACAGCATACAATTTACCCCGTCCGTTATCGCGCTCATAACCATAATACATCAGGCCCTTGAAGATGTCCGTCTTAACCAGGACGGCCGTGCCGGCTTCCGTCTGCAGTTTCTCTGCATGCTTGGGAAAGCGGTCCAGGGCATCCAGGTAAGTATCGAGTTCGTAATTGAGGCAGCACTTCAGCCGGCCACACATTCCGGAGAGTTTGGACTGGTTGATAGCCAGGTTCTGGTAGCGGGCAGCGGCGGTCGTGACCGATTTGAAGTCGGTCAGCCAGGTAGAGCAGCACAGCTCCCGGCCGCAGGAACCCAGACCGCCGATGCGGGCCGACTCCTGGCGGGCGCCGATCTGCCGCATTTCGATCTTCACGCGGAACTCTTTGGCGTAATGGCGGATAAGTTCGCGGAAGTCTACCCGTCCGTCGGCGGTGTAGTAAAAGGTAGCCTTGCGTTTGTCTCCCTGGAACTCCACATCGCCGATCTTCATTTCCAGGCCCAGCGTACGGGCGATGACGCGGGCGCGCACCATTGTCGGCAGTTCCAGTTCCCGGGCTTCCGCCAGCCGGTCCAGGTCGCGTTTGTTGGCCTGGCGGATAACATTGTGCAGCACTTCGTCTTCCCCGGCCTTTTTCTTGCGCATCTGGAGGCGCACCAGTTCCCCGGAAAGGGTTATACGGCCGAGGTCCAGCCCGTTGCCGGACTCGACCACCACCATATCGCCGGTCACGGCGCGGGTGTGAGGAGGGTTGCGGAAAAACCCCTTCCGCGCTCCGTTTTTGAAGCTGACTTCCACTATATCAAAAGGTTCAACGTCTTCAATATCCAGGGCAGTCAACCAGTCGTATGTATTCAGGCGGTTGCAGCCGCCGGTGGAGCAGCCGCCGTTGTTCTGGCAGCCTTTGGGTGAGCCGTTGCTGCTCACGGTACATCCGATACATCCCATATTTCAAATCATTTATGTTAGATGCGGAAGCCTCTTCCAACCTCAGCTAGAGGACGTTGGCGGCCTTAAGGCCTTCATAAGCTTCCTGCAGTTTACTTTTCATAATTTTGTGCATTTGGATCGAGGCGTCGAGGAACAAAACTTTGGGGTTGGCGTTTCGCTCCACAGCATAACTGCAGTCGGAAAACAGCCGGGCCAGTTGTTCCACCTGATCCAGTTCGAGTACCGCCGTCATTTTCCGGGCGGTTTGCAACTCCTTTTCCTGCAGGCGCGCTCTGTTTTGACCGCCGCTCACTTTAAGCAGGGCATATTCCCGCAGGAAATGCAGGGCGTACCGCAGAAAATGCTTCTGATTTTCCCGGCCGAGTTTGGCAAAGGAGTCGGCCCAGTTCACCAGGCCGATGGGGTTGCCCTGGTATCCCAGCCTCATCCATTCCAGGAACAAGGCGGCGTTATCGTTGGCCTGCCGGCCGGCCAGTTGGAGCGCTTCGTTAAAATTGCCGCTGGCCAGGTACGCTGCCGAAAAGGCCTCTTCCCGGCCCAGCCCTTTCTGCCGCATGAGCCCCTCTGCCGTTTCCTCGTCGCTTAGCGCTTTGACGTTGATGATCTGGCAACGGGAAAGAATGGTATTGAGAATGAGTTCCTGTTCTTCCGCCACCAGGATAAAAACCGTATTTTCCGGGGGCTCTTCAATGATCTTCAGGAGGCGGTTGCCCTCCTTGCGGAGAAACTCCGGAAGCCAGATGATCAGAACCTTGTAGGTATTCTCAAAAGTTTTCAGGCTGAACTTTTTGATGATGTTGACGCATTCCTCCTTCGTGATGTTCCCCTGTTTGTTTTCTGCGCCAATGCTCTGCAGCCACTGGTTGACATCGAGATAGGGGTTTTCGCTCACCGCCTGCCTCCAGTTGGGAAGAAAGGTGTCGCTTATGGCTTTTGATCCAACCGTGGGATAGGAGAAGTGAAGGTCGGGATGGATGAGCTTGGATGCCTTGTTACACTGATTGCATTGGCCACATGCATCATCCGGGCCGGGGTTTTCGCACAGTAGATATTGCGCCAGAGCAATAGCGAGGGCCAGTTTGCCGCTTCCCTGAGGGCCGAGAAACAACAGGGCATGGGGCATCCTGCCGCCGGAAGCCAGTTGCTTCAGCTGCCCTTTTGCCGATTCCTGTCCGATAACCTCGCTGAATAGCATATGTTGCCCTTTGGGCCCGGAGCTTTCAAGGGGTTTACGGGAGCGGGGCTCCCGGCAGGTTATTGGTTACTGGAAAGCCGCAGTTGGCCGGCATAGCAATCCAGCCCAAACAACCATTAGCCCCTGGAAAGCATAATTCCAGGCATTCTAACCGGACCGATGAATCGAACAGGAGTGAAAACAGAGGAAAAGATTCAAGGTAAACCCGCCCATTCCAGGATCACATCATCCAAGGGGCTTACGCCGGAGGGGAGCGCATTTACAAGGTGCCCTTCTTCATCGAGCAGAAACTTATGGAAATTCCAGTGCACGGCACTATCCATTGACCCATTCAGCGACTTGTTCATCAGCCATTCGTAAATGGGATGAGGCTGCCTTTGTATACTTATTTTGGCGGCCATAGGAAAACTCACGCCATAGTTCGTCGTGCAAAATTCCTTTATCTCCTCGTTGCTTCCCGGTTCCTGCCCACCGAAGTCGTCGCAGGGGAAACCAACGATCGCTACGCTATCTTTGAACTCCTCATAAAGTTCCTGCAGTTGCTGATATTGCGGCGTGTAACCACATTCGGAAGCCACATTTACCACAATGATCTTTCTGCCTTTATACCGGGCAAAATCAATCTCCTCTCCTGCGATCCCCTCTACCTTAAATTTATGGATAGAATTCACTATTTACGATTCAGCTATCCGAAAAAACTTTTCGCGGGTAAAAATAAGGATTTTATCTCTGAAAAACCAGTAAGTGCCTGTGCGGAACTGAATTCAAATGTATGGAGCACCGGCACACCACTGGACAAAATGGTTTTGGACACAGAGAGGCACGGAGGTCAACACAGAGTACGCGGAGTTTTTTCCATTGATAATCAGGCCTCTGTGTGGCTCTGTGCCTTCTCGGCGTACTTTGTGTCCAGAAAAATGTCTAGTAGTGTGGAGCACCGGTTTGGACATAAATGCAGGCACCAAAACAACGGACAGGCATCCACGTATTTCCATGTATTTCCACGTATCTCCACGTATTTCCACATGTTTCCCTCCCAACTTATCCCCCCATTTTTTGTTTGTTTAGCAAATCCAACAATCCCTGAAAATGAGAATTTCTGCTTTCCGAAAAGCCCATTTCAATGCGGCGCACCGATTGCACAACCCAAAGTGGAGCGAGGAGAAAAACCAGGAGGTATTCGGCCTGTGCAATAATCCGAACTACCACGGCCACAATTACGAGCTGGAAGTAAAAGTCAGCGGCGAAGTAGATCCCGAAACCGGCTACCTCATCGACCTGAAATACCTTAAAGGCCTGATCGACGAACATGTAGAACAGCGCTTCGACCACAAAAACCTCAACCTGGATACAGATGAGTTCCGGGCCCTCAACCCTACCGCTGAGAATATCTGTTATGTCATCTGGAAAATCCTGCGGGAACAACTGGATGGCCGATACGATCTGGCCGTCCGCCTGTACGAAACGCCGAGGAATTACGTGGAGTATCCGGCGTGAAGTGTTCTCCGGAAGTTTTGGGGTTATTGGCGGGGGCCGCGGGGCGGAGCGGACGGTTATTGGTTATTAGTGGGCGTTAGTGGGATAGGGTTGCCGGCACCGGGAATAACTAACCCGGATTATTCATGAAACTCAGAAATTTTATACATAATCCAGGTTAATAACAAATAACTTTCGCCCGGCCTGCCGGGGAAAATAACCGCCAACGGAGGCAAAACAAAAGCCCGCCCGGAGAGTTCCGGGCGGGCTTTTGTTTTGCTCCGTACGGCTCTACGGCCGCAGAGAACGCTTGCTGAGGCGGAAAGTCCTCAGTATCTCCCCCTTTTTGTTCAGTACGCTTGCCAGGTATAAGCCGGCGGGCAAATCCCCAACGTAATAACGGCTGCCGGGAGCAAGGTTGAAGGACCGCATCTGGCGGCCGATGACGTTGTAAATAGCCAGGCGGCCGGCGCCCGGAGCGCCCTGCACTTCTACATAATCCGTGGCCGGATTGGGGAAAACGGCCAGCTTGGCCTTATTAAGGTCTTTGGAACTGGAAACCAGAGATGCGTTGAACGTATAAGTGCCGGAAAGAAGAATATTGTCCGGCTCATTGGTCAGGGAAACATCGATGCGGATTTCTGCCGAGCCTGCGGCACCTTTGGGAATGGCGTGAACGTCCAGGTTGGAAGACTCTCCCGGTGCCAGGACGACCGGCTCGTTCAGGCCGAGGTTGTCGGCAATATTGGAATATACGGCAGACACATAGCACTGGTGAAAATCACAGACCAGTGCTTCCCACTCTTCAGGCATGTCAACGATCACTCTTTCCCATTTGATGGACACTGTTTCCGTGCCTTCGTTCTTCAAGGTGGCATAACCGATGATTTCTACAAACAGGTCATCCGGGTCGGCAACACCGGAGGCTGCTACAGGGTTAGGGGTCAGGGATAGGCTGACCTGTGCCGCGCCGATTTGAAAGATGAAGAGGAACAGGATAAAGGGGAGTATAATTTGCTTCATGAGAACACTTTAACGATTGAGAAAATAGTATGTAGTGCAAAAGTCTTAATATAATTCCTATAAATCAAGGCCCGAAACCTTAAGGTTATGCAAAAGTCAGATTGTGGATCGTTTTTAGTTGCCGGCCCAACTACAGCCTAACCGGCAACTAAAAACGATCCATGAGCAGCGGCTTACTCCACTATTACCCTTTTGACTGCCACTTTATCCCCCATGCTCAGGTGGAAAGTGTAGGCGCCGGGCGCCAGCTGAGCGCCGTCAAAAGGCAGCGTAGCCGAGCCGTTGTGGCGGCCGAAGTACTGTCCGGCCACCTGTTGGCCGAGCATGTTGTAAACCTGCAACTGGATGTCGGCAGCTTCATCGAGCCTGACGTTGATGCTGAGTTCGCCACGGGTGGGGTTCGGGAAGATATCCACCAGTTCGTTGGCGAATTGCTCCTTGCTGGAGTTGATCAGGAACTCAAAGTCGGCCTGTTCGGCATTGAGGATCTCACCGGTACTTCCGTCCAGCACGAGCACGACAGCCCGCAGGTGCTCGGGGTCATAAGACACCGGCACGACCGGAACCGTATATTCAAAGGTGTGGGTGATCACATCGCCGGCCACTACCGAGGAGGGGATGATGCCGGCAAGGCCGTTGTATCCACCCAGCAGCGCGCGGCCCACGTCCATATAAACCATATCGGAGGCGGGTACCGGATCGGGCTCGGCCTGCCAGTCGTGGCCGGCGCCGACAAGCGGAAGGTTGTTGGATTGATAGCTGTAATAATTGACCTGGTTGTAGCCGGAGCCGGAGCCGGTCACGCTGTCCTCGACGATGACGGCGCAGAGCCGGTAATTGATGTCGTCGAGCTTGGTGACGAATTCAGCAGAGACATTGATCTCTGCCTGCCGGGTTTCCGGATTGTAAATGGCTTCAACGCCGGGCTTTATAGGAGAAATCCGTTTTATCAGCTCGTCGTGGTATTCCACAAACAGGCCGTTGCTCACGCTGCCGCCGAGGATCAGCCGGTCGGCATTGCAGCCGGGGTAACCGCTCAGGTTAACGCCGTTGTCATACGGGCCGACCGCCATGGCGTCGCGGTTGTGAACGGCAATGCCGATGAACGTTTCAGGATAGTTGTCCCGCATATACTCCATAGCCACATGGCCGCGCGGGCACCATCCGCACCATCCGCCGGTTCCTTCTTCGATCACGACTTTCTTGGCTGGCACAAAGGTGACGCCGGAAATTTTGGCCGTAGCCATATTATTGCTGTCGTCCTCGTCAGTTTCTCCGTTGGGGTCGCTTACCCACACATCGATGTCGTAGGTGATCGCTTCCGAAGCGACAAAAGGAGTGCTGTGGGTGAAATTATAATCTTCGCCGGTGGCAACATTCAGGCCGGTGATCTCTTCAGAATAGGTTTCCACCCCATCCGACCAGTTAACGGTCAGGCTGGTGAGGGTTTCCGCTCCCAGGTTCCGGAAGCTACCCTTAATGGCAATGTCCGAATTGAGCTCGTGATAGCGGAGGGTGGTAATATCGAGCAGCCTAACTTCATGGCCAGGCAGGGCAGTAATTTTAACATCGTCCACGCAGAAGCCATAGTTCCAGGAACCACCGTCCCGGTATTCGAAAGCGATCCATACCGTATCTCCGCTATATTCGCCGAGGCTGAGGAAAAGGCTCTGCCATTCGTCCTCTACGCCGGCCAGCGAAATTTTTTCAGTCCAGGTAGCGCCGCCGTCGGAAGACACCAGGACTTTGGCGGTCTCGTTGCCCTGGTAATCTCCATTGATGAAGTACCCTTCGAAGGTGAGCGCAGCGCCGGCCACCTCGGACAGGTCGATCGGAGGGGTGACCAGCATACCGTTGCTGCTGACACCCTGGCCGGCGGCATCGTCGTTTACGCCGACAAAAGTGGAGTGGGCAGGGATCGAAAAATACTGGCTGGAGAGGGAGTTGGCCGTGCCGGACCTCCAGGGGGTGTCGGCAGTCCAGCCGTCCGGGATTCCTCCTTCAAAATCTTCAGTGAAGAGGACATTCTGGGCATTCAACCCATATCCCAGGAAAAGGGCAAGGAGCAGAGTAAAGCATCTTTTCATAACAGGAAGTTTGCATTTTAATAGTTGTTGTTAAAGCCGCCCCGTTGCAAGACTAGCCTTGCACGAGCTTTCTTTTCCAGTTTGACTTTGCTGAGAAGTGTTTTTAGGAATGTTCAATTTGGGGAATACTGAACCGTGAAAGTAGGAAAAAAATGGTATTATGCCGATATTTCGGACCAATAAATGCATTTTGGTTCACCCCATAAATTTAAAAAAAACGACTTTGTACCTTAGCTGACAATCACCGGGGGCAGGGGCAGGCCAAACTGTCTCAACCGGGACAGTGTCGCCACCCTTTTCCGCCGGCGGCCAACCATCGCCCTTTTTATTATATTTCCTATCTTGAGACGGGCCTGCTGTTCATTGTAATGAAGTTGATTAAGTCTGCTGAAAGGTCCGGGAAAACAGGTGCAACCCAGTATAACAACAACAGAATGTAAAGCAGCCGAACGAGGTTGCCGCCATTCATTCACTCATTCACTCATTCACTCATTACAACCCTATGCACGTAGCCATTGTCGGAAACGGCATCGCCGGCATCACCGCCGCCCGGTTTATCCGAAAGCTCAGCGATCACGATATTACGGTTATCTCCGCCGAGACCGATCACTTCTTCTCCCGCACCGCCCTGATGTACATTTATATGGGCCACCTGCGGTACGAAGATACCAAGCCCTACGAGGACTGGTTCTGGGACAAGAACCGCATACGCCTTCTGCGCGCGCACATCGGGCGCATCGACTTTGATGGGAAGAAACTCTACGGCAGCAGGGGGGAGGAGGTAGCCTACGATAAACTGTTGCTGGCCACCGGCTCTTCGCCCAACAAGTTCGGCTGGCCCGGGCAGGGCCTGGAAGGCGTGAGCGGCCTGTACAGCTACCAGGACCTGCAGAATATGGAACAGTTCAGCGCTGGCCTTCAGCGGGCAGTCATCGTCGGCGGCGGGCTGATCGGCATCGAGATGGCGGAGATGTTCCACTCCCGCCATATACCAGTCACCTTCCTGGTGCGGGAGGAGAGCTATTGGAACGCCATACTGCCCCCCGAAGAATCCGCCATGGTGAACCGCCACATCCTGGAAAACGGCATCGACCTGCGCCTCTCCACAGAACTCAAAGAGATCGTCGACGACGGCCGGGGCCGGGCATGTGCCGTGATCACCAACACCGGCGAGCGCATCGGGTGCGGTTATGTCGGGCTGACCGCCGGCGTACATCCCAATATCGGTTTCCTGAAAGGAACCGCCCTGGAAACCGAACGCGGCATCCTGGCCAATGACTTTCTGGAAACCAACATCCCGGATGTTTACACCGCTGGCGATTGCATGCAACTGCGCAACCCCAAACCAGGCCGCCGCGCCATCGAGGCCGTCTGGTATACCGGGCGGATGGCGGGCGAAACAGCAGCTTATAATATATGCGGCCACAAAGTGGCCTACGACCCCGGCATCTGGTTCAATTCCGCCAAGTTTATCGATATCGAATACCAGGTATACGGCGACGTGCAGGCGCAGCCGCCGGCCAACCACGCCTCCCTCTATTGGGAGCATCCGGGCGGGCGGAAGAGCATCCGCCTCGTCTACGACCGGGAACAGGGCCACATCCTGGGCTTCAACCTCATGGGCGTACGCTACCGGCACGAGGTGTGCGAAAAGTGGATACGGGAACAAATCCATATCGAAGAGGTGCTGCAAACTTTGGGCATCGCCAATTTCGACCCCGAATTTTACGACGAGTACGACGAACAGCTGGTTCGCCTGTACAACCGGCAAACCGGCCGCAACCTGAAACTGAAAAAAAGAAGGGGCCTGGCCGGGGCGCTGCGCTTCCTGAAATCCGGCGGATAGACTTGGCAGGTTTTCTCACAAGCTCCCTCCCGGAAAAACCTGCCAAGTCTTCCCTGCAAACAGCAAAAAAAAGCAACTATTTACCACATTGGGCATATCAGGTAGAACATTTAGGCCACAATGGCCGCCACCTATGTGTCCTACTGTGAAAACCCTATGTGGTCTATGTGGTTAAACCAAGGGACTAAATAGATACAAAAAATACCACTCAAATGAATACCCTTCAAAAAACAGGCCTTGGCCTTTTCATCATATCCCTCTTGTTGTTTACAGCAACCCTCGGCCTGGACAACTACCGCCTCACCCAAGAAAGCCTGGCCGAAGCTATCAGCAACGAGTACCACCTCGAAGCCATAACTGCCGCCGCCCGGGAAAAGGGGATGCTCGGAAAGGAATACGGCAGCAGTTTCCAATTCGCACCGGCCTTTAAAAAAGTGCTGGAAACAGCGCAAAAATCGCTGAACCAGCAAGCCAAAGAGGGCCTGCCCGAGAGCGCCAGCCAATGGGAGTACAAGATGGGCAGCTGGCTGTTCAAAGATTATACCTTAACTGCCACCAAGAAAAGCAGCACCGGCCCCGTCTCCAATAACCCCCTGCTATTCCTTTTCCTGACCATCGGCCTGGCCATTGTGGGAGGGCTGCTGTACATCCTCCCGAAATTCCGGGCCCTGCCCGGCATTAAGCACAACCACATCTACCACGACCCCATGACGCGCGGCCTGAAGCTGGGCTGGCGAGGCTTCTTCCTGGGCGCCGCTGTGGCCGGATTGCTGCTCTACGGTGTCTATTACATGGACGATACATACTTTTGGCCGGCAGTAACCGCTATAGTTGGCCTGCTCATCACAGCCCTGGTCTTTTTTTTCCAGAACGAGGCGAAACATACTCCCGCCCGCTCTGCCTCCCCGCAGGCAACCGGCTGGCTGGGCGCGCTTACCGGCGTTTACCTCATCGGCTTTTACATCCTCCTGTACTGGGTACCGCAGCACATTACCGGTTGGATACTGATGGCCGATCCGGTGAGCCGCGCCCTCAACGGCGGGGAGGCCAGCCAGTGGTTCCTCTACGGGCTGCTGTACACCCTGGTCATCCTGGTGATGGGCGTGCGCATGTTTGCCAAGTACAGGCACAACCGGTACCAGCAAATCCGCACCTACTCGGTGATGTTCTTCCAGTTGGCCTTCGCCTTCCTCCTCCCGGAAATCCTGGTGCGGCTTAACCTGCCCTCCATGGACCTGAAGAACATCTGGCCGCTGAACTATACCTTCTTTTTCGACTGGAACATCAACAACCTGATCAGCAGCGGCGCTATTGGCATCTTCATGCTCGTCTGGGGCATCATATTAGTGATCGTCGCAGTGCCATTAATCACCTACTTCTATGGCAAGCGCTGGTACTGCTCCTGGGTGTGTGGCTGCGGCGGCCTGGCCGAGACGCTAGGCGACCCCTACCGGCAGCTGTCCGACAAGAGCCTGCGCGCCTGGCAATACGAGCGCTGGATCGTGCATGGCGTACTGGTGTTTGCCGTGATGATGACGGCATTGACGTTGTATACCTATTTTTCAGGAGAAAAGACGGTATTGAGCTTCAACAGCAATACCGTGCGCACCTGGTACGGCTTCATCATCGGCTCGGCCTTTGCCGGGGTGGTCGGCACCGGCTTCTATCCGTTGATGGGCAACCGGGTGTGGTGCCGCTTTGGCTGCCCGCTGGCGGCCTACCTGGGATTAGTGCAGCGCTTCAAATCCCGTTTCCGCATCACCACCAACGGCGGCCAGTGCATCTCCTGCGGCAACTGCTCGGCCTATTGCGAGATGGGCATCGACGTGCGCTGGTACGCCCAGCGCGGGCAGGACGTGGTACGGGCCTCCTGCGTGGGTTGCGGCGTGTGCGCGGCGGTGTGCCCGCGGGGAGTGCTAAGGCTGGAGAACAGCAGTATGGATGTGCAGGAAAGGGCGGAGGCGGTGCGGGTTATTCAGGTGTCGGGGGAGGGGGTGAAACTGATGGATTGACTGTTCGGCATCATGTCGAAGCCTGAAGACTTCGACAAGCTAGGCTTGACATATTTAGATTTATACTGGCGAACGCGTGGTTTTGTCAGGAACAAAACCAGCGATGCCAGTATATACTGACCCTGCGGGTTTTGTAGCCGACAAAACCTGCCGTGCGTCAGTATAACAGCGTACGTTTTGGAAGTTTTCATGCCGAAAACCACAAGAGGGTACAAACCAGAATCGCACCCGGGAGCGCTCCCGCGCATCCGAAAATTACCTATATTTGAGCCAAACATATACCGATTGATGGCCTCGCGAACGACACTGTTTTGCCTTTTCATGCTTACTGCCGCCACCCTGGCCGCCCAACCGCCCCGGATCGTTGGATACCTGCCCTATCAGCGTTTTTACCTGCTCGAAGACATACCGCTGGAAAAGCTGACCCATCTCTGCATCGCTTTTGCCAACCCGGACGAGCAGGGCTACCTCAGCGCCGGCGGGTCCGACCTGCGAGCGGTAGCCCGGCGCGCCCACCAGGACAGCGTAAAAGTGCTCATCTCCCTGGCCGGGGGCGCCATGAAGCCCGAATGGCAGGAAGCCTGGAAGCGGCTGCTGTCGCCCGGCAACCGCCGGGCTTTCATCGAGAAGATCCTGTTGTTTGTGGAGCTGAACGAACTGGACGGCGTAGACGTCGACCTGGAGTGGAAACAGGTCAACCACAACTACAGCGGATTTATCCTCGAATTGCACGAAGCGCTCCGCGCCCGCGGAAAACTGTTGACCGCCGCCCTGCCCGGCACCACCCGGTACAAGCATCTGTCCGACGCTGCCCTGCGGGCCTTCGACTTCATCAACCTCATGGCTTACGACCTTACCGGGCCGTGGACTGCCGACCGCCCGGGGCCACATTCGCCTTATGCGATGGCTTTCTCCTCTCTTACCTACTGGAAGAACCAGGGGATGCCTGCCGAAAAACTGGTCCTGGGCATCCCGCTCTACGGCTGGGATTTTTCGGAGCCGGGGCGGGTGTCTCCGGTGCCCTACGGTGTTCTTGTGGCCACCAACCCGGCCTACGCCCACGTCGACCAGGTGGGCAAGATTTACTACAACGGTATCGTCACGGCAACCGCGAAAGCCGAACTGGCCAGGGAACAAGCCGGAGGAGTGATGCTCTGGGAACTCGGCAAAGATGCCTACGATAGCCATTCCCTGCTGGCTACCGTCCACAAAACCCTCTACGGGCCTGCGCCTGCTGTCCCGGAAGAGGCGCTGGCAGACACCGGAATACCCCCGAGCCCTGCGCTCCTCTCCCCCGCCATTGCCGGCCTGCCCTTCCCCGACGCCCTGCCGGAACCGGTCTCCGACGGTTTTCAGCCAGAGCTGAAAATCGGCGAGCTGGGCACCGAGGTCTTCAGCCTGGAAGTCGAGATACTGCCCAACCCGTTCCAGGACTCGCTGAAGATCACCAACAACGAGAACCGCGCCCTGCAGCTCGTCCTGACCGACATCAAGGGGCGCCCGCTCTACGAGGTTACCCTGCGCCCCAACTCCTCCATCAGCTGGGAAACGGCCAGCTTCCCCTCCGGGCAATACATCCTCTCCGCCATGCGGGGAGAAAAACAGGCGTCCAGGCGGCTGAGGAAGCTATAGGCGGGGTACGACCCGGGCAGAAATGCATAGAAATGCATAGAAATGCAAAATAAGTGCCATCGCGGGACTTTGAGATGTGCGGATTTGACTAAATCAGACGGGTCATTTCCCCCCATTTCCCTGCATTTCCCCTCATTTCCCCCCATTTCCCCCCATTTCAATTTATTCACGAACGCACACTACCGCTCCATCGGCACCACCCACGCATATTGCCTTTCCATCCAGAACTGCGCCTCTTCGAGGTGGTGGCAGGCCCGCTGCCGGCTGCTTTTCAGGCGTTCCAGTTCCAGGTGGGGCGGCTGTTTGTTTTCCGCAGCGGACCGGATGGCCATTAAATTTTCCTGGCACCGGTCGAGCCAGGCTTTGGCCAGGTCGAGGTGGGTGAACAAGGTCGTGTGGGCGTAGTGGCTGAAGGGCAGGTTGCTGATCTGCTTCAGCGGCACGTCGAGCTGGCGGTAAATATCGTGGAGTTGCCGGAACTGGTGCTGGATCAGGGCCAGGCGTTCCTGGCTTTGCGCTGCGGCCTGTTGCAGGCGTTTCAGGCCGCGGTTGCTGTATATGAGAAGGACGTCTTCTTCCATCTGATCCTGCAGCCCCGCCATGGAGTTGGCCAGGTCGATGGTGCGGATGAGGCCGGACTGAGCGGCGGGCAGCAGCTTGCAGATGAGGTTGCCGTAGGTGGCGTGTTGGCAGGGGTCGTCGTAGGCGCGTTCCAGGCCGGGGCTGTATTCGCAGAAGCCGGGGTATCGCCGGCAGATGTCCGGGGTTCCGCTTTCGCTTTTGGGTTCGGGGAAAGGCAACGGCTGGAGGCGGTGGTTGGTAAAGGTGACATTTTCCCAGCCGGCGGCCTCGACCACCAGCAGGTGAGCGCCGGGCGGCGCCTGGCCGTCCGGCGTGCTGGGGGTGTGAAACAGGCTGTGGCTCAGCTCTTCGCTGCAGCTGCTGTAGCGCGAGGTGTAAGACAGCTCCCGGGTGGGCGCTCCGTTGGAAGGCATCGCCATCCGGCCCGGGTTGCCCCAGTACCAGGCCAGCTCCCCGGCGCCGGGGGCCGACCAGCGGATGCCGCAGAAGCCACCGGGCGCCTCGTCGTTCCGGAAGTCCTGCCGAAAGTAAATGTAATGGCCCTCCGGGCTGTCGATGTGGACCTCTCCGGCCTGCGGGCCGCCGGTAAAAACCCGGAAGGTGATGCTGGCGTGAGCAGACAGGGTAACAGGCAGCAAAGCTGACAATAGAGCGTAGCGGAGGTAAATGTAGTTTCTCATAGGGGTGGTGTTCAGATGTTTGTCGTTAGAAGCTGTTTCAATTTGGCACTTTCGGCTGAAAAGCCAAATTGAAACAGCTTCTTAAAAACTGACCTTTCGCAAGCGAAAGATTATGATTTCTGAAAAATTTAGCAGTATCCAGACCCCCATGCATAGCTTCTCCTCTTAGTGCCGGGCACTAAAAAAGCAGCTCGCATGAGTAAAATAATAGCCCTACCTCAAAAGAGAGGTATTTGTCAGATCAGGCTGATCGATTTTGGGCACAAAGGCTTTGAGCCTTTGCACCTCCTCATAGGCTGCTCTGAGGGCTTTGACATACATTTTGGTTTTTAGGGCAAAGTGGTTGGCCTGCTCCTTTACAGAGAGCAGTTCCAGTTTAGTCCAGGCAATCATGGCGGCAAAAACATGATTACACTGGGAGGTCTCATGCTTAGTGGGGGATTTTTCCAGGCCCACATTCTGCTTGAGTGATTTGTGGAATACCTCCACTCCCCATCGTGTTTCGTAGGTCGTGCAGATGGCTGGGGCATCCAAATCCAGATCGTTGGTAACCAGGTACAAGTCTCCAGTTGAGCCGTCTTTGTTTGTAAAGGCCTGTTTGACAAGTTGAAGGGGGAAATCCAGCCCTTTCAAGTAAACAGTATTGGCCTGGCCTGCTTGTAGCTCTAGTCCGTCGACTCGGTGGAATTTACCTTCCAGCTTGTCTTCCATACTCAGGGCTACCTTGCGGTTGCTCTTCAAGGCGCCGATGAAGTGCTTTTTCAGCTTAAAGTGCACAAACTCAAAGTTTTCCTTTGCCGAAAACCAAGTATCCCAGACTACATAGCGAAAGGGGACTCGGTTATACTTGGTAAGGACAAAGAGCTGATCGCGAAGCATCTCGTTTTTGCTACGAGGGCTACGCTTTTTCACTTGGCCGCTTTTGCTGTCCACATATTCTTCCGATTTGCGTATGATCTCAAAAGCAACAGGAAGTTCTATTCCCAGTGGGCTCTGATAAAGGAAATTGAGGATGTTAATCCCCTTGACATGGCCAGCTTTCGGCTTCTTGGAGTGATCCCAATGCCAACAGATCACTTCATTTTCCGTAGAATGGGGCTTTTCCTCAATCGTATCATCTATCTTGATGATCGCATCCGGATGCTCAACACTACGTACCAAACGCTTAATGCAATACCAATAATCCTTGGCCGTAAAGGCCTCTTGTCCTAAAAATCGGCTGACCTTATCATGGCTCAGCGCCTGATCGGTCAGCTCGGATAATCCCGTGGCCGTCGCCATGCGAAACGACGCCAACAGATAATCCGAATACAAGTCAAGTAATTTTGGGTCTTTCATCTTAGGCTCCTTTGAGCTACAAGATAACGCCCATAATATTTATTAGCAATTTACCAAACCTTTCGCTTGCGAAAGGTCAGTGAGTAACCAAGCTGCGAAAGGATTGAAACGCAATGCTGAGACCAAGATATAAAGATCACAGTGCCCATTCAGCCCTAATGTAAATCTGAGCGGGTTGAGTAAAAATTCAGGCGGTTTGGGTGGAAATTCGGAAAGGGTTACTCTTCAAACAAAGCAATATACTCCTGAAAACTGAACACCCGGTTGCGCTGGTAGCCGGTCCTTTCCTGTAAGTGCTTGTTTGGAGGTAGTGCTTTGGTAGAGAAAAAGGCTGATTTTGGGTTTTCACGAAGCTCATTTTTTGGCGCATAGCCGAGCTACGGGCCAAAAAATAGCTGAAGTGAGGTTCCAAAAGCTGGCTTTTGCAGCCCAATTGACTACCTCCAAACAAGCACTAAGATACCCAGGGCCGAAAAATCCTTGAGCAAAGCATGGGCAGTGGGCACCGAACTCTGAAGAACGGGAAAATTCATTGATTCAAGCATTCTTTAGTTAAATTTACGCCTCTAAGTTTAATTATAAAATGTCTTATTTAAAATAAATCACTTAAATTTAAGTATAGAGTTTTTTATTTTAACTTCCACGTTCGCGAGAGACTGTGTCTCGATGCGGAATAATGAGCAAGTCTCCGACTTGCGTAGATCAGCTGGCTATGGATTCGCAAGTCGGAGACTTGCTAAATTGAACCGCATCGCGTCAAAGACGCTCGCGAACGAATTTTTTATTTAAACTTCTGAAAAAAGGTAAAACGGAAAGCCAGCCTGCCGGTAGGTTTTTTGGAGGTAGAGCTTGTTTGGAGGTAGTCCCCGACACTGTGTGTACGGGGCAGGCTATTTTGGCTGCAAATGACTGCTTTTGGAATCCCGACCCTATGGGTGCGGGACAGGCTCTCATTTCGGCTATTTTCTCGCCCATAGCGCTGCTATGAACTCAAAAAATAGCCTGCCTCGCACCCGAAGGGTCGGGGAGCCTCATGAGAACCCAAAATCAGCCATTCCCGCCTGCTGTGCCGCAGGCCGGCAGGTTCGCTACAAAAGCACCACCTCCAAACAAGCTCTTAAACTCCCAGCGAGAGAAGTTTGCACAAAGAAACCATTTTAGTTAATTTGTGGTTGAACTCAAAAATCTTTCTTCAATGGCATCCATAGACCTGAAAGTATCCACCAGGCAGGTTGTAAACCTGGCAAGGCAATTGCCCCGGGAGATAAAACTACAGCTTATTAAAGAGTGGTTGAAGGAGTTCAAAACGGAACCTTCTGAGTTAGCTGTTGAAGGATTTGACGAGCCCTTCAACCTGGATGAATTTAAGCTTGACCCCGCCCAATTGGCGCCTCTCCAAAAGCTCTTTGAGGATGAGCCCCCTGCTGAAGAGCTTGTCGAACTCCTCACAAAATAACTTTCATGGATTACCATTGGCTGGTTACAACAGACCAGGATTTCCAACACTTGGATGGAACCTATCTGGATATCGTTTGGGTTCAACACTGAAGTTTGGTTTTTGCGCCCCTAAAGAAGCAACCTTTCCCAACCCTTCCCGTATATTTCACAGAGAAAGAGATAGTTAGCGAGCAGAGAATAGCTACCCTGTTAACCGTTTTTATGGTTGGGCTGCTTCCATACCTGAAACTCCAGGGACGATACAAACTGGGTGTACTAATAACCAATAACCCTATTCATAACAAATGACCCTTCCTACCAAAATACTACCCCTCCTCCTCACCCTCTCCCCCCTTCTCCCCCTCACCCTATCTCCCTGCCTCCCCATCTCCCTCTTCTCCCAAACCAACCCCCGGCCCCACTTCCGCAACTACTCCACCCAGCACGGCCTGCCCAGCCCCGAGGTGTACTGCGCCTTCCAGGACAGTCGCGGCTATCTATGGTTCGGCACCGACAACGGTGCAGCCCGCTTCGACGGCTACGCCTTCCGCACCTACGACGCACGGGACGGCCTTACCAGCAATGTGGTGTTTGACATTCACGAGGACGCCAAAGGGCGCATCTGGTTCGGGACGATGACGGGGGAGGCGTTTATTCTGGAGGGGGATACTGTTGTACCTTATCGGTTTAATCATCTGGTGTTACAGCATAGAGGCAAATTTTCAAGCGTTGCTCTGGCCTATTTGCAACCAGAAGAAGAAAAGGCTTATTTCGAATTGACTGGGTTTGGGTTTTTACAAATAGACAGCCTGGGCGGGGACAGCCTGTTTACTGCCAGCTTGCCTTATTGCTGGCTGATTATGGATTTGGAGGGGATTCCCGAAGTATTGCGTACGAATGTGTACAGGCCGAAAGAAGACGGATATGGTATTCTGGCAAACCAAATAAGGGAACGTAAAACCGCTCCATTCGAAATCCTATCCAACAAACGCCGGTTCCAGGTGGAATTGCCCTTTCCCTTAGGACTACCTTGCGGGGGCTATTTTGATGCTCAGAGGATTTCAAATGAATATTTGTTGGTTTTTGCGTGCCATTTCATGTATATCCTGAAAAATGACAAACTGCTTGCAACAGAGCCCTTCCACCTCAGTATAAATATGGCCATTGAAGACGAAGAACAAGCCATCTGGCTTTGTTTAGGCGAAGGAAACGGGCTGCGCCGGTACCGGGACCTGGAAGCCTTCAGAAAAGGTGAATATGACCTTTTCTTAGACGGCCTTTCAATCAACTACATGTCTAAAGACTCCAAAGGAGGCCTATGGGTAACGACCCAGGAAAAAGGAGTCTTCTATTGCACGGATATGCAATTGCTGGCGTATGATTCCCGCTTTGGTTTTTCGGAGGATTTTGTCAGTGCCGTAGCCTTTAAAGATAAAGGGAAATTATTCGCCGGTTGTAAAAACGGCAATATTTTTCAGGTCAGCCTGGAAGACAACCAGATTGGAAATATTATTAAAAACCCCTGGAGTTATGAAAACTTAGACCTGCTGTATCTTTCCGAAAAAGATGCCCTTTGGTGCAATAACGGATATTGGAAAAATGGGCAGTGGCATTTCATCTACTATTTTAACCCGATATACCAGAAACAACTCCGTTGGGATTTCGGCAGAATGGAAAAGTTGCACCTTAATTCCCGGGGAGAATTGCTTGGTTGCTATCACTTAGGTTTCTCTGTTATTGATGTAAACGAAAAATACCTAAAGTTTACTTCCTATTATAACAACCTCCGCGAACGCACCTTCGCCGTCTACACAGCCGGGGATGAGAGAGTCTGGATCGGCAACGCCCGCGGCCTCTTCCAGTTCAAAGACAGCAGCCTCATTTCCCCCGGCATCGCCCACCCCGCTTTCAACAATCGGGTAGAAGACATCGACGAACTCCCCGACAGCAGCCTCGTCTTCGGCACCAAAGGCTGGGGCGTGGTATGCTGGCAAGGCGAAGACATCCTGCAGATCACCACCGACGACGGCCTCACCGCCAATATGATCGAAGATGTGCATGTGGATGAGAACGGCATCCTCTGGGTGGGGACGCTGAATGGGCTGAATAAAGTCACCTTTGACGCCGCCGTCCGTCCGTCCGCTTATGAGCCTCCCCCAACCCCTCCAAAGGAGGGGAGTAGGCCAACTGCCATCCGCCGCCCCACCGTCCGCCGTTTTACCGTAGCCAACGGCCTGCCCTCCAATGAAATTTACAAAGTCAAATCCTACGCCGGCCAGGTATGGCTGTGCACCGCCGGCGGGCTGGTCAAATTTCACGAGCCGAAGGAGGATACCGAAGCACCTGCACCCCGCATCCAATACCTGAAAGTCAACGGGGAGAATATGTTGCTTGCAGCCGGGCAGGAACTCAATCACCAACAAAACAGTCTGGAATTCCACTTCCTGGCCATCAACTACCGGCAAAACGGGCGCATCCCCTACCGCTACCGCCTGAATGAGAAGGCAGACTGGCAGTACACCGAAAACCTCTCCGTCAACTACCCCCAGCTGCCGCCGGGCGATTACCGCTTTGAGGTTCAGGCACAGAACCAGGACGGCTACTGGAGCACCAGCACCACCCACGCCTTTACCATCCTTCCGCCCTGGTGGAACACCTGGTGGGCGCGTTGCCTGGCCGGCGGACTGTTGCTTTCCAGCCTGTTCTATTACCAGCGGCAGTCGGTGGCCCGGGTGAGAAGAGAGGCGGTCATCCAGCAGCAGGTCACTGAGCTGGAGCGCTCGGCCCTGCAGGCGCAGATGAACCCGCACTTCATCTTCAACTGCCTGAATTCAATCCAGAACTTCATCCTGCAGAACGACCGCAAGCGGGCGGTGGAGTACCTGTCGCGCTTTGCCCAGCTGGTGCGCCACAACCTGAATGCCTCGGTGCAGGGCAAAGTCTCCCTGGTGGAAGAGCTGCGGCTGCTCGACAACTACCTCGCCCTCGAGCAGGAGCGCTTTGAGCACCGCTTTGAATACAGCCTGGAAGTGGAGGAAGGGCTGGATCAGGAGGCCATCTCCTTTCCGCCCATGCTGATTCAGCCCTATGTGGAGAATGCGGTCATCCACGGCCTGGCGAAGAAAGAGGGCAAGGGAAAAGTAACCGTCCATTTCCGGCAGGAAAACGACGGCCTGGCGGTGACGGTGCGGGACAACGGGGTGGGCTACCGCCCGGGCAGCAACGGCCAGCACAGCCCCCGCCACCAGTCGGTGGGCATGACGGTCACGCAGAAGCGGCTGGAGTTGCTGGGGAAAAGGGGGGAGGAGGTGGTGCAGGTGGAGCTGCTGAGAGGAGCGGATGAGGAAGTATTGGGGACGGAAGTAAGGGTGTGGATAGGGGGAGTATGAATCCGTTTCAGCAATGCTCAAGCTTTTTTGCCCCGGCCCTAAAGGGAGAAAGCTTGAACATTGCTGAAACTAAAGTTTGAGAATGTATGGGGAATTATGCACACCACTAGACATTTTCTGGCCCGTGTAA
>JAGFJD010000212.1 GCA_024102975.1 Phaeodactylibacter sp. | reverse complement strand
ACATTTTGGGGGCTACTTGTGTAAAGGTGTGAAAGTGTAAACGTGTAAATGATTGGGAGCCAATTTCTTTTACACCTTTACACGCTTACACTTTTAAACGGACCAGAAAATGTCTAGTGGTGTGCATATTAAATATATACAAAAAGGGGCGCATCCCGAAGCCAGCGGAAGCGCCCCTTTATTTTTTCCGAACCTTTAACTTTTTCACACCGCTGCCGCCTGCAGCAGCTCAGCGGCCCGTTCCGATCCCTGGCTGGCGGCGGCTTCCCAGTCCTTTTTGAACCCGCCTTTACCTGCCTTCTGGAGGGCGATGCCGCGGCAGACCAGCAGGTCTGCTTCGGGGAACTCCCCTTTGGCAGCTTCTATCTCCAGGGCCTGGTCAAAAGCTTTGACGGAATCGGCGTACTGGCCCGTTTCCAGCAAGGCGCGGCCGTAGTTGAAGAAGGCCCGTTTCCGCCAGCGGAAGTTGGGGTTCTCTTTGGAGAAGTTGCGGCGGGTGAACAGTTTGAATTCCAGGGCAGCCTTGTCGAACTCGCCCAGCCGGAGGTGGCATTCGCCTTTGATGCGGCGTGCCTGCCAGTACATAGGCTGGAGCGGGATGGAGTTCTTGGCGGCCAGTTCCAGGTCCTGTGCAGCACCCTTATCGTCTTCCATAGCGATCCGGGCGATGGCTCTTCCGAAGTACGGTTCGGCGGCGTCGGGGTTGATGTCTATGCTCTTGGAATAATCGTAGAGGGCGTCCTTGAAGTTGCGCAGCTGATAGTTGACGAAACCGCGGCGTTCGTAAGCTTTGGCATGGCGTGCGAATTTGTCGATGGCCCGGCTGAGCGCTTTCATGGCCTCTTCCTCTTTGCCGGCCTCCTTGACCAGTTCCCTGCCTGTGAGGAAGGCCTGGACGGCGGCCTTGTCGCCTTTGGGTTCGACGTGGCGGTGATCAATGACTCTGCCCTCCTCCACCATCCAGGCGCTGAGGTCGCCGGCGATGGCATACTGGACGATGAATTCAAGCATGTTGATGGTATTGCGCCATTCCTTTTCCGTGGCCATTGCGATGAGGCGGGGGATTTCGAGGGTATGGTTCTCTGCGTTGAAGATGTCTTCCGGCTTGAGAAGGAGAACCTGCCGGTAGTAGTTTTCGGCCCGGTGTTCGAACATTTGCTGGACCCGTTCGAAGCTGCGCTCGTTGCCAAACTCGAGCTGCCCGGAGAAAATTGTTTTGAAAGTCATCATGCTGCCTTTTTAGATTGTATGTAGTTTAGTCCATAGCGTAATCAAAACCCTACGGCGGAGAAGTTGTTCATCTCCTGGTGCCAAAACTGTTCATTTTCAGGTGTTTGGCACCTGCGGTGCCAACTTCTGCACCGACATTTTCGGATAACGTCAATTGGTTCGAAAGCAGTGGGGCAAAGCGCCGCACGCCGCCGGAAGCAAGGAGAAAAGCTGCCTGCTTCAGGGCAAGCGTGGTTCGTCGTCTTAATACCTGTGTTCAGGGATCGAAACCCTGTTGCTACTTACACGCTGCAAGCTGGGATAGCTAACTGCTCCGTTGCCGGCCTGGGCAAGTGTGGCGATGAAGCAGATTAGTCGATGGTTTTCTCAAGCACCGCGCTACGCGGAAAAACGCATAACGCTGTGGTTCAGTCTCTAAAGTTGGGTTGGAAAAACTCATGTTGAGCCCGTCTTACCGTCTAACGTACAAAGTTGCGAAGTTTCGCCCGGAAAGGCAAGAAATCAGGCATAAAAGTTGCCGGGAGGAGCCGAAAAAAATATCCACAACCCTGCCGGGGAAGTTGTGGATAAACCGGTGGAAATTACAGGCTTCCCGGTGGAAAATGTTGGTTGCGATGTGGAGAAGAATAAAAAATGCGGGCACATCTTGTTGGGGTCAATTTTCTTTGACTGGTTAACCGTATTTCACACAAACATTTTTGGGTTCTGTGAAAAAGCGCAGGGCTTCGGTGCCTCCCTCCCGGCCTACGCCTGAATTTTTGACGCCCCCGAACGGCGTGCGCAGGTCGCGCACCATCCAGCAGTTCACCCACACGATGCCCGCCTGCAGTTGTTCCGCCACCCGGTTGGCGCGCGAGATGTCCTGCGTCCAAACCGTAGCGGAAAGGCCATAACGGGTGCCGTTGGCCAGGGCAATGGCCTCCGCCTCCGTGTCGAAAGGGGCAATGGTCACGACCGGGCCGAAAATCTCTTCCTGGTTGGTTCGGCACTCCAGCGGCAGCCCTTCGACCACCGCCGGGCGCAGGAAGTATCCGTTTTCATATTCCCCCTGCATTTCCAGGCGGTTGCCGCCGCAGAGGATCGTGCCCCCTTCCACTTCCGCGAGGGAGAGGTAGCTTTGTACTTTTTCCAGGTGTTGCTGGGACACCAGCGCGCCCAGGTCCGTTATGCTGGAGAAGGGATCGCCGACCTTCAGGAACTGGGTTCGCTTGACCAGTTCCTCCCGGAATTTCTCATACAAGGGCCGTTCGACATAGATGCGGGAGCCGCACAGGCAAATCTGCCCGTTGTTGGAGAAGGACGACCGCAGCGTTCCGACCATCATTTCGTCGAAATTGCAGTCGGCGAAGATGACATTGGGGTTTTTCCCTCCCAGTTCCAGAGAGAGCTTTTTAAATACCGGCGCCGCCGTCCTGGCGATCTGCTGGCCGGTGGCCGTGCCTCCGGTAAAGGAAATGGCCTTCACCTTGGGATGTTCTACGATGGCTTGTCCGGCTTTGGGCCCCAGCCCATGGACGATGTTGAGCACGCCCGGCGGCAGGCCAGCCTCGATGCAGGCTTTGGAAAGCAGATAGGCCGTCATGGGCGTGAGCTCTGACGGTTTGGCCACCACGCAGTTGCCGGTGGCCAGGGCCGGAGCAATCTTCCAGGTGAAAAGGTACAGCGGCAGGTTCCAGGGCGAGATGCAACCCACCACGCCCAGGGGCTGCCGCAACGTAAAGTTAATGGCTTCGCCCGCCATGTGGTGTGATTCGGAACCGAATTGCAGCACGGAGGTCGCAAAAAAACGGAAATTGGACTGCGCCCGCGGGATGTCGACGCTCATCGACATGGATAGGGGCTTGCCGGAGTCGATGGTCTCGGCGCGGGCGAAGGCCTCCATGTTCTGTTCGATGATGTCGGCAATGCGCATCAGCAACCGGAAACGAGTGCGCGGTTCCGATGCGGACCAGTCGCGAAAGGCGCGCTCAGCGGCCTCGACCGCCCGCTGCACGTCATTGTCGTCCGAATCGGGCAGGTGAGCGTATACTTTGCCGGTAGCCGGGTTGTAGTTGTCCAGATAGGCGCCGGAAACAGCGGGCGCCAGGGCGCCGTCGATGTAGTTTTTAATGTACTTGTCTGTCGTCATGGTTGGGAATTCGTTGCTGTTGTGGATGCCGGGATGTAAGCTCCGGGGCTAATATACATTCAACAAGATACGGCTTTCTTTCCGAAAACCGGAAACAAACAACAGACAACAAACAACAAACAACAGCCCCCCCCGCACCTCCCCCGAGGGGGTATGTAAAACTCAAAAACTGTCCCGGCAACTTGCTCTTTCCACCCTTACCTTTATTCCATATTCAGCAATGAGCTGTGCGATAACAAAAAGGCCCTTCGGACGCGGGGGTATGTAAAATCAAAATTCTGTCCCCTCCGCCGGAGGAATGTTGAGCTACCTTTGGAATATCGCAGGGACGAGAGGAAGCATAAGCTCCATTTAGTCCCGGATGACGCATACGAAAATATGATTTGGGAATAGTACATAAGTTAATTGGGTTGTAACTAGTTTGTTAGGAATGCAGGTATAACAATCTGCTTACAGGAGCTATTACCCAGGTGCAGCAGCCATTTTTTGGTTGCAGCGCCTGGGTGAAATAGCTTTTTTGTTCAGCCCTTCCTGTTCCCGGACCAAGACGACATAATTCATTCGACATAGCATACAGCACAAAGATCGCAGGAAAAGGCCCCTGTCGAAAGGGGACAGCTATATCAACAAATCATGATCATACATGAACGACTGGGCTAATTACTTGGCTATCGTCCCTGCTGCCCGAAGTACCGGCAATGCCGATACACCGGCAGGGCGGGAAGGTTATTTGTCGGCTGCGGCTTCAGCCTTACCCCCGCCTGGGTATCGCCGGAAGCTTTTTTTGCAATTGTTTCTCAGCAGCCTCTTTCTGGCTGTGAGTGGGAAACCCGCCCGGGCCGTCGATGGAAGTAACCAGCCGTCAGGCAATGCGAACCAAATACATATACATCAGCAGTTGAACCTGGGCCTCGGATTACCGGGCCAGCAGTCGGCGGCTGAACAGTCGGCGCCGTTCTGTATGACAGCAGTTCCACAGCGTTCCCGATTGACAGCGGAGTCCCGGCCAGCGGCCCAATCCGCTATTCAACCCATCAACCATTCCAGTGGTGCCATTCTGGCCCATCAGGTTACCGCCTCTTCCAAGCCACAGCCTGCTGCCCGTAGCGGGGTGGCTACAGCCAGCCCCCGGTTCGGGGGGCTGAATATCGATTATATACAAATATGCACACAGGGGTATTCGGTTTTTCCGGGTATCCCTAACCCTGTTTTTTCCAGCATAGATTCAGCGCCCGGAAAACAGCGGCAGCAGCCGTTCCGCTCTACCCGGTGCCAGAAACATACAATCAGTACAGATCAATCAATCAGGAATTTGTAAAAACAAAGTTAGGCAATCCAGCGCCTTTCGAAAACCATCGGACAATGAGACGACTTTTACCCTCTATCAATCGCCAAGCCAACAACGGTTTAACCTGCAAGTCAGCTTTGGTTCTTCCCCTCCTGCTCTGGTTTGGAGGATTCTACCTCTCCGCCCAGCCGGTGATCACCGCACGCTTTGCCAATCCACAATACGATTGTAACAGTGGTGAATATTGCGTGGACGTAGAATTTCAGTCCGACACGCCGGGCGAGGAAATCTTCGGCATCAACCTTCGTTTCTTCTACGAGGAGAGCATTCTGACGCTAATCGACACCCGCGATTTCCAGGGAGGGTATACCGGATCGAACGGCAATAACCCGTACATACCCCCCTCTGTCCAGCTCGCTCCCGGCGCTGGCCCGACGCTGTTCAACTTTGCCGGCAACGCCACCTTCGTGAACGGCGCGGTCTCCAAAACAAATAGCGGGGCGACGCCTGTTACGGTGTCCACTGTCGGCTGGACGAAGCTCTTCCAGGCCTGCTTCAGCGTGGATAACCCCGCTGCCCTCAACGATTTCTGCCCCAGCCTGGTGTGGGACCTGGAGTTCAACCCCGGCAACGGCGGATTCCCCGCCGGCGACGACGGCGTGGTGATCACGCTGGTTGACCCCGACCCCAATTTTGACTCCAAGCCTTCCACCGAGAATGTGGTGCAGTACAACTGGCAGTACTTTGATCCCAATGCTACTACTGTTCCGCCCTTTGGTGAACTGGTAGAGGACATCTGCATCTCGCCCAACTGCGGCGGCAGCCCGGTGGTTGACCTCTCCCTCGACATATCGGTAGATAACGCCACGCCTCTGGTTGGTGATCCGGTGATTTTTACCGTTGCGCTGAATAATGCCAATGGCTTTGACCAGGCCAATAATATAACGGTATCGGTACCTTTGCCTGCCGGCTTCACCTGGAGCAGCGATGATAGCGGGGGAACTTACACGCCCGGAACCGGAGCCTGGTCCATCCCCACGCTGGCCGGCGGAGCGACGGCAACGTTAAATATAACTGCTACCGTCAACGCCAGCGGCCCTTACCTCACGCTTGCGGAAGTTTCTGCTGTGGATGAAAGTGATGTGGACTCTACCCCCGGCGATGGGGTGGACACCGATGGCGATATGAACGTCGAGGATGACCCCGATGATGATGATGACGGCGATGGGGTATCGGTAATGCCGGTACAACAAGCTTCGGGCATCAGCCTGGAAAAAACCGGTACCTGGAATGACGATGGCGATGGCATTGCCGAAGCAGGAGAAACGATAACCTACGCCTTTACCGTAACCAATACCGGCAACGTCACCCTGACGAACATCACCGTCAGTGACCTCACACCGGGCGTCACAGTGAGCGGCGGCCCGCTGGCCAGCCTCGCTCCGGGTGCGTCAGATAATTCGACCTTCACCGCCAGCTATACCCTGATGCAGGTGGACCTTGCCTCCGGCAGTTTTTCCAATCAGGCCTCGGCGACAGGCGATGATCCGGGCGGCAACCCCGTGAACGACAATGCCTCGGACGACCCATCAACCCCGGCGCCGGATGACCCGACCGTTATTGCCCTGCCGGCTGCTCCTGCTCCTGTGCCGGTGGTCACGGTACGCCTGGCCAACCCCACGTACGACTGCGCCAGCGAAACCTACTGCCTGGATGTCGAATACATTTCCGACGTCCCCGGCCAGCAGCTCTTCGGCACCAACGTGCGCTTCTTTTATGATGACAGTGAGCTGGAATTCACGGCATTTACCGACTTCCAGGGCGGATACGGCGAGGTGGCGCCTTCGCCTCCGAATGTGACTACTTTCCCGGCGGCTCAGGGGCCTGCCGGTTTTGGCTTTGCCGGCGCTCCCGAATGGGTCAACGGCGCGATACAACTCACCAACCCCAACGGCGCCATCACCCTGTCCACTGTTACCTGGACCAAAGTTTTCCAGATTTGCTTCGACGTAGTGGACCCCAATGCGAACCTTAACAATTTCTGCCCGCCCGTGGTGTGGGACCTCGAGGAAGACGTCTTCGCCGGTGGCTTTATCACCGGCGACGATGGCGTGGTCATTACGCTGGTCAACCCGGACCCGCTGGAGGATTCTTCTCCCACTGTCGAAAATGTACTACACAACAACTGGGAATATGACGGCCTGAGCGGCCTGCCCTATGGCGCACCGGTAGAGGATGCCTGTATCATCATTCGCTGTATCGACCTGTCTTTGGACAAGTCAGTTAGCGAAGCCGCGCCCATAACCGGCAGTGATGTCACCTTTATGCTGACTTTGAGTAATGCCGGCCCGGATGACGCCGTCAATGTCATGGCCAGGGATATGCTGCCCGGCGGCTTTACCTACGTCAGTGACAACAGCGGGGGCAAGTATGCCGCGCTTACCGGAGACTGGGACGTCGGCACCCTGGCGGCAGGGGCCAGTACCAGTATCGAGATCACTGCTACGGTCAACGCCACCGGCGATTATGTGAACCTGGCCGAAGTGACTGCCGCTACCGGTATTGATCCCGATTCCGATCCTGATAACGGCGTCGATACTGACGGCGATATGAACGTAGAAGACGACCCGGATGATGAAGACGATGGCGATGGCGTAGTAGTAAACCCAATAGAAGGCGGGCTGGTTGTCACCAAAGTAGATATGATCGACCCGGGTGCCAACCTCATTCTCAACGTGGGGGACGTGATCAACTACACGATCACAGTGGAAAACAACAGCTTCGAATTCATCAATAACATAACCATTGACGACCCTTTGGCGGATCCCGGTTCGGTAAGTTGCACCCTGCCCGAGCCCTTCAGCCTGGCGCCGGGAGAAAGTACTACCTGCACCGCTACTCATACCATCACCCAGGCGGACCTCGCAGCTGAACAGGTGATCAACATCGCCACTGCCAACGGCGAAAAGCCGAACGGCGACCCGGTCAGCGACCTCAGTGATGACCCGGATGACCCAACGGACAACGACCCCGACATGGACGGCGAGCCCGACGACCCCACCGTTTCCAGCCTGGAACAGGGGCCGGTAGTGACGGTCCGCCTGGTCAATCCTGCTTATGATTGTGGTTCAGAAACCTACTGCCTCGACGTCGAGTATATTTCTGACACCCCCGGACAGGAACTCTTTGGTTCGAACGTACGCTTCTTCTACGATGACAGTGAGCTGCAATTCATAGGATTCAGCGACTTCCAGGGCGGATACGGGCCGGCGATGCCCGACCCGGCGGAGATCACGACCTTCAACCCCGGCCTGGGGCCGAACGGTTTCACCTTCACCGGTGCCCCGGAATGGGTCAACGGCGCCATTCAGTTGAACGACCCCAATGGTGCGATCACCCTTTCCACTACCGAATGGACCAGGATTTTCCAGATTTGCTTTGAAGTGACGAACCCCAATGCGAACCTCAACAACTTCTGCCCGCCGGTCGTGTGGGATTTGGAGGAAAACGTGTACAATGGCGGTTTCATCGTCGGTGACGACGGTGTAGTCATCACAGTAGTCAACCCCGATCCGCTTGAAGATTCTTCACCCACCATCGAGCAGGTGCAACACCACAACTGGCAGTACGACGGCCTGCCCGGCCTGCCCTACGGCAATACCATCGAGTCGGCCTGTACCGTCATCCGTTGCATCGACCTGTCTTTGAACAAACTGGTGGACAACACCACCCCGATGATCGGCAGCCAGGTGGTATTCACCATCCGTGTAGACAATGCCGGCCCCGATGAAGCCCAGGATGTTGTAGTCTTTGACCAGCTTCCTTCCGGTTTTACTTATTACAGCGATAATGCAGCCGGAGATTATGATCCCAATACAGGCG
>JAGFJD010000211.1 GCA_024102975.1 Phaeodactylibacter sp. | reverse complement strand
GGACATTTTGGGGGCTACTTGTGTAAAGGTGTGAAAGTGTAAACGTGTAAATGATTGGGAGCCAATTTCTTTTACACCTTTACACGCTTACACTTTTAAACGGACCAGAAAATGTCTAGTGGTGTGGCAGCCGGCAGTAAATAACGGGCCAGTTATTGGTTAATTGGTTATTTCCAAGCCGGGAACCTAAGCGGTTGATTACCAGTAATAACCAACAACGGCATTTTGTTCCCGGCGGGAAAATAACTGCCCCGCTATTTAGCACACCAGGGTTTGTTTGTCCTGCCCCCTTACTGGTTCCGGCAGCGGGCTGCCCTGCCCGGGCTGCCGGGGCATCGGGGGCGCCTCCCAAGATTCCTGACAGGTTTCCGATCGGATACCCTGCCGGCCCAAATGGCCGGTACGGGGAGAGGCCCCCTTTGGGCCCTGCTGAACCCTGGATGGTTTTGCCGAACCTGCGGCTTCACGGCCTGGCCTTTAGGGGCGGGCGCAACAGGCAGCAGGCAACAATCGAGGGGAACCGGAAAGTTTGAAAATCAACTATTTGTAACAATTAAACTACATCAAGATGAAACACTTGACAAAAAGCAGAGAACGAGAGGTGCCGGGCACAACCGGCAAAGCCTTTTTGCTGCTGCTGCGGGCGGCCCTGCTCGCGCTTATTTTTGGGTTTGCGGACAGCGGCCTGCTTGCCCAGTGTGCCCTGGACTGTGCCGGGAGCGATCCGGCTCAGCCTTTATCCATTGTGATCGACGAGGACTGCGAGGTGCAACTGGATGCCGGCCTGCTGCTGAGCAGTACTTCAAACTGCCCGGGCGACAAGCTGATCACGGTGCGCGACACCCTGAGCAACCTTATTATATCCGACACCAACGAGGTTTCCTTTGACGCTATGCTCTACGGCGGGCAATTGCTCCGGGTTACTGTTGAGGATTTGTCCTCCGGTGTGTTCTGCAACAGTTTTATCACGCTGGCGGATAACTTTCCGCCGGTGATCGCGTGCCTTTCCGATACGGTCAGTTGCCTGGCAGATACCAGCGCGGCATCTCTGGGCTATCCCATCATTACCGACAACTGCTCCGGCTTTATAGGCTTAAGCTATACCGACGCCATGATGAGCTTTCCCTGCCAGGGGCCCGATGTCGGCCTGATCGAACGAACCTGGAGGGCTACCGATATCTTCGGCAACACTTCCGAATGCATACAGCCCATCCACCTGGAGCGGCCGCGGCTGGAAGATGTGGTATTCCCCCCGGACACGACACTGGCATGCGACGCCAGCCCGCCCGATCCGGATGTTGCCGGCCGCCCGCTTCTGGACGGGGATACCATCGTAAATGGCGGCGCGTGTTTCCTTTCGGTATTCTTTGAGGACGATACCCTGGCCTCCTGTTCGGCGCAGACCTTTGACCTGCTTCGCACCTGGACCGTCACGGAAGCCTGTTCCGGCGAGGAGGTTTCCGAGATTCAGCTGATCAGCGTTGTGGATACCATTGCGCCGCTCATCACCTGCCCTCCGCCGGTTACTGCCTCCACCTCGCCGGGTGCCTGCAGCGCGCGGGTCACTTTGCCCGCGCCGGATTTGACGGACAACTGCGACGACAACCCTACATTTTATGTGAACACCTCCTACGGGCAGGTGGGCCTGGGGCCCCATCCCTTCGTGCCGGTGGGTACCCATACCATTCAATATACGGCGATCGACGCCTGCCAGAATACCCGAGTCTGTACAGTTACCCTCAACGTTATAGATCAGGAGGCGCCGGCTGCGATCTGCGATAACGCTGCCCTGGTGTCTATCCCTACCGGAGGATACGGGGCGGCCTATGCGGCAACTTTCGATGAAGGCAGCACCGACAATTGTGCCGGAACCTTATATTTCAAAGCCAGGCGGGTCGAGGCCGGCCAGTGCGATATGGCCAACGGCGATGATTCCGGCATGCCGGGGTACCAGGAGTGGTTTGACGACCAGGTTCGTTTTTGCTGTGAGGACATCGGCGAGGACGTGGAGGTGTTGCTGCAGGTTTATGAGATCGACCCCGGCGCCGGGCCGGTTGACCCCTCGCGGGAGATTCCGGGCGGCGACCTGTTCGGGCGTTTCTCCTCCTGCATCGCCCAGGTAGAAGTGCGGGACATGCTCCCCCCGGAGATCACCTGCCCTCCCGATACGGTTATCAACTGTTCGGCGGGATACCCGGACCTTTCCGTTTTCGGGAATCCGATAACCTCCGACAACTGCGGCGCGCAGCTGAGGCTGCTGGAGGAAGTGGATGTCAACGAGTGCGGGACGGGGGACATCATACGGACGTTCGAGGTGCTCGATCCATCCGGGAACAGCGCTACCTGTTCGCAGCACATCACCGTGGTCAAGGATTCTCTGCGGGAAGATCACATCATCTGGCCGGAGAATTATACCGTTGACGTGTGTGGCGCCGCCACCGATCCTGAAGATCTGCCGGACGGTTTCAGCCGCCCCCGGATAACGGCCCCGGGGTGTGTCGATGTGGCCGTTCTGTACGAGGACGACCTGTTCAACATCTCCATGCCTGCCTGTTATAAAATCCTGCGGCGCTGGACGGTGATCGACTGGTGTGATTATGACCCGGGATTCCCGGATGCCGGGGGGCGCTATTCGCACGTGCAGGTCATTAAAGTAGAAGACAACGACCCTCCGGTGCTTGACTGCCCGCCGAACATCACCAGGGGCGTCTCCAGCGACTGCAGCGGAGCTATGGTGAGCCTTCCGCCCGTGACGGCGGTAGATTGCAACCCGAACCTGATCATTACCAACGATTCCCCGTATGCAACCACAGGGGGGGCGAACGCCAGCGGAACGTATCCCATGGGGACAACCGTGGTTACCTTTTCCGCAACGGACCGCTGCGGCAACCTCTCCACCTGTGAGGTGAACGTGGAGGTCGTTGACAACCGGGCGCCTTCTCCCATTTGCATCGTGGGCCTGTCCATCAACCTGTCCGGCACAGGCGGCGACGGCCAGGCCATCCTTCATGCCGACGCCTTTGACGGAGGAAGCACGGATAACTGTACCGCAAGCGGCAGCCTGCTCCGCACCATCCGCCGGGCCGGAACCGGGACGCCGGGGACGCCCCCGGCCACTACCGAGCTGGAGTTTACCTGTGCCGACCGGGGCAACCAGATGATGGAATTCTGGGTAACGGATGCCGCCGGCAACAGCGGCCACTGCGTCACCGTGATTGCCGTGCAGGACAACAGCGGCGCCTGCCCGCAGCAGGCTGCCGGCATGATCGCCGGCGATGTGCAGACCGAAATGGGGGAGTACGTGGAGAGCGTAATGGTCAGCACCAGCGGCAACACCGGCATGCAGGGTTTCACGGAAGAGTATGGGTTCTTCGAAATCCCGGATGTGCCTTACGGCGGCGATTATTCCATCGTTGCCCGGCGGGACGACGGGCCCCTGAACGGCGTATCGACACTGGACCTGGTATTGATCAGCAAACACATACTCGGCATACAGCCGCTGGACAGCCCCTACAAGCAGATTGCCGCCGACGTAAACCGGTCCGGGTCTGTTTCCACCCTGGACATGATCAGCCTCCGGAAGATGATCCTCGGGCTGGACGCTGCCTTCCCGAACGGCAACACCTCCTGGCGTTTTGTCGATGCTGCGTACACTTTCCCCGACCCCCGGGATGCATTTGCCGCTCCTTTCCCGGAGATCATCAACATCAACAACTTTGCCCAGGACGAAATGGAGGCCGACTTTGTCGCCATCAAGGTAGGCGATGTGGACAACTCCGCGGTGCCGAACAGCCTCCCCCGTGCGGGCGTACGCCAGGCGAAGGGCGTTTTTGCGGTCCGGCTGCCGGAAACCCGGGCCGAGGCCGGAGAGCGCATCACGGTCCCCTTCACGGCGGCCCGGCTTCGGGAAGTTTTGGGGTATCAGTTCAGCCTGAATTTTGACCCGGACTACCTGGAGTGGGAGGGCCTGGAAACCGGCAACCTGCCCGGCCTGAGCGAGGAAAATTTCAACCTGCAGCGGGCGGGCGAAGGGCAGATCAGCACGAGCTGGCACCGCACATTAGCCGCCGCTGCCGTCACGGAAGATGAAAACGCCGTCCTCTTCCGCCTGGTGTTCCGCGCCCGGAAAAAGATAAATTCCCTAAGCCGGCTGATCTCGGCCGGCAGCGCCCCCACGCCGGCGGAAGCTTATGATGCCGACGGCCAGCCGCTGGATATCCGGCTTGAATTTGAGCAAGTGCCAACGGCCAGGCAGGAAGTGCCGGAACTCTACCAGAACCGCCCTAACCCATTTACCTCGGAAACCGCCATCGGTTTCAGGCTGCCCGAGAGCGGCAAAGCCCGCCTGCGGGTGATCAACCTCTCCGGCCAGGTAATCTGCGAACGGTCAGGTTATTTCGAGCGAGGATACAATGAACTGCGGATTTCCGCTGCCGAGTTGCCGGCAACCGGCGTACTGTATTACCAACTCGAAACAGCCGGCCAGGCTCTGACGAGGAAGATGATCCTGCAGTAATTCTACTTTGTTGCTTTAACAGGAGCGCGGGCCCCGATTTTTGTCAGGCCCGCACTCCAGAACACCCGGAAATTAAAGTGACAAAATAGAATTAAGTAATATCCCATTTATCCCATTATCCCATTATTCCATTATCCCATTATCCCATTATCCCATTTATCCCATTTATCCCATTTATCCCATTTATCCCATTTATCCCATTTATCCCGGAAAGCCTCCACTGTCAAGGTGGAGGCTTTTTCTTTAACGTTCCCGCCATTATTCATTTGCTAGATTAAAATGTTTTTCATATATTGCCTATCGAAATGTACTCCCCCCATCCATTTCCCACTTTCTAAAAGAGTTTTAAGAGGTTAATTAATCGTTTCAGAAAATTCGACGATTGAACCAACACCAACGGGTTGTGGCATGCAACCTGTTTGGCCTATTGCCGTACACGGTGCATCTTCGGGGGCTTCCGCCTGTCGGAGATGCGCTGTGGCGCGCCTTTTTCCAGTAGTAACAGGGCCTCGTTGCTGCCCAAACAAATATATTGCGCTGCAATTGGTTTTGTGCATTGCCGCCCCCCCTCAATCCCCTAAAGGGGAAGTCCTCCCCAAATGCACAAAACCTATTGCCGTTGAGCATAAAAAAGACATTCTACCCGATAGCATTTTCTTCCCTTCCCCAGCCATGGGCCTGTTGTGCATTGCATAAAACGAATTTGACCTATAAGCAAAACTTTTACAACCTATGAAAATTCAAGGCCTTTTCCCCTGCAGCCTGCTTTTCGCTATTGCGCTTAGCGTTTTGCCTGCCAGCCCTTTGCGGGCTTTCGGCGGCCTCACGGACTACATTCCCCCCACGGCCGTGTGTGACGACCAACTCAATGTATCCCTGACTTCGGCGGGTACGGCGACGGTTTACGCTCAATCCTTCGACGAAGGGAGCTATGACAACTACTGCCTGGCCGCCGTGAAAGTCCGAAGGATGGACCAGCCCTACGCTCCATTTACCAACGCCGTGGTTTTCAACTGCAGCGACATTGGCCAGCTGATCTCCGTAGAACTCAAGGCGATCGACTGTGCCGGCAATACGAACTCCTGCTGGTCGCAGGTATGGGTGGAAGACAAGCTCGCGCCCCAGATCTGGTGCCCTTACAACAAAACCATAGCCTGCAGCCAGCTGAACAACTGGACGGCCATGGGGCAGGCGACGGCGACGGACAACTGCGGAGTAGCCAATATTTCCTATACCGATGTGGACAACACCACTTCCTGCGGCACCGGGTACATTCTCCGGACGTGGAAAGCCACCGACATTTACGGCAATATGTCTTCCTGTGTCCAGACCATTCACATTTTCGACAATACGCCGGTCGTGATCCTCTTTCCGCCGGACACGACCTTCAACGACTGCATTACCGCCGACGACCTGGATCCGGGCGACCTGCCTCCGCCCTATGACCGGCCGAGGGCATTGTACGAAGACTGTGAAATGCTGGCCTACAATTACGAGGACTGGGTATTTACCGCATCGGCCAATTCCTGCCTGAAGATCATCCGCCGGTGGCGGGTTATCGACTGGTGTACCTATCAGGTCGGCGGCAACCAGGGCATTTGGGAAGACACTCAGATCCTGAAAATCCAGGACAACACGCCCCCGGTCATCACCTGCCCGGATGATATTGTCAAAGCGGTAGGCGCCAATTGCCGCGCCACGGTGTCCATGCCGCCCCTGTCTACTGTCGACGATTGCCTGGCGGACGTCAACGTCCGGATTATGGGCGACCTCGGGGAGGGTGCCACCTTCACCAACGTGCCCGTCGGGGAATACACCATGACCTACGTTGCCAAAGACGGATGCCTCAACACCAGCAGCTGTTCGGTCAATGTTTCTGTGGTGGACGCCACCCCGCCGGGCGTGGTCTGCCTCAACGGGGTGTCCTTCCCCCTGATGGCCAATGGCGAGGGCATGTTGTGGGCCTCCGACCTGGAGCGGGGCAGCAGTTCCGATAACTGTACCGCCTACGAGAACCTGGAATTCCGGCTGGGGCTTCAGCCGGCGCCCGGCCAGACAACCCCTCCGGATGATGATTTCCTGACCTTCACCTGCGACGACAGGGGCACCAACATCGTCGCGCTTTGGGTGGGCGACGAGGCCGGCAACTGGGATTATTGCATTACCTACGCCATTGTCCAGGACAACCAGAATGTCTGCGGCCCTATGCCCCCCGGAACTCTGCAGGCGAGGATCGCCGGCCTGATCGCCGACGAACAGGGCGACGAAGTGCCGGACGTGCAGGTACACATCGATTCCACTGCCACCGGATCCTACGAGGTGTCGACCGACAGCCTCGGCCTGTATGCCTTTGATGATATGCCTACCGGGGCAACCTATGCTTTGCGCCCGGAAAAACAAAGCAATCCACGGGACGGCATTACCACCGTCGACCTGATCACGCTCGCCAAACACGTCATGGGCGTAGACACGCTGGATACGCCCTATCAGTTCATAGCCGCCGACATCAACCGCTCCGGTACCGTAGACATGTATGACATGACGTTCCTGCATCGGTTGTTGCTCGGGCAGGAGACCGAATTTCCCGGCGGCCTGACCTGGCGGTTTGTGGTCAGGAGTTTCAGCTTCCCGGCCACGGACCCCCTGTCTGTGGACTTCCCGGAAGAGCTGGTTATCGACAATCTGGCAGCTTCCCGTACCGATGCGGATTTCATCGGCGTGAAACTGGGAGACCTGGACGCCAGTTTAATGTCTCCGCCGGATTCTGTGCAGGGCCGTTCTGCTTTCCGGCTCCTGTCCTTACAGGTGGAAGACCGGTACCTGCAGGCAGGCGAAATCGCAGAGGTCCGGCTGCAGGCCGCGCAGCAGGATGTACTTCTTGGGTTATATCTCGTTCTGGAACATCCCGGACTGGAGCTGGAAGAAGTCCGCTTCACCGGCCTGGGGGGCAGCGGCGGCTACCGGACAGGTGCCGTGCGGTCGGCCTTTAGCTGGGCCAGCGGGCAAAACCTGGAGCTGGAAGAAGGGCGGGAGATGGCCGTGCTGCGTTTCAGGGCAGAACAGGAGGGCCGGCTGGGCGACAAGCTGGCGCTCGGCCAGGGAACGCAGGCTTTCAGGGAATACGAAGGCATAGAAGCGGCAGGTGCCGAACTGCGGTTCCTTGCCCCTGCCGGCGGCGCTCTGGCGGTCCGGGCATTTCCCAACCCCTTCCGGGATAACGCTTACCTGCACCTGGAACTCCCCCGCGCCGGCAATGTCCGGTTATCGGTTTGGGATGCCAAAGGGGCCGTTGTTCACCAGGCGGAATGGCAACTGGATGCAGGCCGGCATCAGCTGGCGGTAGAGGCCGCCCGCCTCGGCAAGCCGGGGGCCTATGTCTACAAGCTGGAGTCTCCTCTCGGGGAAACATCCGGCCGGCTGGTGCTCGCGCCTTAGTGCCTCCGGAACGAAGTTCCGGGTCAGTTATTGGTTAATTGGTTATTTCCAAACCGGGAACCTAAGCGGTTGATTACCAGTAATAACCAACAACTGTGCCCGACTTGGGGCGGCGTTAATAACGGCCCCGTTATTTAGTGTCAGCAGCTGTACCTGGCCCGCGTCCCGTTGGCCGGCCTTTCCCCGGCCGCGCGGTGCGGGCCAGGTAAATATGCTGAAAAAATATATTGATATTTTTTTGTATATAGTGCTTAAAGGTTTAACTTTGGATTATCCAAAATGAAGGTTGTGCCCTGGCACAGCTCCTTTTCAGTATTGCGCGAAAAGCACCGGCAGTTACCCTCCCTTATTTGCTCTTTTTGTTTTCCCATGAGAAATATCCAAAAAGTACGAGCATAGCCTGCTTCTCCTGTAACAGGACAGGGAGCAGTCTGCATAAGGCTTAGTAGACAACGAATTTCTGTAAATCGGCTACTGGCAATTGATTATAATTCTGCTGGGCGGAACGCCCGGTAAAAGCATTTGGGATGGCCTCTTCCCGCCATGGCGGGAGGAGGTTTTTTTATTATATTAGTCCCCGGCCGGCTTCGTTCCCGGAGCACGGGCCGGGCATATTCATCCGTATGGCGCGTCACAACGATTTAGGAAAAACGGGCGAAACGCTGGCCCGCCGATACCTGGAAGGGCAGGGATACCGCATCCTGGAGGCCAACTGGCGCTACCGCCGGTCGGAAATAGACCTTATTGCCATGGACGGGCAGATCCTCGTTTTTGTTGAAGTGAAAACCCGGGGCACCGACATTTTTGGCAAACCGGAAGAATTTGTTACTGCCCGCAAGGAAAAGCTCATGGTCGCCGCCGCCATCGCCTATATGGAATCCATCGGGCACGACTGGGAACTCCGTTTCGATATCATTTCCATCCTGTACCGAAGCGAAACGGACTATCAGCTGGAGCACTTTCCCGATGCTTTCTTTCCGGGGCTGGAAGGGTAGGGGATTCAGTTATTCGCTAGTTCAGTCCTTCACTCCTTCTCTGGAGTTTCCGGAGTGCCTCTTCCGCTTCAAATTCCCAGAAATTCTCCGCGGGTCAGCCCCAGGAGCATGACATCGATGACTTCGCCGCTGTTTTTTTTGAAGTCGGCCCGAAGGTCTCCTTCCCGGCGGAAGCCGAGTTTGCGGGCCAGCCGTTGGCTGGGGGTATTATCCATAGCGGTGCGGATGGTGATCTTTTCCAGTTGCAGTTGGTGGAAAGCGAAGCGGAGGGCCACTTTGAGGGATTCCGTCATCAGCCCTTTTCCGGCGTATTCCTTATCGATAAAGTAATTGAGTTCGGCTTTGGGCACTCGCCAGTCGATGCGGAACAATCGTATCATGCCGATGAGGCCGGCGCTCTTGTTGTCCCAGACCCCAAAACCGTATTCCTTCTGGAGCAGCCAGTTGGCCAGCATTTCCCGGACGAAGAATTCGGCGCTTTCTTTATCCCGGATTGCTTCTATGGTTTTGGGGAAATGATCCTCCAGGCGGCTGTGGTTGTCCTGGATGAGGTCATAGAGGGCCTGGCCCTCGTTTTCCCGGAAACGCCGGGCTACGGTGCGGGGAGCGACCAGGGCGGTATCGATATGGAACAAACGGGCGTGCATAATAATGAGAAGGTTTCTGAGCAGTGATTACTGAGCTATAATATACTGATTTTGGCAGATGTGGCGTAAAGGATATTTAAAATCCTTTACTTTTGTTGAAATATGTCTTTTCTGGCCTTTTTCGGTTATGAGTAATGATGGGCCGCAAAGTTCAACCTCAATTTAATCCGCGAGGCAATATGGCTACTTCAAAAACGATCCAGATGAAAACGCTTGCGAGGAGCCGGATAGCTTTGATGTTGAGGCAGGTGGCTGGCATCAGTGTAGCCTGGGCGTGCATTGGTGCCCTGGATGCCTACTTCATCCATGCCGCTTCCAACAACGATTACCTGCAGCGGACGGAGGCTTACGATTTTTCCCGTTTTTTCTGGGGCAACACCGTCACGGGCTTTGTCGGCGGCATCCTCGCCGGGTCTTTGCTGGTATTTTACATGCGGGATCGTTTTCGTTCTTATCCGTTCGGCCTGGCGCTGCTGCTGAACAGCATCATCATCTCCGTATTCAGTTTCGCCTTCAGCGCTCTGGCCTTTGACGTATTTCTGAGCCAGCACCTGCACCGTTCTTTCAACGATCCGGTAGTCCTGGAGAAAACGGCTTCCCTGCTGCAGGGGCCCTATTACCTGAAAACAGTAGTACTCTGGAGCATCGTCACTTTCCTGACGGTTGTTTCTTTACAGGTGCACGAGAAATACGGGCCCGGGGTATTGCGCAAAATGCTGCTTGGCCGTTACCATCATCCCCGGGAGGAGGAGCGGATTTTTATGTTTGTAGATATAAAATCCTCCACCACCATTGCCGAGCGCCTGGGCCATGTGCGGTTCTTCAATTTGCTGAACGACTTTTTCCGGGACATCACCAACCCCATACTGTACACTTCCGGCGAGGTGTACCAGTATGTGGGAGATGAGGTGATCCTGTCCTGGACGATGGACAAAGGATTGCAGAAAGCCAACTGCATCCGTTGTTTTTTCGGCATGCAGGAAGCCATCAACCGCAAGGGGCAGCGGTACAGAGAGCGCTACGGCATCGTTCCGGAATTCAAGGCGGGCCTGCACTGTGGTCCGGTCACTACCGGGGAGATCGGTGTGATTAAAAAGGACATCGTCTTTTCAGGGGATGTGATGAACACCACCTCCCGGATTCAGTCCATGTGCAATGAATACGGCGTTAAAATCCTTTTTTCCAAATACCTGATGGATAAGCTCAGCCTGCCGCCCAATGGCTATCACCCCCGGCGCATGGGCATGATCGAGCTGCGCGGCAAGCGGCAGAAGGTGGAGTTGTATACCCTTAGCCATAGTTCAATCTCTGCCAGCCCGCCGCCGACGATTACCTTGCTTCCCTGAGTCGTTCGTTGTTGGTTGATTGTTGCCGGTTTCCGGCAACCAACGACCGGCAACACCCCCTATTCCGTGCCGGTATCCATATACGCCACTGCCAGCCACTGCTGGCGCCAGTTGCCGAAGGCGGGTAGGCCTGGGTTGCCGGGATGGCGGAGGTAGTGCCGGGTGTGGCTGGCGGGTTTGCCTCTGCCCCGGGCGTGAAACATGGTGTAAGCGATGGTGTTCCCCGCTTCGTCTTTTTCGACCCCGACCACCGTTCCGATGTGCATAATGCCGGTTCCGGGGGTAGTGAGTTGTTCGATGGTGGGGTGGGGGTAAGCTTTGCCCACCTGCCCGAAGAAGAGGATGGCACCCGGCCTGATCAGGTGCCCGCTGCCGGCAGCATCATCGATGACGTGCAGGGCGGCCCGGTCGTAGTACCATTGGGCGAGCGCCCGGGAGGAGCGCGCTTCGGCTACCTCCGGGTACGCAAAACCAGGGAAGGTTTCTTTCATCCGTTGAAGCAGCCGGTGGAACATTCCGGAGCAATCGCTTAGGGGGACAGACCGGTAGAGGATGTGCTGCGACTCGTAATCATTGGCCAGCCGTTGCAGGTAAGCCGTGAAAAGCACTTCGCGGGAGGGCAGGCCGGACAACAGGAGGCCGGCGCCAGGTATAGCGGGCAGGGCGGCGCGCACATCCGCCAAAGGGATGAGGGCAGGCACATTAGCTGCCCAGACGCCGGCAAGTATGCCAAAAGGGCCGGGCAGGAGCCGGGCGGGCACCACGGGATTAGAGCATGTTTGGAGGGGATTTTCCGCACGGGCGGTTGCAATCAGCGCAAGCATCCCTAATGTCAACAGGAACAACGTTTTTCGTTTCGTCATACAGGATTTGGATTTACCGGAAATTGCGGGAGGGGCTTTCCAGCTTGTCTCCGCAACGGTGCCGCCGGCCGGTATGTCAAGGTTCGAAAAAGGGTGGCGGCAAAGGGGCGCTCCAGCCGGAAGGCGGGGCGCTTTGTTCATGGGAGGGAAAAAATGAGCTTTCGGGCAGCAAAATAGGGAATTGTTGCCACGTAGCGAACAAGGCAGGCCGTTTTTTTTATGGCGTGTTGTGCCTTCGGGGTGCTGCGCCAGGCGATTTTACCTTTTGCAGCGGAGTACAGCCCTAAGCAACCGCCCCGGAAATTTGTTCCGCGGGTACTATATTCCCTCCAGGCCGAGTTCCCGGCGGAGGGCCATATCCTCTTTCCTGTTCTTTTGCCAGTAGGGCGTTTTGATCGTTTTGGTACGGCGGGCAACGGACCGGCGCACCACGCCGTCTCGCAGGGAGGGGTGGGCATCCGTCCAGCCTTCGATGATATAGGGCGCTTCGGGATGGAAGACGATTTCCAGGGTGCGGCCGAGGCCGGGATACCGGAGGGTGAAGGCGCGCAGCCCCTTGCCCGAAAATTGGGTGCCGGTGTATTCCGCAAGGCGGGCTTCGGCCTCCAGGGGTTCAAAGGGCAGGTGGAGCAGGCGGCAGGTTGCGGTTCCGGGGAGCACTTTCAATTTGCCGGTGGGCAGCCCATCGGGGTTCATCCGGATGCGGTTGAACAACTCGTCTTCCAGTACGGCGTATTCCACTTCGGTTATCTGGTCCGCTTCGTTTTCGAAATAGGAGTGCAGGGTGTTCCTGTATTGTCCATCCCGGAAATTGACCTGCTGGTAGGTATGGCCGCACCATTCCTGGGTAGTCGTGGCTACTTTCAGCGTTTGGGGAAATTCCTCCACCCGGGTAGGCGTGAAAACCGAAGTCATGATGGTGTAGGAATACAGGCCGGTGGGAAACCTGCGGGCTATATTCATCTTGAGTATAGGCGTGCTGTTGGGATTGGAATAGTTCTCGTTTTTCACCTGTTTGTCCGTAAGGAAATCTTCGGTGACGAAGATCAGCACCGCTTCGCCCGGATGCACGTCAGCATAGCGGTTCTGTTCCAACGCGTACCGGCTTACCTCGGCTTCTCCCTGGTACCAGTATTTGCTCAGTTCGGGCGGGTTTTGCCTGAATGCCATCGTTGCCGGCCGGGCCGGTTCGTTGCGGGAGGCTGCGTCGCTTTTCTGGTTCTCCCGGCTCCCGCAGGCAGCCAGGGCTGCGGCTAGGAGGCATGATATTACCGTATATTTCATAGGTCCGGTTATGCTTTTAAGTAAGTTTCCATTTCATAGAACGCGAAATAGCGCCGGGTGTTGAGAGAGGCAAGATCGGCTTCCCGCGTAACTGTTTAGGTCTTTTGTTTAACCACATAGGACACATAGCGTTTTCACAGTAGAGCACGTAGGCCACACCACTAGACATTTTCTGGTCCGTTTAAAAGTGTAAGCGTGTAAAGGTGTAAAAGAAATTGGCTCCCAATCATTTACACGTTTACACTTTCACACCTTTACACAAGTAGCCCCCAAAATGT
>JAGFJD010000207.1 GCA_024102975.1 Phaeodactylibacter sp. | reverse complement strand
ACATTTTGGGGGCTACTTGTGTAAAGGTGTGAAAGTGTAAACGTGTAAATGATTGGGAGCCAATTTCTTTTACACCTTTACACGCTTACACTTTTAAACGGACCAGAAAATGTCTAGTGGTGTGGTGTAAAAGTGTAAGTGTCTGGATTTTGGACAGTCCTTTTACACGTTTATACACTTACACCTTTACACCTTCCCTTCTCTCCCCATCACCACCTCCGCCCCCTCTTCCCCCACCAGCGTCCCGATGGCCACGCCCATGCCGCCCAGGCGGACGGCCGCCACGACGTGGGGCGACACCTGCCGGATGATGGGGGCCTTCCGGCTGCCCACGCCCAGGATGCCGCTCCACCAGCTGTCGACGGCCACTTCCCGGCCGGGGAGGACCACTTCCTTCAGCAACCGCAGGAGGGCGTTGCGGATCAGGGGAGTAGTGCCGAATTCGTCGGTCGTTTCTCCCTGCTCGTCCAGGTTGCGGCCGCCGCCGAGCAGGATGCGGTTGTCGATGTTGCGGAAGTAGTAGTAGCCGCGGTCGTAGTGGAAGCAGCCCCGGATGGGCAGTTGGGGCAGGGGAGCAGTGATCAGCACCTGATTGCGGGCGGGCTGCACGGACAGCTCCGGCAGCAGGCGGCGGGCAAAGCCGTTGGTGGCCACGAGGGCGCTGCCGGCGCGGAAGCTCCAGCCGTAGTCCGTATGGATTTCCACGCCGGAGGGCTGTTCTTCCAGGGCCTTTACCGGCAGCCCGTGGAAGATGGCAACGCCGGCCGCCAGCGCCTTTTCCTGCAGGGCCTTGGCCATCTCGCCGGTATGGATTTGCCCTTCGCCGGCATTCCAGATCAGTTGTGTAATGTTTTTAAGCCCGAATTCGCCGATCCGGCCGTTGGCCAGCCGGTAGGTTTCTGCCAGGCCGGTGATGGGCTGCGCCTGCCGGTTGAAGCGGGAAATGGCCTCGGCGCAGCGGGCCGCCAGTTCCGTTTCTTCGGAGCGGAACAGCTCGTAGCCGCCCAGGCCTTCGTAGCGGATGCGCTCGTCGCCCAGGCGCCGGCGCAGGCGCTGCAGGCCGCGCCACCGCCGTTCTACCAGGGCCCAGACGGCTTCTTCGCCCTGCTTGTCCATATCGTCCAGCAGCTCGGAGACGCTGCCATAACAGGCAAAGCCGGCGTTGCGGGTACTGGCGCCCAGGGGAAGCGGCCCCCGCTCCAGGACAGCAACGCGGGCGGACGGCGCCAGCTCGCGCAGCCGCAGGGCGGCGCTAAGCCCAACGATGCCGCTGCCGATGACGGCTATGTCGATGCCCCGGAAGAAACTCTCCCGCTCCCAGTAGCTGAGTTGATAGGATGTTGGTTTGTTGTTCAAACAGCGATGATTTTAATAAATTTGAGCAAAAATACACCTTTCTCTTCGTGCATCCATACCGTATTTCCACCCTGCCGCGCATGAATGCGCTGCATCGGGCCAACCGCAAAGCTGTAACACCAGAATAGTTGCGGTTAATTTTCCTAAATTTGCAGCCGCTGCACCTGTATCGGGGCCCTTTGGCCAATTCAGGTTTACATAAAAAACAAAGACATGCTACAACGAATTCAATCGGTTTTTCTGTTGCTGGCCGGCGGCGCTTCGCTCTCCTTGTTTGGCGTTCCTTTCGCGACGACGCCCCGGGCAGTGGAAGGCTCCGCGATTTTTGCTGACGCCGCCTATACTGTTCAGGACCAGGTCGCGCTGATGGCCCTGTTTGCGGTAGCCGGGGCCCTGGCCATTGCCGGCATTTTCCTCTACCGCAACCGCTTGCTGCAAATGAGGATGAGCATCTTTTCATTTATCGCCAACCTGATCGGCGTCGTGCTTGGTGTCATCTTTTTCATGCAGAACAGCAACGATGTCGGAGAGCAGCCCGTTAACGACGGCATCGGCGTTTACCTGCCCATTGCAGCCATGATCCTGGTTTTGCTGGCTTACCGTTTCATCAGCAAGGATGAGAAGCTGGTACGGTCGATGGATCGGTTGCGGTAGTGTTATAGACAGGCGTTTAATGCTTCATATATTGCGCGCCGGAGTAGAGAAGGTGATTTTCTCTTTTACAGATACGGGCCACTTGAAAGTGGCCCGTCCGAAAAAAAGTGGCGCTTTTGCATACAGCAAAGCGCCACTTTTTTTCCCTTCCCGGGCCGGAAGGATATGAAAGGTGAAGGAAGCCGTTTTAGTTCTTGCTTCGCTTCGGGTCTTTTTTAGCGGAGTAGTTCACCTTCAGCTGGCCGGATTTCCGGAGCTGGGTCTTGACGTCCTGAACGATGCCCATGGTCACTTCGCCGTCTACCCGGAGGGAAGACGTGATCTGTCCGTGGCGGGATTCCGGCACTTTGATCTTATGCTTCTCCAGGAACAGGGGGATATCCGCTGTGGTCGCGAATTTGTCGCCCAGTTGCAGGCGGGGCTTGGTGCCGTAGAGCGACTGGTATTTTACCAGCGGGCGCCCGATATAGAGATAGTTGACCAGGGATTTTTCCTCCAGTTTGGTCAGTTCCGTGGCATAGGGCGTCGTCACCTTCACCTTCAGCTCGGCATCCCGCAGTACGGTAAC
>JAGFJD010000206.1 GCA_024102975.1 Phaeodactylibacter sp. | reverse complement strand
ACATTTTGGGGGCTACTTGTGTAAAGGTGTGAAAGTGTAAACGTGTAAATGATTGGGAGCCAATTTCTTTTACACCTTTACACGCTTACACTTTTACACGGGCCAGAAAATGTCTAGTGGTGTGGTTGGCCGCTAAGATAGCGATTTGTTGTATTTTGATCTTGCCATATTGGCATTCCCTTCCAATTACCTCTGCCATATTGGCTGGGCACTGGCTTTTTTCATCAATGGTACGTAGTTTGAGTAACAAAAGGGGGGCAAAAAGCGGGAAAGCAAAGAAAAAGGTTGCCCCGGCTCATACTTTCTTAAGAAAAAAAACCAGTACAATGAACTTAACCAATTTCACGATAAAATCTCAGGAAGCCGTTCAACGGGCGCAGCAACTTGCGATGGAGGGGCAGCAGCAGTCCATCGAGCTGGGCCATCTCCTGAAGGGCATCCTGGAGGTCGACGAGAGCGTGGCGCCCTTCGTTTTCAAGAAGCTGGGCGCCAACTACGACGCGATCCGGCAGGCGACGGACAGCATCGTGCATTCCTACCCCAAAGTCAGCGGCGGCGGCAGCCAGTATCTGTCGCGCACCGCGACGGAAGCGTTGCAAAAAGCCAATACTTACCTCAAAGAGTTCGGCGACGAATTCGTCGCCCTGGAACACCTGCTGCTGGGCATCATCGCCACCAAAGACAGCGTCTCGCAGATGCTCAAAGACAGCGGCGTTTCAGAGAAGGCGCTAAAAGCGGCCATCCAGGAGCTGCGCAAAGGCAGCCGGGTGACTACCCACAGCGCCGAAGACAGCTACAACGCCCTGAACAAATACGCCATCAACCTGAACGAGCGGGCCCGCAACGGCAAGCTCGACCCGGTCATCGGGCGGGAAGACGAGATACGCCGCCTGTTGCACATCCTGGCGCGCCGAACCAAGAACAACCCCATACTGATCGGCGAAGCCGGCGTCGGCAAAACCGCCATTGTCGAAGGGCTGGCCCATCGCATTGTGGACGGCGACGTGCCGGAAGACCTGCGCGACAAGGATATTTATTCCCTGGATATGGGCGCCCTGATCGCCGGGGCCAAATACCAGGGCGAATTCGAAGAACGCCTCAAGTCGGTGATCAATGAGGTGACCGCCGCCGAAGGGCGCATCTTCCTGTTCATCGACGAGATCCACACCCTCATCGGCGCCGGCAAGACCCAGGGCGCGATGGACGCCGCCAACATCCTCAAGCCCGCCCTCGCCCGGGGCGAGCTGCGGGCCATCGGCGCCACGACCCTCAACGAGTACCAGAAATACTTCGAGAACGACAAGGCGCTGGAACGCCGCTTTCAGACCGTGCTCGTGGAAGAGCCGGGCGTGGAAGACGCTATTTCCATCCTGCGGGGGCTGAAGGAACGCTACGAAACCCACCACAAAATCAACATCAAAGACGATGCGGTGGTGGCGGCCGTGCAGCTCTCCCACCGGTACATCACTTCCCGTTTTTTGCCCGACAAGGCTATCGACCTGATCGACGAAGCGGCCGCCAAACTGCGCCTGGAGATGAACTCCATGCCGGAAGAGCTGGACGAAGTGGAGCGCAAGATCCGCCAGCTGGAGATCGAACGGGAAGCTATGAAGCGCGAGAACGACAAAGTGAAGATCAGCCTGATCGACGAAGAGCTGGCCAACCTGGAAGAACAGCGCAACGCCTTGCGCGCCAAGTGGGAGAGCGAAAGGGAAGTGGTGCTCGGCGTCCAGAAAGCCAAAGAGGAACTGGAGCGCCTGAAAGTAGAAAGCGCCCGGGCCGAACGGGAAGGCAACTACACCGAGGCGGCCGAAATCCGCTACGGCAGGGCCCCCGAAGTGCAGAAACAGCTCGACAATTACATGAACCGCCTGCACGAGATGCAGTCCGACACCAAAATGCTGGTCAAGGAGGAAGTTGACGCGGAAGACATTGCCGAGATCGTCAGCCGCTGGACCGGCATCCCTGTGACCCGAATGCTGCAAAGCGAGCGGGAGAAGCTCCTGCACCTGGAAGAAGACCTGCACAAGCGCGTCGTTGGCCAGGACGAAGCTGTCGAAGCGGTAGCCGACGCCATCCGCCGCAGCCGCACCGGCCTGTCGAACGTCAAACGGCCGGTCGGGTCGTTCCTCTTCCTGGGCACCACCGGCGTGGGCAAGACCGAGCTGGCCAAAGCGCTGGCCGAATACCTCTTCGACGACGAGAACCTGATGACCCGCATCGACATGAGCGAGTACCAGGAACGCCACGCTGTGAGCCGCCTGATCGGCGCCCCTCCCGGATATGTCGGTTATGACGAAGGCGGCCAGCTCACTGAGGCGGTCCGCCGCAAGCCCTACAGCGTCATCCTGCTCGACGAGGTGGAAAAAGCCCACCCGGACACGTTCAACATCCTGCTGCAGGTGCTGGAAGACGGCCGCCTGACCGACAATAAAGGCAGGGTAGCGGATTTCAAAAATACCATTATCATCATGACCTCCAACATCGGCTCCGGCCTCATCCGCGACAACTTCGCGAACATGGCGCCGGGCGAAGAGGAGGCGGTGATCGAAAATACCCGCGAGCAGGTCTTCGAACTGCTCAAGCAGGCCGTCCGCCCCGAGTTCCTCAACCGGATCGACGAGGTGATCATGTTCCGCCCGCTGTCCCGAAAGGATATCCGCCGGATCGTCCAGCTGCAGCTCGAAGAATTGAAGCAGACGCTGGCGCACCAGGAAATACAGCTTTCCATCGCGCCCCCTGCCATGGACTGGCTGGCCGAAGAGGGCTACCATCCGGAGTTCGGCGCCCGCCCGCTGAAGCGCGTCATCCAGAAGCGCGTGCTCAACGAACTGTCCAAACAGATGCTGCTCAACAAAGTGAAGCCGAAGAGCCAGGTCGTGCTGGATGTGTTCGACGATCAGGTGGTGTTCAGGGCGCCGATCAGGGAGGAAGAGGTAGTTGCCTAGAGCGGTCCAGATATTCGAAAAGAAGAACCCCGTGCTGTCCGGACAGCACGGGGTTCTTCTTTGGACGGGCTACTTGACCGTGGCCCTTAACTAAAAATTCGGCCGTTTATTCATGCCGCGGCATCAACAGACAGCAGTACAGCTGTTCGTCGCATAAGGCGTCAGGGTGACCGAGACATACATGAATTGTTGCCAGGTGGAGGCGCCAAAGTAGAAGCTCCCCAGCACGCAGCCATAGCCGCTGTCCAGGTTCACATAAATGGTACTCTCCCAGTAATTCCAGAGGTTGCCGCCGAAAATGGAATCGCCGTCTGGCAGGAGGTACCGATTACCAAAAGGCCCAAAGCCGGGCAATGGCAAATTTGGAAAGTTGCATACTAATCGTGTTTTTGGTTAATAGTGAAGTGTTTTGGTTGGGTTAGCGCGCTAACGAGTATTTCCATACATTTCCCCTACCCCAGATCAGTCACCGCTTCACCCACTCCCCAAATTCATCCGCCCCCTTCGCATTCAGGCACATCTCCGCCGTCAGCCCCCCTTTCCGGGCAGAAAGCACGCCGAAATGGATGTCGTGGATGCCCTCCTTGCTGTGCGCATCCGGGTTGACGGAAATGAGGACGCCCTTTTCCAGGGCATAGGGAATCCAGCTCCAGTCCAGGTCGAGGCGGTAGGGGTTGGCGTTGAGCTCGATGGCCACGCCGTTGGCGGCGCAGGCGTCGATCACTTTTTTATAGTCGATGGGGTAGCCCTCGCGGGAGAGCAGGAGGCGGCCGGTGGGATGGCCGAGGATGGTGGTGTATGGGTTTTCGATAGCGGCGATCAGGCGTTGGGTTGCCTTGGCCTCGTCCATGCGCAGGTTGGAGTGCACGGAGGCGATGATGAAGTCGAAGGCTTTAAGTACCTCTTCGTCGTAGTCGAGCGATCCGTCGCTGAGGATGTCGCTTTCGATGCCTTTGAAGATGCGGAAGGGCGCCAGTTCCTGGTTCAGGGCGTCGATCTCTTCCATTTGCTGAAATACCCGCTCCGGCTGCAGGCCGTTGGCGTAGAAGGCCGATTTGGAGTGGTCGGTCATGCCCAGGTATTCGAAGCCCAGCTCTTTGGCGTAGAGGGCCATGTCGCGCAGGCTGGCGCCGCCGTCGCTGTAGGTGCTGTGGGCGTGGACGACGCCTTTGATGTCGCTTTCCACGATCAGTTGAGGCAGGCGCCCCGATTGGGCGAGGCCTACCGCCCAGCCCTGCTCCCGGAGCTCGGGGGCGATGAAGGGCAGGCCTGCTTTTTCAAACACCTGGGCTTCTTCTGCCAGTTTATTGTTCAGGGGTTCCCCGCTGGCGGCGGCGAACGCTTCGAGAAAGTCGGGCTGGCCGCTGAGTTCAAACAGGCGGGACCCGAATTCGGCAGAGGGGCATTGGTACAGGCGCACGGGCGTATCGGCTGCCGTTTTGGCCAGTATGAAGCCCTCTGCTTGTTCTTCTTCCTTTAACAGCCCGTTCCCGAAGAGGGCATCCAGCGCGCCCTCGTAGCCGATGAGCAGCTCGATGCGTTCCACTATGTTGGTCCGCCGGCGGATGGCGCCGCAGAGGTTTACCCGGGCGCCGGGCAGGGTTTGCCTGACGGCTTCTTCCAGTTGTTCCGCTTCCTTTTCCAGGGTGGCGTAATGGAACTGGTGTTTGGAGCGCTGGTAGTATTCCAGCTGCTTTTTCAGTTCTTCCTGGGTCTTCCTGCCGAATCCCTTCAGTTCCACCAGGCGGTTTTCGTTGGCGGCGTAGAGCAGCTCGCCGACGGATTCCACGCCCAGACCCTGCCACACCGCCAGGATTTTCTTCGGGCCGAAGCCCTTGATGCCGAGCATCTCCTGGATGCCCTCGGGCGTTTTCTCCCGGTACTTTTCCAGGGTTTGCATCCTGCCATTCTCTACCAACTCCCGGATTTTGCCGCTGATAGCCTTGCCAACCCCTTTGATGGAAGCGACCTCTTCTTCCTCCATGTCCGCCAGTGGCTTGTCCAGGGAGCGCAGCGTGCGGTAGGCATTCTGGTAGGAACGGATTTTGAACGGGTTTTCCCCGTGGAGTTCCATGAGGCGGCCCAGGAGCTGGAAATGTCTGGCAATTTCTTTGTTGGTCATGCGAACTGTATTTTTGAAAAGTCGGGACACGGGCGGCCTAACAATGGACCAATGCAGCCATGGAACCATCAATTTCAGGGCATTTCCCCAGGCGATACGCCAAAGGGGCACAAATGGGAATCGCACCCGATTTACTGGATTCACAGGATGTTGTGGCTTGCGCCACAAGGGCTTGCATATCCTGAAAATCTTGTGAATCCTGTCTGCCTGTACTTATTGCACAACCCCTGCATGACAGCTGGCCTTTTCAGTCCTGTTAATCCTGTCAATCCTGTCCTGTTCTTGCCGGAGCCTCCAACAAGCGGCGGAATCCAGAAAATCTTATATCAGAACTCCACTTCTTTTTCCAGGACCTCCTCTCCGCGTTTTACGACGACTATGGTTTTGTCTCCTGTCTTGTACTTGCCCAGCCCTTCCATATAACCATATATGTCCTTCACCTCGGTATCGCCGATCCTGATAATGATGTCCCCGTTCTCCAGCCCGGCTTTGGCGCCCGGGCGCCCGTCGATGACGCCGTCGATGCGCATGCCCTCGCCGCTGTAGACGTAGTCGGGCATGACGCCCAGGGTGACTTTGAAGGCGGCGGCCTTGCGGCTTTCGTCCTCGTCCTTGGTTTTGGTGAAGGCCAGCTCGCCGTTGTCGTCCAGCTCTTCGATCAGGGCAAGGATGTAATCGGTGACCAGCAGCAGCCCCTGGTAGTTGACCAGTTCGGCGTCGTCGGAGGGCTTGTGGTAGTCGGTATGCTGGCCGGTAAAGAAGTGCAGGACGGGGATGTCTTTCAGGTAGAAAGAGGTGTGGTCGGACGGGCCGATACCTGAGTCCGTGGTTTTGGCCTGGATGCCTCCGATGGAGAGGCTTTCGATCGCCTCTTTCCAGGCGGGCGAGGTGCCGGCGCCGTTCACGGCCAGGACTTTTTCTTCGTTGAGGCGGCCCACCATATCCATGTTGAGCATGTAATTGACCTTCCCCAGGTTGATGGTCGGGTTGTTGGCGAAATACTTGGAGCCGTACAGCCCCATCTCCTCGCCGGAGAAGCCCATGAACAGGTAGTTGTTGTTTTTCGCTTTTCCGCCCTTCAGTTCTTCGGCGATGCGCAGCAGGGCGGCCACGCCGCTGGCGTTGTCGTCGGCCCCGTTGTGGATGGCGGGGTCGCCGGCGTTGAGCGATCCCATGATGCCGTGGCCGAGGTGGTCGTAGTGGGCGCCGATGATGACGGTCTGTTCGGCCCCGTTGTCGAGGTAGCCCAACACGTTTTTGCCGGTGCGCGGCTCTCCGGTTTCGGCGTGCGGGTGGGCTTTAAAGTTAAAATCAAAAGACTGGAACCAATTGCCGCCGTCGCCTTTGGGCGCCAGCCCCAGCTCCTGGAAGCGGTGGGCGATGTATTGTGCAGCCATAACCTCGCCCGGCTTTCCGGTTTCCCGGCCCGCCAGCAGGTCGGAGGAGAGGTAAACGACGTCCACCCGGAGGCCGAGCAGGGGGTCTTTTATCATCTGTTGGCCTTCCAGCAGGGGCAGGATGCCAAGGAGCGCTGCGATTAATGTTATGATCCTTTGCATTGGTTTTATTTTTGAGGGCGAAAATACGGATTTTTAAACAATTGGCACCTGGTTCAGGTTTCGCCAGTTGATCAGTTTGCCGCAGCGATCCTGGATAAAAATTAGTTCTTTTTCAACAAAGGATTTGCTTTTTTGAAAGCAATCCCTTTATCTTTGGCAGGTCTGAAAAAATAGAGAATAATGCTTTTTGTTCAGTTTTCAAGCAAGTGGTGGTGGTGGCACGCACATTCCGGTTCCCGGGTGAGGTGACGCGCTATTGTTAGGCCTGAACAAAAATTCCATACAAAAGCGGCTTGTCGGATCACCCGGCAAGCCGCTTTCATTTTGGACGCGTGGTGCGTTGCCGGACTAAAGAAGCCCCCATTCATCACTTGCTTGATCGACTGCCGCTTATACTGACTTATGGAAACAAAAACAGATAAAAAGATCAGCATCCAAACCCGGGTACGCCGTTTCCTGGCGGATACGGTTACGCCGGTCACGCTCTTCCTCAGGGCCCGGGACCATTTCACCGAGCCGGTCCTGCTCGAAAACAACGACTTCCGCAGCAAGGAAGATTGCTATTCCTTTCTCGGCTTCGACGTGATCGGCAGCTTTCAGGTAGAACAGGGCCGCATCCGGGAAACTTATCCGGACGGAACGGCACGGGAACGGCCTGTCGACGGCATTTACGCCGTGCCCGCTGCCATGCAGGATTTCCTGCTGCGGTTCGATGTCTGCTGCGAAACGGCCTTCCCTGGTTTTAACGGGCTGATCGGTTACGCCGGCTTCGACGCCGTCCAGTATTTCGACACCTTGACATTCAACCCCGGAAAGCGCCGGTTCCGCCTCCCGGATATCCGGTACAACCTGTACCGTTTCATCCTGGCGATCAACCACTTCCGCGATGAACTGATAGTCCTGGAAAACCTGCCGGCCGGCGAGGCCTCCCGGATGGACGAGATGGAGCGGCTCATCCGCAGCCAGAAATTTGCCACCCACGCCTTCCGTATGCACGGCCCCGAGGCCAGCAATTTGTCCGACGAACAATTTATGGAACTGGTGCGGATCGGCAAACGCCATTGCCAGTTGGGCGACGTTTTCCAGATCGTCTTCAGCCGGCAATTCTCCCAGGGGTTTTCCGGCGATGATTTTACGGTCTACCGGGCACTGCGCTCCATCAACCCTTCGCCTTACCTGTTCTATGCCGATTACGGCAGTTACCGCATCTTCGGCTCTTCGCCGGAAACCCAAATGGCGGTCCGCGGCGGCGTGGCCAGCGTCAACCCCATCGCCGGCACCTACCGCCGCACCGGCGACGACATCGAGGACGCCCAAAAGGCGCTTGAACTGTCGGAAGACCCCAAGGAAAACGCTGAACACATTATGTTGGTGGACCTGGCGCGCAACGACCTGGGGCGCCACGCCGTTAATGTCCAAGTCAGAGAATTGAAAGACATACAGTTTTTCAGCCATGTAATACACCTGGTTTCCAAAGTCGAGGGCGAGCTGGAACCTACGACTAACCCGATACAGGTATTCGGAGATACCTTCCCGGCGGGCACTCTTTCCGGCGCTCCCAAATACAAGGCCCTCGAGCTTATTGACAAATACGAAAACCAGAACCGGAGCTTTTACGGCGGCGCCCTGGGCTATGTCAACTTCAACGGAGAAATGAATATGGCCATCGTTATCCGTTCCTTCCTCAGCCAGGATAACACCCTGTACTACCAGGCCGGCGCGGGAATCGTGGCCGCCAGCGTGGAAGAAAAGGAACTCCAGGAAGTCAACAACAAACTGGGCGCCCTCAAAAAGGCCCTGTTGGAAGCGGAAAAATTGATTTAGTAGGATTTTGGGGGGGGAGGCAATAAGTTTATATGTAGACAGGATTAACAAGATTATCAGGATATGTGCTCTTGCGTGGCGCAAGCCACTACATCTTGTAAATTCCTGTCGACTTTCGGCCTTTTTGCACAACCCCGTCGAACTTATTTTTTAAATGTTCCTTAAAAAAAGATTGGACAAGTTTTTCTCCGGGAAGCAGCCTGGAAACTTGTCAAGTCTGCAATCGCATGTAATATGAAAGTCCTTGTCCTTGACAATTACGATTCTTTTACCTTCAACCTCGTGCAGTATATCCAGGAAATACTGGGCCGCAAGGTGGATGTCCGGCGCAATGACGCCATCCCGCTGGATGCGGTAGCGGAATACAGCGCCATCATTCTTTCTCCCGGCCCGGGGCTGCCTGCGGAAGCCGGCATCATGCCGGAACTGATCCGGCGGTATGCTCCGGAAAAGCCCATTCTCGGCGTTTGCCTGGGCCACCAGGCGATCGGGGAAGCGTTTGGCGCCAAACTGGAAAACCTCGCTCAGGTCTACCACGGTGTAGAAACATCCGTAACGGCGACAGACCTGGAGGAACCCCTCTTCCGGGGTATTCCCCGGCCGTTCCAGGCCGGCCGCTACCATTCCTGGGTAGTTCGTAGGGATAGCCTGCCCGATAGCCTGGTGGTCACGGCGGAAGACGGCCAGGGTGCCATCATGGCCATGCGGCACCGGGCGTTCAACGTGCGCGGCGTTCAGTTTCACCCGGAATCGATCATGACCGAACACGGCCGCCGGATGCTGGAAAACTTCTTTGCCAGCTGCGTGCCCGGCATTCTTCCGACAATTCCGGAATCCCGCGAACCAGTGAACCCATGAACCCATAAAACCATAAAACCGTGAAACCATGAAACACCTCCTTTCCCGATTATACGAACACGAACGGCTCAGCCGGGAGGAAGCCCGGGATGTACTAGTGCGCATTTCCTGCGGCGAGTACAACCACATGCAGGTGGCCAGTTTCATCACCGTCTTTCAGATGCGCCCGGTATCTATCCTGGAATTACAGGGCTTCCGGGACGCCCTGCTGGAGCTCTGCATACCAGTCGGCCTCAATGGCACGGAAGCCATCGACATCGTCGGCACCGGCGGCGACGGCAAAAATACGTTTAACGTTTCCACGCTGTCGGCTGTCGTGGTGGCCGGCGCGGGTTACAAGGTCGTCAAGCACGGCAGCTACGGCGTTTCCTCGGCGGTGGGCTCTTCGAACGTGCTGATGGCCCTGGGGTATGAATTTACTACTGATATAGAGAAATTGCGTCGGCAGCTGGATCGCTCTAATATGTGCTTTTTGCATGCCCCGCTCTTTCACCCGGCGATGAAGGAAGTCGTCCCCGTCCGCAAACAACTGGGCGTGAAGACCTTTTTCAATATGCTGGGCCCCCTGGTCAACCCGGCGCAGCCCAGCCACCAGCTTTTCGGCACCTTCAGCCAGGAGCTGGCCCGTTTGTATCAGTACATCATGCAGGAAACCGGCCGGCGCTTTGCCATCGTTTATTCTCTCGACGGATACGATGAGGTTTCCCTGACCGGCCCTTTCAAATTGCGGACCAACGAGCGGGACGCCATCCTGGCGCCGGAAGACCTGGGCAAACCCCGGCTGACGCAGGACGACCTGTACGGAGGGGAAACGGAAGAAGAGGCCGCCGCCATTTTCCGGAACGTGCTCAGCAACGAAGGCAGCCCCGCCCAGTTTGACGTCGTCACGGCCAACGCCGGCCTGGCCATCCATTGCCTGAAACCGGAACAGCCGCTGGAAGATTGTATCGGGGAAGCTAAAGAAAGCCTGCTAAGCAAACAGGCGTTGAAAGCTTTTCAGAATTTGATAAATTGAAAGAAGTAATTATGACTATCCTGGAAAAGATCATCGCCCATAAAAAGCAGGAAGTGGCCGAACGTCGGCAGCTCTACCCGGCCAAACTGCTGGAAAAGAGCATTTACTTCGATACGCCGGTAGTTTCCCTGAAGAAATACCTGCTTCGGGAGGACAAATCGGGCATCATCGCCGAATTCAAACGCCGCTCTCCTTCCAAAGGGGATATCAACCCTTACGCCTCGGTGGAGCGGGTGTCCATCGGGTACATGCAGGCCGGCGCCTCCGCCTTGTCTGTCCTCACAGACAGTACATTCTTCGGCGGCAAAAACGAAGACCTGACGGAAGCCCGCCGCTTCAATTTCTGCCCCATCCTGCGCAAGGAATTCATCATTGATGAATACCAACTCATCGAGGCCCGTGCCATCGGGGCGGATGCCGTCCTGCTGATCTCCGAGTGCCTGGAGAAGGAACAACTGGCCCGGCTGGCCCGGGCGGCAAAGGCGCTGGGGCTGGAGGTGCTCCTGGAGGTGCACAGCGGCGAACAGCTGGACAAATACACGCCGGACATGGACGCCATAGGCGTGAACAACCGCAACCTGGAAACCTTTGAAGTCAGCATAGCCGCTTCGCTGGACCTGATTGCAGCCTTGCCCGCGGAAGCCGTCAAAGTGTCGGAAAGCGGCCTGAATGACCCCCAGGCCGTCGTAGAGCTCAAAATGTCCGGCTACCAGGGATTTCTCATCGGAGAGCACTTTATGCGCCAGCCGGACCCCGGCAGGGCCTGCCGGGAGTTCATCCGCCAGGTGCGGCATATTGAGGGCCTGTTGAAAGATGCCATTGCTTGATTGCAGTCAAGTGCAAACGCAAGTGCAAGTATCAAGGTCAAATTCGGGGCGGTACCGTTCTTGAACTTAAGCTTGGCTCTTGGGCTTGAACTTTAAAAAATGTCAGGCAAGGCATTCAAAAATACACGGAAGTTTTTTCAAAAAAATTGCTATGTTCAACGGCCTCCCCGGCAGGCAAGCCCAGTGGAATTAGAAGTATGGCTACAGAAAAAATTAACAGATCATGAAAATAAAAGTATGCGGCATGCGGGATCCCGCCAACATCAAAGCCCTGGCCGGGCTGCCGGTGGGCCTGCTGGGCTTCATTTTTTACTCCCGTTCTCCCCGTTTTGCCGGAGAGAAGCTGGCTCAGTGGCTGAAAAAGGAAGGCGCCGTGCTGGAAGGCAAGCAGCGGGCCGGCGTATTTGTCAATGCCGAGGTGGAAGACGTCCTCAACCACGTGCACGATTTCGAACTCGATTTCGTGCAACTCCACGGTAACGAGAGCCCGGAATATTGCCAGCTGCTGCGCGACCTCTGGGAGAGCACCTCCATGCGCAAAGCCCGGCTGATCAAAGCCTTTTCCGTAGATGAAGCCTTTGACTTCAGCGAGGCGGCCCCCTTTACGCCGCATTGCGCCTATTTCCTGTTCGATACGAAGGGGGATGGTTTTGGCGGCACCGGCCGGCAGTTCGACTGGAACCTTTTGGACAATTACAAAGGCGTCACGCCCTTTTTCCTCAGCGGCGGCATCGGACCGGAGGCGGCCGAGGCCATCCTTGAGTTCCGGCACCCCCAGTTTTACGGCATTGACATCAACAGCCGGTTCGAGCAGGAACCCGGCGTCAAAGACATAGAAAAGATCGCTCAGTTTGTCACAGCCTTAAAACCACGTCTATCATGATCGCCATCGACGAAAAAGGATACTACGGAGAATTCGGCGGCGCGTACATTCCCGAGATGTTATACCCCAATGTCGAGGAGTTGCGGCGGCAGTATGTTCAGGTGATGGAAGAGCCGGCTTTCCAACGCGAATTCCGCCAGTTGCTGAAAGATTACGTCGGCCGCCCCTCTCCGCTTTACCTGGCGGAACGCCTCTCAGAACATTACAAGGCAGCTATATACCTCAAACGGGAAGACCTAAACCACACTGGCGCCCACAAGATCAACAATACCGTCGGGCAAATCCTGATGGCCCGGCGGCTGGGGAAAACCAGGATCATTGCCGAAACGGGGGCCGGCCAGCACGGAGTGGCCACCGCGACTGTCTGTGCGCTGATGGGCATTCAGTGCATTGTCTACATGGGCGCGGTAGACATCAGGCGGCAGGCGCCCAATGTGTCCCGCATGCGCATGCTGGGCGCCGAGGTGCTACCCGCCACCAGCGGCAGCCAGACCCTCAAAGACGCCACCAACGAGGCCATCCGCGACTGGATCAACAATCCGGAGGACACCCACTACATCATCGGTTCGGTCGTCGGCCCCCATCCCTATCCCGACATGGTGGCCCGCTTCCAGTCGGTGATCAGCGAGGAAATGAAATGGCAACTGGAAGAACAGGCCGGCCGCGAAAACCCGGACGCCATCATCGCCTGCGTAGGCGGCGGAAGCAATGCGGCCGGCGCCTATTACCACTACCTCAACGAACCGGGCGTGCGCCTGATCGCCGTCGAAGCGGCCGGGCACGGCATACACAGCGGCGAATCGGCGGCGACCAGCGTTTTGGGCACCAAAGGGATCATCCACGGCAGCCGCACCCTGCTGATGCAAACGCCGGACGGGCAGATCACCGAGCCCTATTCCCTTTCCGCCGGGCTGGACTATCCGGGGATCGGCCCCTTGCATGCCCACCTGATCGCCAGCGGCCGGGCAGAGGCGGCCAGCATTACCGATGACGAAGCCCTGGCCTCGGCCTACTTCCTCTCCCGAAAAGAGGGCATCATACCGGCCCTGGAAACCGCCCACGCCTTCGCCGCCCTGGATAAAATAGAATACCAGGCCGGCGACGTGATCGTCATCTGCCTTTCCGGCCGGGGCGACAAGGACCTGGACACCTACATCCAGCACTTTGATCGATTTCAGAACCATCAAAAAAACTGACCATGAACAGGCTGAAGCGGCTCTTTGCCACCCGGCAGCAGGATATTCTCAATATTTATTTCACTGCCGGTTATCCCAACCTGAACGACACCGGGAAGATCATCCTGGCGCTAGACCAGGCCGGCGCCGACCTCATCGAAATCGGCATGCCTTATTCCGACCCTCTGGCGGACGGGCCCACCATCCAGCAAAGCGGGCAGCAGGCGCTGAAAAACGGAATGGCCCTGCCTCTGCTTTTTGAGCAGATAAAGGTGGCCCGGGAAAATACGGATATCCCCCTGGTCCTGATGGGCTACTTCAACCAGGTGATGCAGTACGGCGAACAGCGCTTCCTCGATAAATGCGTGGAAGTGGGCGTCGACGGCCTTATCCTTCCCGACCTGCCCTTGTATGAATATGAGCAGCATTACCGCGAAATGGTGGAAACGGCCGGCCTCGGCATCAGTTTCCTCATTACCCCGCAAACTTCCGGAGAACGCATCCGGAAAGTGGATGAGCTTAGCCGCGGCTTCATTTATATGGTGGCCAACTCCTCCATCACCGGCGCTAAAGGAGGGATCACCGAAAAACAACTGGCCTATTTTGAGCGGGTAAACAACCTTCAGTTGAAGAATCCCCGGCTTATCGGCTTCGGCATTTCCAGCCACGAGACTTTTGCCACCGCCTGCCGGTACGCCAACGGAGCCATCATTGGCAGCGCCTTCATTCGCGCCCTGTCCGGCACTGCGAATGTAGAAAAGGCAACAATAGATTTCGTGCGCTCGATCCGGGGCATTGAAGTGTCGGCCTGATCCCGGCAATTTATAACCGTTTGCCAAAATTTTATCAAACGCTGATCCATGATTATCCAACTCGACCAGAACATCACCGGCGCTCAGCTGAAAAAGCTCAAGGAAAGATTAAAGGAGTTACAATATAAAACCACCCAGGTCTCCACCCAGTATGCCGATTACGTCATCGGCGTCGGCAAAAAGGAAATCGATATTCGCAGCATCGGAACCCTGCCCGGAGTCCGGGACATCCACCGCGTCAGCGATGACTATAAGCTGGTTTCCAAAAAATGGCGGGTGGAGGATACCATTATAAAGCTGGAGGAGGACATCGAGATCGGCACCGGCCGCTTTGCCCTAATGGCGGGGCCCTGTTCGATCGAATCGGAAGAGCAGGTCGAAAAAACGATCGCCCACCTGGCGGCCAACGGCGTCCGCATCATGAGAGGGGGCGTATACAAGCCCCGCAGTTCGCCTTATTCCTTCCGCGGCCTGGGGATCGAAGGCTTAAAACTATGGCACGAAAAAGCCCGCGCCGCCGGCATCCGGATCATCACTGAAGTCATGATGGTAGAGCAGATCGAAGATATGGCCGACTATGTGGACATCTTTCAGGTGGGAGCGCGCAATTCGCAGAATTTCAATCTTTTAGACGCACTTGGTGAAGTGGACAAACCCGTCCTGCTCAAACGGGGCATTTCCGGGACCATCGACGAGCTGTTGCAGGCCGCTGAATACATTTTTTCCAACGGAAACGAGCGCATCATGCTCTGCGAACGCGGCATACGCACCTACGAAACCGCCTATCGCAATACCATGGACATCAACGCCATAGCCTTGCTGAAAGAGAAAACCCACCTGCCGGTCATCGCCGACCCTTCGCACGGCATCGGCCTGCGCCGGTACGTCAGCCCGGTAGCCCTGGCCGCCGTCATGGCCGGCGCCGACGGCGTCATCCTGGAAGTACACGAACAGCCCGAAAAGGCCTTTTCCGACGGCCAGCAGACGCTGAGCTTCCCGGAGGCGGAAGTGCTCTACAAGCGGCTGCGGCAGGCGTTTGAGCTGAGGGAGGCGTTTTAGGTGTGTATTGAAATGTCGTTTTGCCCATGGCATTTCAACCCATTTCTCATTTCGACACATTTCCACTCCTGGCGTTTCCGGTGTGCCCTATCCCCCCATCGCCCCTTCCACATCCGCAATAATATCTTCAATATTTTCGATGCCGGTAGAGATGCGCACCAGCCCGTCGGTGATGCCGTACTGCAGCCGCACTTCCCGGGGAACGCTGATGTGAGACATCGACGCCGGGTGCAGCGCCAGGGTATCCACATCGCCGAGGGTAGGGGTGAGGGTGGCCAGCTGCAGGCGGTTCATGAACCGCTTGCCCGCTTCGAGGCCGCCCTTCAGTTCGAAGCTGAGCATGCCGCCGAAATCCCGCATCTGTTTTTTGGCGACCTCATGGCCGGGATGGCTTTCCAGTCCGGGATAATTGACTTTCTCCACATCCGGATGCCGGTGCAGCCATTGGGCCAGTTGGCGGGCGTTCCGGCAGTGGCGTTCCATGCGGACTTCGAGCGTCTTCAGGCCGTTGTACAGCAGCCAGGCGTCCCACGGATTGCAATTGGTGCCGAGCAGTTTCAGCCTGGGCAATACGGCCTCCTGCATCTGCCCTTCGTCTCTTCCGATGATCGCCCCGGCAGTGGAATTGCCATGCCCGTTCAGGTATTTGGTGGTGGAATGGATGACAAAATCAACCCCAAATCGCAGAGGTTGTTGCAGATAGGGAGTGGCAAAAGTGTTGTCGGCAACGACAATACAGTTATATTTGTGTGCCAGTTCGGCCAGGGCGGCCATGTCGAAGCAATCCAGCGTAGGGTTGGCCGGGGTTTCGAAGAACAACAAGCGGATACCCGGATTTTTTTTCAGGCAGGTTTCTACCTGATCCAACCGTCCCAGGCCTGTTGCCTGAAACCGGATGTCGAGCGGCTGCAGGATTTCCCGGAACAGAGCGGTCGTGCCGCCGTACAGGTTGCCCTGCGTCAGGATGGCGTCTCCGGGTTGAAGCAGGCCCATCAACAGGGTGGAAATGGCCGCCATGCCGGAACTGGTGAGCAGCCCGGAAGCTTCGAATCCTGCACCGTGGGATTCCAGGCGGGCCACCTGCCCGGCTGCCGCATCAACGGTCGGGTTGCCGAAACGGCTGTAAATATGGCCGGGCTGGTTGCCGAGAAATACTTCCATCCCTTGTTCTATCGAGTCGAAACAAAAAGAGGAGGTAGCATAAATAGGAAGCTGGTGGGGCCGGGTGTGCCGCTGCTCTTCGGGGCCGTGTACACAGAGCGACCCGAAACCAATCTGTTTTTTCATTGTTCCCTAATTTTAAGAACTTCCGGCAGGAAAGCAGGAAAAGCATGCAAGATAATTATACTGACGAATACTACGAATATCAGATCATCAAAGTCGACAGGAAACAAAGCTCGATCCGTATCGACAAATTCCTGATGGACCGGCTGGAGCGGACCTCCCGGAACCGCATCCAGAACGCCATCAAGTCGGGCTCTATCCAGGTGGATGGCAAGGACATCAAACCGAACTACAAAGTCCGGCCCGGAGATGAGATTTCCATCGTCATCCCCCGCCCCCCGGGCGAAGGCTCCCGCGTGATCCCCCAGAATATCCCTCTGGACATCCGCTACGAGGACGATGAGCTGCTGGTCGTCTACAAACCCGCCGGCATGGTCGTCCACCCGGGGATCGGGCACCACCGCAACACGCTGGTCAATGCGCTGGCTTACCACTTCGGGCATCAGAACCTGCCCGTGATGGACGGCAATCAACAGGACCGCCTGGGGCTGGTGCACCGCATCGACAAGAATACCTCGGGTTTGCTGGTCGTAGCCAAGTCCGATTACGCCATGACGCACCTGGCCAAGCAGTTTTATTACCATACCGTGGAACGGACCTACCACGCCCTGATCTGGGGCGAGCCGGAAGAAGAAACCGGCACAGTGCAGGCCAACGTCGGCCGCCATCCGCGGTTCCGGCAGAAATTTACCACCTTTCCGGACGGAGAAGGCGGCAAATGGGCGGTCACTCATTACCGGGTCCTGGAACGGCTTTACTACGTCAGCCTCATCGAATGCAAGCTGGAAACCGGCCGGACCCACCAGATTCGGGTACACATGGAATCGCTGGGGCATCCCCTGTTCAATGACGAACGCTACGGCGGAGACCGCATCGTGAAAGGCACGATTTTCAGCAAGTACAAAATGTTCGTAGAAAATACTTTTACGATCATGCCCCGCCACGCGCTGCACGCCCGCTCTCTGGGATTTGTTCACCCACGGACGGGCAAGGAGATGAACTTCGACTCTGACCTCCCCGTGGATTTTCAGGACGCCCTGGACCGCTGGCGCCGTTACGTGGCCGGGCGGAAAGCGGCGACGGGGGAGTTGGAATGAGTGAAGGAGTGAAGGAGTGAATGAAGGAATGAATGAATAAAGGAAAGAATGAATAAAGAGATCGAAGCGACCAAACGCTGGCTCGAAAAGATAGTGGTAGGCCTTAACCTTTGCCCCTTCGCCCGGCTGCCCTTTGCCACGGGTAGGGTCCGCTATGTCGTGTATGAAGGGACGGACATCATCCCATTGGCCAAACTGATGGTCAGGGAGGCCCTGTACCTGAGCCAAACGCCGGCAGAGGAAGCAGAAACCACCCTGCTCATCCTGCCAAACGCGCTTCCGGATTTCCTGGATTATCTCGATTTCCTGGAGGAATCCGAATGGCTGATCCGGGAAAACAGCCTGGAGGGCGTCATTCAGGTGGCATCCTTCCACCCGGATTACCAGTTTGAAGGGACACAGCCGGAAGCGCCGGAAAACTATACCAACCGCTCGCCCTATCCCATGCTGCACCTGCTGCGGGAGGAAAGCGTCGGGCAGGCTCTGGAAAACTACCCGGACCCCGAAAAGATTCCGGAGCGCAATATTGAAAAGATGCGGAGGCTGGGAATTCAAGGGATCAAGCGGTTGCTGAGGGAATAAGGCCAGAAATACTTAGACATGCGTTGCAAAAAGGAAATACCATACTACCGGACATTTGCCGGGACGTGTAAAAGTGAATCCACCTGCGCTGGAGCTTCGGTGGACGAAGAGTGTGTAAAGGTGTAAAAGAACACAGGTTTCCAGCCATGTATTTCCATATATATCCACGCATTTCCACGTATTTCCACGTATTTCCACGTATTTCCACGTATTTCTACGTATTTCTACGTATTTACCCCTCCCAAACCACCCTGAAACGCTGACAATCCAGGAGAAATGACCTTAAAAGAACGCATAAACATACTGGTTGAACTGGGCAGCCACCTGCGCGGGCAGGATGAATACCTCGACGCCCTGATGCACCGCACCAGCCACCACAACCCCTGGTTTACCATCGGGAACCAGCAGCAGGCTATTGCCTCCATTGCCGGAAATATGCTGCTGCGGGAAAAGCTGGAAGCCTGGCTCCAACGCTACGATGTGCCGGAAGCGGCACCGCCCAGGACCGTAGGCATCGTCATGGCGGGAAATATCCCCCTGGTGGGTTTTCACGACCTGCTCTGCGTATTCGTCGCCGGCCACCGGGCACTCCTCAAATTGTCCGATAAGGATCCGTACTTGTTCCCATATCTTCTGAAGCTTTTGGCGGGCTTCGATGAAAGAGCGGAAAGCTGGTTCGGCATTACAGAGCAATTGCGGGAGTTCGATGCGGTCATTGCGACCGGCAGCAACAATTCCGCCCGTTACTTCGAAGCCTACTTCGGGAAATATCCGCACATCATCCGCAGGAACCGGAACGGCATCGCTGTGCTGACAGGAGAGGAGTCCGCCGAAGAGCTGCGCGAGCTGGGCAAGGATGTTTTCCGGTACTTCGGCCTGGGCTGCCGGAATGTATCCAAGATCTACGTGCCCCGGGGGTATGATTTCGACCCTCTGCTGGAAGCCCTGCATGAATACCGGACGATCGTCCTCCACAACAAATACAAAAACAACTTTGATTACAATTACGCACTCCATATGCTCAACAAGGAGACATTTAAAGCCAACGGCTGCATCATCCTCCGGGAAGACGCCAGCCTGCAGTCCCGCATCGCTTCCCTGCATTTTGAGTACTACGACTCGCCGGAAGGCCTCGAACAGGAACTGGAAAAACGCAAAGAAGAGATTCAGTGCATCGTCGCCCGGAGTGGCCTGCTGAACCAGCCGGCGTATCCCTTCGGAACGGCGCAGGAACCGCAGCTTTGGGATTATGCAGACGGGGTAGACACCATGGAATTCCTGCTGGGGCTGTAGAACGGACGACAGTTCGGCAATTTCTTTCCGCGCCGGGGGCCGGCCCGTTTGCGAATTCGGGGCTATTCCTTATTTTGAAAGGAAAATTGCTTTGGGCAATAACTCTATTGAAGTTTCTGCGCAACTGGAGAGCGGGCCTCATTGAGTTTCAAATATTAATAAAGGGATGTGATGTCGGCTGGCGACTAGAGTTCGCCTGTCGACTATCACGGCAAACCCCCTGTTTAATTTTTGAAAACCAATCAGGCCCGCTTAACTGGCCAACAGATTTAACCTGCGGCCCCGGCAATGCAACAGAACCCCCGTATATGAAATACCTCTTTACGCTTGTTATAATGGTGCTGATCAGTCAGGCACTTCCCGCTCAGGACGATTACCGCATAATCGGCTCTACTCACCAGGTCAGGGAGTCCATAAACGCCGGCTTTTTCCTGCAGTCGTTTGAAGACCGCCGCCCTTTCCGGTCCAACCTGGGGATCGTCAACCGGGGAGCTAACAAAGACGTCAAACGGCAGCTCATTCCTGAATCCGGTTTTTTTGAAAGCATGTTGCAGCAGATGAACAGCTGGCTTTTGCCGGAGGAGGGCGCTAAGCCTGTGGTGGCGGCGGTCAGAGAGCTCTACCTGTGGGAGAACCAAATGGCTAAGGGCGGAGAAGGCTTCATCCGGCTGGAAATGGCTTTCGCCGGTACGCCAGGGGAAGAAGAAACCATTATCGCCGTGGAATTATCCGGAACAGAACTAAAGGTGGCCGATGGCCATGCGATCCGCCTGGAAGCCGCTTTCTTCCAATGCCTGCAAAAATACAGCCAACAACGCAGGCTCGGAGAAAATGCCGGGGCCATGGCTTCGGCAGGGAAGGGAATGCGCCGAAAGGGGCCTGGCGTGCTGGCAGCCCGCAACTTCCTGGCGCTCTGGAAAGAAGACTTTTTCCCCCTGCCGGCCAACCTGAGCCTTAAGGGGGGGCCCTACCGCTACCAGTTCGCCCGCGCCGGGAAAGCGCCGGAACAGCCCTTTTATGCGCTGAAAGATGGCGAAAACCTGTATATCTGGGCGGCCAATTATCCGGGGGCAGGGGAGTATTACACCCGCGTCCTGGAGCAAGGGCGATATCTTTTTCTTATCGACGACATTTCTTTCCGGGAGGAATCAAAAACAGGAAGGGAATCGGGCCTGGCCTCCTCAGGCAAAGCCGGCATCGTTATCGATATGAAAACCGGCTTTCCCCAGGTCGTGGACGACGCGTTGATGGAACGCCTCATGAACCCTTACCCGGAGCTTCAGGAACAATATTTGTTCAAAGACATCCTGAAATACCCTTTCCAGCTCACGCGCGTGCAGAATGTCATCGCCGCGATCAACCGGCGGGAACAGGAAAACTGACCCGTTTCCCTATGAGTTCCACCCAATAAAAACAGCCCTGCCCGAAAATTTCCGGGCAGGGCTGCTTCATTTCGGACGGGCTGCCTTCAGGCGGCCCGTAACAAAAGAAAATCCTGATCGACTGGGGCAGGCTGCCCCGTATTCAATATGTCAGCCTGAAACAGCGGCGCTATTCAAAAACCAGCTTCTGAACAGCCACCCCTTCCTCAAACCTGAGCCGCAGGAAATAGATGCCGGGCGAGGCGCCTTCCCTGGGCAGGTTGAATTGGTTGTTATTCACGTTGAAGAAACTGCGCAGCAGGCGGCCGTTGACGTCGAACAGCTCGATGCTGCGGATGGCGTATTCCGGGTCGGCGCTGACCAGCACGTCGTGAGCGGCGGGGTTGGGCGTCAGCTTCAGGTTCAGCTCGGAGGCGTCCAGCATTTTGACGGAGCTTCCCGAGAAGTTGCAGTTCAATTCCAGAGCGATACAGGCCCGAGGGCCGACATAGGCCATAATGGTATCCCAGTACATCCTGGCGCGCACCGGGTTGGGCGGCGGGTTGGGCGGGACGTTGGGGTTGTCAGGCGCATAGAAATCCCAGGGCGCTGAATCGGCGATCTGGCCGGTGGGGAAGGGGAACAGCCCTTCGGATCCGTCGTTGCGGCTGTCGGCCACTTCGCTGTAGTCCAGGACGCCTTCCGGGATGTTCGCGAACAGGTTGTTGATGCCCAGTTCGCTCAGGCGGGCCTGAATGTCGTAAGAGCCGGACACCTCCACCACGGCAAAGTCATCGGACGGATCAGCAGGATCTCCCGTGCCGGGCACGGTCAGGGTACCGGTGGTGTAGGGCGCGAAGGGGTCGGTAGGGACGTGGAAGGAAACCCAGGGTACGGTCACCTCGTCGATCCAGCTGATATCGCCCAGCGCGCCGCCGTTGTTGACGACCATGCTGATGTCGGAGGAAATCGTCGTGCCGTCGTTGTAAGTGACGTGATTGGGGTAACAGAGCGTATCGCCGGCGGGCAATACGGGATAACCCGGAGGAACAATGCCTACTGAAGTACCGAAAATATTGCCGTTGACCTGTTGAATGACCATAGGCACCGGTCCGGCGCCCAGGTTGATCAGGAATTTGGGGATGACCACCTCGGCGTACTCATCCAGGGTGGCTACGGCGGCGGTAATGTATCCCCCGGTTCCGATCCCCCACAGGCCGACCTTGTCCGGATCGATCTTATAGGGGTTACCCCCATCAACGGCCAGCTTGCGCATGTAGCGGACGGCAGTGCGGGCATCCTGGACGCCCCGGTAGGCGGCGTTGATCAGGAAGAACTTGCGGATGTCCTGCGAGGGGTCGACCGGGTTCCAGCCCAGGCGGTAGTCGACGGATGCCGCGACGTAGCCTCTCTGGGCCAGGCGCCGGCACACTTCCACCACTGTGGAGTCCCGCAGGGTACCGCCGGTCCCGTTGTTCTGCGGAAAAGGCAGGAAGTTGCCGGTGTGGAAAACCAGCATGACCGGCCGGGCGTCGTTGTCGTCGCCCACGGGTTCGTAAATGTCCATGATCAGTGGCTGGGGTTGCGCTTCGTTGGACATTTGGAACAGAACCGGCAGGATGGTCGCGTTAACGCCGTAAATCTGGTTCGGCGTCACCTGCACATCGTAGAGCGCCTCCAGGTAAGGCCCCTGCTGGGCCCGCAGAGAAGACGCTATGGACAAGGCAAAGATTAGAAGTAGAAAGTTAAGCTTCTTCATAGGTAACATTTAGAGTTAGTTTTATTGTTCGTATAAAAAGGAGATATACCCCAGGCGGCCGATGCGGGGGCCGCCGTAGGTTTGGAAAACCTGATTGTCCAGCAGGTTGGTCGCTCCGATCTTGATCGTGGTATTGATCTTCGGAATGCTGTAATTGACCTGTCCGTCCAGCATTCCGTAAGAAGGAATAAAGCCGGTGAACTGGGGCGACCCTTCGAACAGGAAGCCTTCTATCCATTTGTAATTGACGTTGAAGCCCCAGTTTTTCAGCCTGCCCCACTGGATATTCCTGCCGGAGACGCCGATGTTGAACTTGTGTTCCGGCGTGTTGAAGGCCGGGATGATAGGGTCGTCCGACTGGGACACAATCGCATTATAGGAGTAATTGCCCGCCAGGGAGAAGTAGTTGGCAAAGTAGTAGTTGAGCCCCATGGAAAAGCCCTGGGTGGTCACCTTTTCCCGGGCGTTGGAGGCGAAGCGGAACACCTGCACGTCTTCGGGCAGAAAGGAAGACGGGCTCTCAAATTCTGCCTGTATGGCGATGTTGTAGCCAATGAAGTCCCGGTATACATTGTAATAGTAGCCGGCGTCCACAAAAAAGCGGTTCCAGAGGGTGGCCCGGTATCCGGCTTCCACGGTGCGCACTTTTTCCGGGCGGATGGGGTCGATGTCGTAGTATTCCAGCAGGCTGCGCTGGAGGAAGCCGCTGAGGTAGTTCTGGAAAGATTCCAGGGTGATGACGCTGTCGGCGCCGGTCAGGTTGCCGGCCAGGATCGCCGGCCCGACGTTCAGCGACAGATACTGGTCGGACAGGGTGGGGTTGCGCACGCCGGAGGAGAGGCTCACCCGCAGGTAGTGGTTGGGCCGGGGCTTCCAGACCACCGAGGCCGCCGGGGTGAAGATGTGGTCGAAGTTCTCGTTTTTGTCCATCCGCAGCGTGATATTGGTGCGAAACCTGCCGCCGTCGAAGGTCTTATTGATCCCGCCGTACACGCCGTATTCAGAGTTGGTGATCTTGATGCCGGCGGAATCGTAGAAGATGGTCCCGCGGGAATCCGGCGTGTAGTAGCGGAAATTTCCGCCGAGGATGAACTCGGCAAATTCCGGATTGAACCGCTTTTCGCCGTGGATATGGTAGAGGGCGGAACGGTCGTAGAAGCGGGTACCTCCCTGTTCGTTGTTGAACGTGGAAGTGATATCATTGAACGTATCCCGGAATATTTGGGTTCCGGGTATGAAACGCCCGGGCAGTTCTTCATTTTCATTCGGCGCATTGACGAAAGCCCTGGCTCTCTGATGGGCTTCACTCAAAAAATCCTGATTATCTGCCAGCCATTGGTCGGCAGCTTCCTGGTCGAATTCGATGATGACCTCGTCGTTGACCGGGTCATAGATGGTCATGACTTGCGGGTATCCCATCATGATCATCGAATCGGCGATGCCGTTGTCCTCCCACCATTTCTTGTACCGGTTGAAGTAGCTGCCGGCAGGCAGGGCCCGGTCCTGCAGCCGGAGGGCGGTAAAGTACGGGTCGTAACTGTCGCCGGCGTCCTCTTTAGACATATAGGCCCGGATGAAGAAATTGTCCTTTTTCCTGAATTCGACGCGTGGCTGCATGAACGTGATGTTCCGCAGGCTGAAGCGGTTGTCCCCCTGGTAGACGGTCGTTCCTGCTCCGTAGCTCATGCCCAGGATCAGTTCCGGCGACTCCGCTTCGAGTTTCGGGTTGGTGCGGATGTAAACTGAGCCCAGGGCTTTGAGGTTGCGCGTGTCGTAATCCACCAGGTCAGCTTCGCGGTAGCCTGGGCGGTGCACGGTTCCCAACCCGGCGGCGTCGTTGAAGGAATTGGCGGTGTTCTGCGTGAAATCGCCGAAGAGGATGTATTCGTCCCCGTAGATGTTCACGGCGTCCCATCCGCCCGGGTTGCCTGCCGGAGTGAGCGAACCGTCGACGGCGTCGAAATTGTCGGCTTCCCAGTCGTCGGCCTGCAGGTAGGAAAAGGTGAATTTATAAGCGACGGTTTTTTGCCCGTCTTTGTTTTTAAAGCTGTCCGCCCAGCGGATTTCCGGGTTGAGCAGGTTTCGCTCGCCGATTTTGACCTGGGCGGAGAGCCCCTCGGTGAAGAAGGGGTTTTTGGTCTCCATGCTGATGACGCCGTTGAAGGCGTTGGGGCCGTAGAACGACGAGCTCGCCCCCTGTATGATGTCTACCTTCACCACATCCAGCTCGGGAGCGCCCAGAAAGTTGCCCAGGGAAAAGTTCAACCCGGGCGCCTGGTTGTCTACCCCGTCGATGATCTGCAGGGACCGGACCGGGCTGGTGCTGTTGAATCCACGGGTATTGATGACCTTGAACCCGAGGCTGGCCGCTGTCAGGTCGACGCCTTTCAGCGTACCCAGGCCGTCGTAGAAGTTGCTGGCCGGCGTCTCCTTGATCGCCAGCACGTCCAGCGATTCTACGGTCAATGGAGACGCTTTCTGCTTTTCGGAAATCCGCTGGCCGCGCACCTCTACCACTTCGGTAGTGATGGACTCTTCTTCCAGTTGAGCCTTGATGCTTTGGCTCACGTCGTTTATGACCATTTCCTGGGCAGCGTAACCCACATAGGAAATGACCAGCGTTAGCGGAAGGGAGGCCCTGGTCCGGATCTCGAAGACGCCGTCGAAGTCGGTGACGGTGCCGTCAGCCGTCCCATCTATGATCACGCTGGCGCCGATGAGCCGCTCTCCGGTAGCTTTATCGCTGACAGTGCCCCGGAGCGTGGCCTGCGAAAAAACCATCGGCAAAAAACCGAAGGCGAGAATAATATTAAGAAGCAACCCCTTTAATGCGAATTTCATGCTATTTGCCTGTGTGGTTCGGAAAATTTATTCGGTTCTGTGGACCAAAATAACGATTTTTCAATGGAATTAACCTAGCCTTACCTCAAAATTATTCGATCTAACGTTCAGCAGACATTGAGGCGCCACAGTAAAATTCTGATAGTCAAGGTATGGCAGGATATCCGGTTTTCGGAGGGAGGGGGAGCGGTTTGCGGTTCGTTGTTCGCGGTTCGCGGTTCGGGGTTCGCTACAACAAGTCCGCCGCCAGGGCGAGGCTTATCCCCAGGAGGATCACGCCCATTTTTGCCCAGGAAACGTGATGTTGGCGGTCGTCATCCGCTTCGAACAGGATAGTCGTGGCAATATGGAGGAAGGAACCGATGACGAAGCCCAGGAGGTTGGCCATGGCCGCCGGGGAAAATGTAAAGCTTCCGGCAACCAGGGCGCCGAGAGGCGACATGGACGCGAAGAAGGCCAGGCAAATCCAGGCCGTCGCCCGGCGAAAATGAGAAAGCAGCAACAGCGACACCAGCGCGAAGGCAGCCGGCAGTTTGTGCAGGACGATCCCGGCCAGCAGGTGGTGGTGCCCGTGTGCGTGGCCGTGCTGCGCCGCGTAAAAGCTGTCGTAGTGGCTCAGGGGCATCCCTTCCAGAAAAGCGTGCAGGGAAAGGCCGATCATGACCTGCAGGGCCATGGCTGAACCGCTGTGCTCATGCACGTGGATATGGCCGTGCTCCACACCTTGCGTCAGCTGTTCCAAAAAAAGCTGGACCAGAAAGCCGGCCAGAATCCAGAGGCCTGCCGGGGCATCTGGCACGGAGAAAGCGCCGGGCATGAGGTGTAGTACGGTAATGCCCAGCAGGTAGGCCCCGCTGAAAGAAAGCACCAGCTTCAGGGAAGTCCGCGCCTTGCCGTAGAACCGAAACGCCAGCGCTCCGCCCAGGAGGACACAGAAAAAAAGCAGAAAGTATTCCCAAATGGCCATTAAGGTAATGTGTTAATGATTGTTCCGCCCCTGAGCAGGGCGGCTGCCATGACGGCTGAAAGGCTGCCCGCCTTGGGTTCCCTGTCAGGAGCGGGCAGGCTTTCAGCCGAAAGCATCAACGCGCGCCGCGTCCCAGCGAAGGTAAAGTTTTGCCATTATATACGCAATCAATATTCCAACCAGGGCGCCGAAGAACACATCGAGCGGGTAGTGGACCCCAACGTATACCTGACTGTAGGCTATGCTGCCCGCCCAAAGCAGGAGCGGCCAGCGCAGGCGGCGGTAGGCACGCCCCAGCGTGAGGGCCAGGAAGGCGGCCATGGCGAAGTGGTTGGCGGCGTGGGAAGAGGTAAAGCTATAGCTGCGGCCGCAACCAACCAGCAACCTGGTTTCGGCCCTGACCTCCGTATTCTGGCAGGGGCGCAGGCGGCCCACATTTTTTTTCAGCAGCTTGCTGCTCACGATATCCGCCAGGCCGACCGTCAGCCCCACTGCAGCCACCAGGATGAGGCCTTTCCAGCGGTATTTGAAGAAGAGGAAGCCGGCCAGCAACACGTAAAAGGGCAGCCATGTCTTTTTCTCCCTCCACAGGGGCAAAACGGCGTCAAGCCAGGGATGGTGCCACTCGCCATTAATGAGATGAAAAAGCTGTAGGTCGAGTTGTAACAGGTCGTTGAGCATCAATGGTTTTGTTGTGCCACCAGGATCAGGCGCGGGCTGTTTTCCGGGTGGAAAGGCCGAAGCTGGTAATCGCCGTACGTCTTCCGGATCCGGAGGCCGGCGTCCCGGAAAATCCGTTCGAAGTCTTCCGGCGTGAACAACCGGACGCGCTCCTCGAAATGCCAGTCTTTGCCCTGGTCCTGAACGTCGATCGTCTTAACGACATGCCGGCCTTCTATCCTTTTGTGTAATTTGAACCGGATGCCGTCGACCTCCTTCTCCTCGCTGCCCGTCAGCCGGTTGATCACGTATGCCGAATTGAAGAAGTCCAGGACAAACGTGCCTTCCGCCCGCAGGCCGGCGGCTACATTTTTCAGCGTCTTAATATCGTCCTTTTCGTTTTCAAAATACCCGAAACTGGTAAAAAAGTTGAAGATGTAGTCGAAATAATTGGCCCGGAACGGCAGGCGCATGTCGTGGGTGAAAAAGGACAGGTTGTTGCGTTCGAACCGGCGGGCGAAGGTGATGCTCTGTACGGAGAGGTCTACGCCCGTGACGTCGAATCCTTTTTCTGCCAGATGGCGGGAATAGCGCCCCCGCCCACAGGCCAGGTCCAGGATGCGGGCGCCGGGCCGTGGTTCGAGGGTCTCCAGCAACCGGTCGATAAAACCCTCCGCTTCGGATTCGTCCCGGTTCTTGTACAGGATGTGATAGTAGGGAGAGTCGAACCAGTCTTCGAACCACTCGGCGGCTGCCATGTATTTGTTGTTTTTAACAAATGTGTCTTCCACAGTTTAATAAATAATGCTATGATCTCAAAAATGAGCCTTATAAGAACCCGGCAAATATAGGTCAGGCGGCGGGCATTCCAAAATGCCGGGCCTTCGTTGTGCCGCCGCCTTGCTCCAAGCCCGAACAAATTTCTTATTTTTGCGGAGCATTGTGAGCGGTTTAGGTTTAGGCTTGACAAGCACACCACTAGACATTTTCTGGCCCGTGTAAAAGTGTAAGCGTGTAAAGGTGTAAAAGAAATTGGCTCCCAATCATTTACACGTTTACACTTTCACACCTTTACACAAGTAGCCCCCAAAATGT